>JAASSU010000405.1 GCA_021767705.1 Bacteroidota bacterium | reverse complement strand
TTGCCCCAGAAAGCGTAAATTTGCCCGAGGATCAAACAAAATCACATCCCACGTTTTATTAATGACAAACAATACCAGACTGCTATGAAGATTATTTGCATTGGAAGAAATTACGTGTTACATGCGAAAGAATTAGGCAACGAAGTGCCATTTTCACCGGTTTACTTTCTTAAACCCGACACTTCCTTACTGCTCAAAAACCGCCCTTTCTATTACCCGGAGTTTTCGGATGAAATCCACTACGAGACGGAGCTGGTAGTGCGCATCAACAAAGTGGGAAAAAACATCGAAGAAAAATTCGCTCACACTTACTATAACGAAGTCTCACTTGGGATTGACTTCACAGCCCGCGACATTCAGCGCGAAGCTAAAGTAAAAGGGTTGCCCTGGGAAAAGGCTAAGGCTTTTGATCATTCCGCCGTCCTGGCCGAATGGGTCTCGAAAGATGAATTTGAAGACCTGAAAGACATCAACTTCTATCTGGATGTTAACGGCGAGCGTGCACAGACGGGTAACAGCGGGAACATGACTTTCACAATCGACTATCTCATTTCGTACCTGTCGAAGTACATGACACTGAAGATTGGGGATGTTATCTATACAGGCACACCTGCGGGAGTGGGTCCGGTAAAAATTGGTGACCACCTCCAGGGATATCTGGAAGACAAAAAGATGTTTGATTTTAAGGTGAAGTAAATTTCAGTAGACCGCTGATATCAGGTCAGTCTATTTTATTACAATTTTATCAATCACGTCCTTTCCGGCGGCATCATTAAGCGATTTTGTAAGTTTTTCGCGGGCATAGCTGAGTTCATTCTTCACCACCGAAGAATTGATAGTCAGAAATAGTGTGCGGTTGCGGATACGCAGGTGTTCGGTATAGCGCGATATCATAGGCCCTACCACCTCAGGGTATTTGGAGATGAGCATGTGCTCATGCACCTTACCTTCAATCCTGTATGCTTTCAGCAATTGCTCAATTACTTCTTTCAACGATTGTTCGTTCGATTCTCTATATACCATCGCTCTCCTTTTCTATGTTCCCCGATTTAATGTAAAACACCCGGTGCTCGCTATCCACAGCATCAAACACCCTGGCAATGCGGTCGGGCTGTGTGTCGGTGATAAAAACCTGTCCGAAACTGTTCTGGCTCACAAGTTTAATGAGCTGCGACACCCTGTTCTCATCCAGCTTGTCAAAGATATCATCAAAAAGCAGGATGGGCTTGCTCTTTTTAATCTCCCGGATATAGTCAAACTGCGCCAGCTTTATGGCAATCACAAACGATTTCTGCTGCCCCTGCGATCCGAACTTCTTCAACGGGTGCCCTGCAATCCTGAAATCCAGGTCATCTTTATGTACTCCCGCAGTAGTGTAACGCACCGCCCGGTCCTTTTGCAAAGCCCCATCTAAAAGCTCATCAACCGGTTGTTCATGAAGCTGGGAGGAGTATTCAATGCTCACCTGTTCATGCTGCTCGCCGATGAAGTCGAAGTATTTTTGAAAAATCGGAATAAAATCTTCTATAAACCTTTTGCGACTGTCGTATATTTTGTTGGCCAGCGGAATCATTTTGGCCGTCCAGATTTCGAGCGAGGAGGCATCATAGCGGCCTGTCTCAGCAAAACGCTTTAACAGGAAATTTCGCTGCGCCAGTGCCTTGTTGTAGTTTAGAAGGTTATCCAGATAATACTTATCGTATTGAGAAATCACACCATCGATATACTTTCGGCGGAGCTCGCTCCCATCATTTATCAAGTCGCGATCATAAGGCGAAATCATCACCAATGGAATCAGCCCGATATGGTCGGCCAACCGATCATACTCCTTCTGGTTGCGCTTAAACTTCTTTTTCTGATTACGCTTCAACTGACAACTGACCGCATCGGGGCTCTCGCTGACCAATTCATACTGGCCGTTTATCGCAAAGAAATCTGCATCATGCAAAATATTCTGAGAGTCAACAGGATTAAAGTAGCTTTTACAGAATGACAAGTAATAAATCGCATCCAGGACATTGGTCTTTCCCTCGCCATTGTTGCCTACAATGCAATTGATTTTCGGAGAAAAAACAAAATCCGACTCCTTGTAATTCTTAAAATTATTTAACCTCAGTTGCTTTAAATACATGTATTCGTCCTTGTTTTTTTATGCACTCAGAAGATCAAATCTCTTCCAAGAGCACTTCCGACTGTTATTGTTGTTAATTTGTTAATTAGTAAAGACGTTCAAATTATCCTTGACTCTTAATATTCCCTAATTAACTATTTCACTAATCAACCATTTTACTTTTCGCCCGGATTTCCTCTGCCACCTCTTTTAGCAGCCATTGCGGGGTGCTTGTGGCACCGCTTACTCCAACGCTTTTTGCCCCTTTAAACCATTCATTCTTCAGTTCTTTGGCTGATGAAACAAAATAGGTTTGTGGGTTTTGATCACTGGCCACTGTGTAAAGAAACTTTCCGTTTGAGCTTTTCTTTCCGGAAACAAAAACCACTACATCATGATTGCGGGCAAACTCCTTCAGGGCTGGCTTTCTTCTTTTCATTTGACCGCAAATGGTGTTATGGCTTTTAAGCAACTCCGGATTCCGCATGCGCTGCTTTAAAAGCGACCGGACATGCTCGTAACGATCTGTATCCATGGTGGTCTGACTGTAGAGGCTCACAGGCCCATCGAGTTTCTCATCAAAATCAGA
>JAASSU010000404.1 GCA_021767705.1 Bacteroidota bacterium | reverse complement strand
GAGCCGAATGTTTCCACAAAGTTTGGATTGGCTTACGATGTGCGCGGGGCTATCAAAATGTTTAAAAACAACACCGTGCTGTCTGGTTACCTCCGCAACATCGACCCGGTCTACAATTCCTTTGGGGCACCCAACCTCCGTCGTGGTGTATTCACCTACAACGCCGAGATTTCTCAGAAGCTTTTTTCAAGAAGCCTCACCGTGAGCTTGTTCAGAAAAAATGAAAGTACCACACGTTTGTGGCAGGATGGCCTGACGCATTATGAACGCCAGGGAGGTAAACTGCGTATGGGCTTTACCAACTTCCCGAATATCAGCGTAAGCTATGCGGAAGGGATCCAGGACAAAGAATCTATCGACAACAGCACATCTGAGTTTATGATAAACGGAAATTACAGCTACAAAATCGGAAAACTGTCCTTATCCAACACCTTGAGCTACAACCTTAACAAGGCGGAATCGTCGCAGGAAAACGGACCGAATTACAAGGTGGCGAATTACCTTTTCAACCAACTGGTCAGCTTTTCATTTCCGCTCTCGCTGTCACTTAACGTGAATTATGTAGACGAAGTGATGCAAGAGCAGGATTCGGAGCTGATCATCTCAGATTTATCCGCCTCTTTTCAGCTATTTAAGAAATTAAATATCAGCGTGGGAGGCAACTACAAAACACGCTCGGATCAAAATGAAAAGATTGGTGCATTTATGGATGTGGATTATTCCTTTGCCAACCACTTTACATTCGAACTCAGTTTCGATAACAACTACTACGACGACATGATGATGCCGGTTTACGACTTTAATGAATACATTCTTAATTCCAGATTATCAGTAAGATGGTAAAGAAAAAACTAACGGAAGAAATCAAGATGACTATGAGACCAACGATATTATCAAAAATGTTTGACATCAGTTTTCAGCCTTTTAAGTTTATCAGGAAACACAAAAAAGGATTCTCTATAACGCTGGCTGTTTTGTTCCTTGGCGGGATGCTCAGGCCGCAGCAGCTTTTTGCACTGACGGGTGGCCCCTCAGCTCCCGAAGTGAACTCGCCCAGCAAGATCACTTCCGGAAAAATGGTCGATCCTTTTACAGGAAATCTCGACTACAGCATCCCGATTATGGAGGTGGGCGACTACCCGCTTTCGCTTTCCTACAATGCCGACATCTCGATGGACCAGGAAGCCTCGTGGGTCGGACTGGGCTGGACACTCAACCCCGGATCCATCAGCCGCAGTATACGCGGCCTGCCTGATGATTTCAACGGGGAAGATAAAATCAACAAGAAGCTTAACACCAAACCCAACATCAAAGCCGGATTAAGTGGTGGCATCAACCTCGAACTTTTCGGGCTGGATGCTCTGGGAGCAGGCATCGGAGCCAACCTCGGACTGTTCTATGATACCTACCAGGGTGTTGGATTAAACTACTCCCTCTCCCCTTCTATTTCGGTCGGATCAGCATCCAAAGGAAAATTTACAGCCTCCATGGGGCTAAACGCCGGATCGCACAAAAACGGCGTGAGCATAAGTCCTTCGGTTACTTACTCAGAGAATATGCTTGGTCTTGAGAGCGTGAGCCTTAACAGTACTTTCAATTCCCTTTCAGGTTTAAAGAGCATCAACATGGTAGCCTCAGCAAAAAACAGCGAAGAGAGCTACGGAGCCAAATTCAACACCTTTGCTGATAAATCCTACACGCCAAAAATCGAAATGCCGATGATTTCCACACAGGGATCCTTTGCCTTCGCTGCCGGAGGGGAAGCATTCGGAACCTTTGCCAGTGCAAGCCTTACGGGCTATTACTCACAACAACATTTAAAAACAAAACAAACATCCGTGCCCGCTTACGGATATTTCTATTCCGACAAGGCTAACAATAAAAAGGACGCCCTTCTTGATTTCAAAAGAGAAAAAGAAGGCAAGTATTATCCAAGCAAGCCAGGATTACCGATTCCAAACTATACTTACGATGTGTTTAATGTGAGTGGATCCGGACTCAGCGGTGCTTTCAGGGCACATCGCGGGGATATCGGGGTGGTATATGACCGCTTTGTGAAAAGCGTGGGAGGCAGCAAGGCTGTCCCTGCCGTAGGTGGCTTCAGCCTCTCCGGTGAAGTGGGCGCCGGCAACTTGGTGAAAGTGGGCGTAGACATCAAAACCAATGGCAACGAAAACACCTCAGGAATATGGCAGTACAGCAATCAAATCCTTGAAAAGGTGTCGGCACAAAGCAAAGAAAATGCAAACGCAGAATACGAACCTTTTTACCTGCGAATGTCTGGTGAAAAGCAGGTACGCAACAACGAAAGCTTCTACAATAAAACGCTGAATGAAGATGCTGTGAAAGTAAAGCTTGCCGATAAACCTAAAGCAAAAGCCTACAAAACAATAGAAAACGCCCGGGAGGATGATGCGGAAACCCTTGATAATAAAATCTATAAAGAAAATCGCGAAAAGCGCACACAAACCATAGCCTACCTTACCGCCGATCAGGCCACCCGGATGGCAGTGGATCGCAAAATCAGGGATTTCAAGCTGAACAGCTCTCCATTGGAGTCATCTTCTTTCGAAAAAATCAACCGTGTGGATGACAGTCGCAAGCACCACCACCTCAGCGAAATTTCCATCAACAAACAGAGCAAACGCTACATTTACGGAATACCGGCCTACAACATGACTAAAAAGGAAGTGGTATTTAACGTGGATGAAACTG
>JAASSU010000403.1 GCA_021767705.1 Bacteroidota bacterium | reverse complement strand
GGCAACCCGATTTACCGGCGTTCTATGGTGACAAGTTATTCGCGGAAACGACTGAAAGATTTTGATAAAAAAGGCTGGCAGAAAGATATCGACCACTACATGAAGCTCGATTGCAGCCGGTCATACCAAAAGGACGATCAGCGATTGCCAAAGCCTCGCGAGGAAAAGGTACAGGAAGTACTGAAACTGATAGGCAAGGGAAATACTGATCACAGTGCAGGTTGCGGTGCATGTGGCTATGATTCGTGCAGGGATTTTGCCGAATCGGTGGCCAATGGCTTGGCTAAAACCGATATGTGTATTCAGCACTCCCTGAATAACAAAAAAGATTATATCACCACCCTGAAGAAAACCAATGAGAAGTTGTCTCAAACTCAGAAGGCTCTAAAAGTGTCAGAAGCCAAGGCACGCGAGGAGCAGCAGAAGAGCCAGGAGTCATTGGAGACTACTTCTGCTGTTTTGCAGGAGCTTTCGGCCGGTGTGGTGGTAGTGGATCACAAGCTGAAAATCGTACAGTCCAACAAGAAGTTTATCGAGATTATGGGTGATGATGCCCGCGAGATCAACGAAATTATTCCCGGACTGGTAGGGGCAGATCTGAAATCGCTTCTGCCATACCAGTTCTACAACCTTTTTTCTTATGTGTTGAGCAATCACCAAACCATCCATAACCGCGATGTGCATTTTAATGAGGAGCTTTTGAATGTGACCATCTTTTCTATCAAGAAAGGAAAAATGGTAGGCGGTGTGATTAGAGACCTTCAGATGCCTGAAGTTCAAAAAGAAGAAGTGGTAAACCGCGTGAGCGAGGTCATTGATCAAAACCTTGAGCTGGTGCAGAAAATCGGGTTTGTTTTAGGTGAGGGCGCTGCCAAGACCGAAAAGATGCTCAATTCCATTATTGAAGCTTACACTTACGATAAGAAAAAGCAGAAATGAGCAACTACCCTTACATTGAAGTCAAGCACGAGTCGAAAAACCACCAGGGGGAGCGCATTTGCGGCGATGTTTTTCTGACGCGCCGCATCAAGGAGGAAAAGCGCACGATTGTGGTGTTGTCCGACGGCCTTGGGCATGGGGTGAAAGCCAATATCCTGGCCACCCTCACCGCCACCATGGCCCTGAACTTTACGCAGGAGCATAAAAACATTGAACGTATTGCTGAGATTATCATGAACACGTTGCCCGTCGACAGCGTCAGGAAAATCAGTTACGCTACTTTCACCATCCTTGATATTGAGGATAACGGCAATACTACTATCCTGGAGTTTGATAATCCGGCCACCCACATTTTTCATGGAAATAAACTCAAGAAGCATGAGTGGGAGAAAGTGGTCCTGAAATCCGAAAAAAATAAAGGGAAGGAATTGCGCACATACCGCTTTAATGCGCAGCTTGAGGATCGCGTTCTTATCACTACGGATGGCATTACCCAATCCGGACTGGGCATGGGGACCTATCCTTTTGGCTGGGGCGATGAAAACCTTGTGAAATTCGTGGAGAAGCTGATATCCAATGATCCAACCATATCTGCTGAGCTGCTGGCGCGTAAGGTGGTGAATATCGCGCATAAAAACGATAATTATTACTCAAAGGATGACACCTCCTGTGCCGTGGTTTATTTCAGAAAACCAAGGCGTTTGCTGCTCTGTACCGGCCCTCCTTATGAGAAGGAAAATGATACGAAGCTCGCGAATGAAGTGAGGCAGTTTGACGGGAAAATCATCATCAGTGGGGCTACTACGGCCGACATTGTCTCGAGGGAGCTGGATAAGGAAATCGAAGACAGCTTTGAGTTTCCTGATCCTGACTTGCCGCCGGTGTCTTACATGGAAGGGATTGATTTGGTTACTGAAGGAATTTTAACGCTGAGTAAGGTGACCGAGATCCTGAAAAATTACAGCAACAAAACATCCCTCGGAAAAGGCCCTGCTGATTTGATTGTCAGAAGTTTTCTTGACAGTGATGAGATTCATCTTATTATTGGGACGCGCATTAACATCGCGCACCAGGATCCAAACCTTCCGGTAGAGCTTGAAATCCGCCGAACGGTAGTGAAACGAATCGCCCGTCTTTTGGAAGATAAATTCCTTAAAGAAGTGAAGATAAAATATATCTAATCGATTGAAAGCGAATCCGGGGCGTTAAAGTGCTCGCTTTCCCGGAGGTTTTTAATGCGGGTTTCGGAGTAATTACGGTAAAGAGGTATGGCCTCCGGCGATTGCAGGTACTTTTCATAGTAGCGGATAGCCGGTTGTTTGTCTTTATACCACGAATCGTAGGCACGCGCAAGGTGAAAGAACAGCGCATCTTTTTTCGTGATTTCCAGTCCTCTTTCGCAGGTTTTTACCGCGCCTTCGAAGTCATCGAGTGCCAGCTGCGTCAGGCTTTTGTGGATAAAGTAGCGTTCGAAATGTGAAGGTATTCCTTTTTTAATGGCTTGATCGAGCGCAGCTTTTGATTTCTCAAAATATAGCTGTTCGCGATAGCTGATTCCCAAATAGTAGAGGATGCTGGGTGTGAGCTGCTCTTCGGGCAGCAGCGAGAGTAATTCAATAGCACTTTGGTAGATTTTCTTGTTGAAAAAAGCCACACCGGTCATTTTCAGTGTGTTATTTGTGGTATCACCGCTTAATAACAATTGATATCCGGTTCTCATTACCTGGAAAGTACTGTCGAGACGATGATAGGTCTTGAGCTTTAGCCGCCGCAAGGCAAT
>JAASSU010000402.1 GCA_021767705.1 Bacteroidota bacterium | reverse complement strand
TAGGTGGTAATCACCAGAAGAATAGCAATCCAGGAATAGAGCTCAGTAATAATGGCATAATCCGATTTTATGAGAATCCGGGTAAAGAACGGTGTAAGAAGATAGTTCAATAACCTGGGCACAATCGTACCCATTCCATAAACGGCTGTTTCTCCAGCCAATCGCTTCAGCGGGTTTACACTCTTACTCATTCTCTGCTATTGTTTCATCCATTTCCGGGAAACTTAACCGGAATATAGTGCCCTTTTCACTTGTTTCCATCAGCTCTATTGTCCCGCCAAAGTTAGTCATAATGTTTTTTACCATGGCCAGCCCCAGTCCTGTTCCGCTGGATTTCGTTGTGAAATTGGGCAAAAATATCTTATCGATTTTATCTGCGGGAATTCCTTTACCATTGTCCTTAAACAAGGCGATAACCTGTTCATCCTGCTTTGTAATAATTACGTCAATTTTTCCATGGCTCACATCCTCCAGCGCTTGCACCGCATTCTTTAGCAGGTTAATAAAAACCCTTCTCAGTTGCTTTTCATCACCTTTGATAAAGGCCGTTTCACCACTAAACTGAATATCAATATTGGGCAGTCCCTCGAACAGGGAGATAGTGTTTGATGCCACCTTGTACACATCCACTTTCGACAACTTGATGACCGGCATTTTAGCAAAGTCTGAAAAAGCAGAAGCGATCTCTGATAGCGATTCAATCTGGTCAATCATATTATCGGTAAAGCGTTTGAGGGCTTTTTTACTCTCTTCATCGTTGGTGTTAATCACACGATTGATGTGCTGCACGCTGAGCTTCATAGGTGTTAGCGGGTTTTTAATCTCGTGTGCCACCTGCTTGGCCATTTCGCGCCAGGCGGATTCGCGCTCTGAAACCGCCAGCTTTTTAGCGCTTTGTTCAAGCTCATCCACCATGCTGTTGTATTCCTGCACCAGCTCACCAATTTCATCCTTTCGGTTCATTTCAATCTTGATATTTGACTTCGCCAGCTTGGTTTGCCTCAATGACTTTTTAATGGTTTCCATGGGCTTGGTGATGTAATTTGATGTTACCCAAATAAGGAAGAGCGACAGCACCGTAAGCACCACATAGATATTAATAAACGTTGTCAGGAAGTCGGCAATCTCTTCGGTTAAACGCTTTTGTCTTGCGAAATAAGGCAGATTGGCATAAGCAATAATATCGTTATTATAGTTCCTTAGCGGGAAATAGGAAGAAAGAAACTCGTAGTTCCCGATTTTTTCACGCATGATAAACATCCGTAAACTTTGGTTTCGTAGTTTCACGAAAGCTTCCTTGTGAATGCGATCGCTGATAATATTGCGCTCAAAAACCTGGGGCCTGGAAGAAGCCACCAGATTACCTGCCGGATCGTAAAGGTTGATGTCAGAGAAAAACACCTTAGAAAACTTTACCAACTGACTGAAAGTATATTGTTGTTCGGCCTCATCAATATCATCAAACTGCGAGAACTTATGCTCAAGTTCAATCAGGATGGAATGTGAAAGCTGCTGAAGGTTGGCTACATTCTTTTCGGTGTTTTGATGGACGATATGAGTAAACATAAAGTATCCGATAACCACAAAAGTAAGCAGCAAAATAGAAAAAATAGAAGCTTGCAAACGGTTCCTGAAACGATTTAAATATTCGCGGGAAATTCGTTGAATAATGAGTAAATAAAAGAAGAAGAAAATTAATCCGAAGGCAATAAAAAGATACGATGTTCCGGCAATGGCATTGGTCAAATGATTTCGCTCGAGCGTAATGACAATTTTTTTCCGTCCATCCCTGAAAAGGTGATTTGCGATGGTGGGCTCCTTCATCAGCTCATCCTCATTAAACACCAGCGGATAACTATGATCTCCGAAGCTGCTTATTAAATCATCATCCCAATAAATAGCATAATCAAACCTGTCGGCTAAACGCTTTTTATCCGAATCCATCTCCAGAAGCTCAGGGTAACCTTGTGTAAAAGGGCTGTTTTTCTCAAAAATATCCACAAAAAGCTTTTGTTCACGATTCACCGGAACCACAAGAAGATAATTTCTCACGGCGTCGCCATCATCGATATAGTACAAGCCTTTCGTCAATGATTTTCGCCCCATCTTTTTCACGATTCCATCAAAGTAACCATAGCACCCTGTGGCGTTTTCTTCAAAGTCTACCAATAGCTGCGTGGTTGAATCGCACAAGGTAAGATTTGTTTCATAGTTCTGCTTCAGGAATGAAAAATAGTTTTCTGCGACATATTTTTCCACATTCTTGTAGTCTATCTCCTTTTGGTTTATGGCAGCTTTTACAATTGAATCCTGCCGTATCTTTGGAATACGATCAGATATACGGGCTTCCAGTAGCTTATCGCGATTGTTTAAAATCTGCATCGCCCTGAGATCTATAATGTTTTTATCCTTATCGTAATACAACTTTTCGATAATGACGGAATACCCAAGCGCGCTTACCAAAATCAGCACGAGAATGTAATATATATTCACCTTCAGTTTTGGGTGGAAAGCAAATACCCCAATTACAAGATACTGTAACAACAGGAAGGCATAAAGCCAATTTGTCGTCAGACTTAAAACCAGGAGGCTTATTGCTCCCAAACCATAGATTATCCGCTTAAAGCCTTTCGTTTTTTTGATGGACGCCAGGTAGAATATAAAAGTAGTAGCAAAAATCCATGCTGATATCAACGTGAGAGAAAGTACAATTAAACCAAAC
>JAASSU010000401.1 GCA_021767705.1 Bacteroidota bacterium | reverse complement strand
TGATGCTCGGGCAGGTAAATGCCAGCCATATGGGGCTGCGGAATAATCCTGAAAGGTATGAAACCAATAAAACAAGAACCGGGCTGTTGGGCATCGACATCGCGCCAGAAAAAGACGGTATCCTTGTAAAGGAAGTCTTAGCCCAAACGCCTGCCGCCCGCGATGCCAGCACTCTGATGAAGGGTGATTTGATTAAACGTGTGGACGGCATGGAGGTAAACCTGCACCACAACTTTTATCACCCGTTGAATAACAAAGCCAACGAGCAGGTGATATTGATGGTGGAACGCGACGGAGAGGACCGCGAAGTAGTGATAAGACCCACCAGCAGCATCCGCACACAGCGCTACCTCGATTGGGTTGAGGAGCGGCGGGAGCTCACCGAAGAGCTATCGGAAGGCCGCCTGGGCTACATCCACATCCGCGGGATGAACTGGAGCAGCTTCGAAGCTTTTGAGCGCGAACTTGCAGCCTCGGCCTACGATAAAGAAGGACTTGTAGTAGACGTCCGATTCAATGGCGGTGGTTGGACCACCGACTACCTGATGGCTATCCTTGATGTGCGGCAGCATGCCTACACCATTCCCCGGGGCGCCACCGACAACCTGGAAAAGAACAATGAGAAATACAGGGATATATACCCTTTCGGGGAAAGGCTTCCGTTCTTCCCGTGGACACGCCCTTCGGTAGCTCTCTGTAACCAAAACAGTTATTCGAACGCCGAGATATTCTCCCACGCCTTCAAAACCCTGGACATTGGCACACTGGTTGGCACACCAACCTTTGGCGCTGTAATTTCCACTAGCGGCGTGGGCCTCGTTGACGGTTCTTATGTCAGACTGCCGTTCAGGGCATGGAATGTGAAAGCAACCGGAGAAAATATGGAACACGACCCGGCCGTGCCGGATGTTATTCTTGATAATGCTCCTGACAGCAAAGCCAAAGGAGAAGATCCACAGCTAAATAAATCTATCGAAATACTGCTTAAGCAAATCGACCAAAACAAATAACCATGATAAACCTTAGCGAACGCGATTTACAGCAACTTAAAGACAAAAACATCGACAAAGAGAAAATCGATGAACAGATATTAAACTTCGAAAAGGGATTCCCGTTTATCAGGCTGGTGCGTCCGGCCACAATCAGCGACGGAATCTTTAAGTTTTCTGAAAAGGAAACCGAAGATCTTGTAAACTATTACGACGGAGCGATAAAAAACTTCGACACCATCAAGTTTGTGCCTGCATCAGGGGCGGCATCCAGGATGTTTAAGGATTTGTATGCCTTCATGCAAAACTACACTGGTTCAGACGAAGACCTTGAAGAGCTTGATAACCAAAAGGGATTCAATTCCGTAAAGTACTTTCTTGATCATATTGAGGAGTTTGCCTTCTACGGCGAGCTGAAGAGAGTGATGCGCAACTCAGGTCACCAGCTTGAAGAATGCCTGAAAAAGCAGTATTTCAAACTGGTGCTCGAGTACCTTCTCACCAGCAAAGGACTCGATTATGCCAACAAGCCCAAGGCCCTGCTCCTATTCCATCAGTACGAAGGCGGACCGCGACTGGCGCTGGAGGAGCACCTGGTGGAGGGTGCCAACTACGTAAAATCGGCCAGAGGCAAGGTCAAAGTGCATTTTACAGTATCTCCTGAGCACATGGACGCCTTCAAGCACGCCGTCAACCAAAAAAAGGTCAAGTATGAAAGCAAGTTCAGGGTAAGTTTTGGTATCAATTATTCGGTGCAAAAGCCATCAACAGACACCATCGCTGTTACTCCTGACAATGAGCCTTTTAGGAATAAGGAAGGGTCAATTTTGTTCAGGCCCGGTGGTCACGGTGCACTGATCGAGAACCTGAATGACCTCGAAGAGGATATTGTCTTTATCAAAAACATCGACAACATTGTTCCCGACCGCCTCAAGCCCCATACCTACAAGTATAAGAAAGTCATTGGCGGCTACCTTCTTAAAATCAAAGAAAAGATTGATGAGTATCTGGAGCTGCTAAATGAGGGTAGCGCCACCGAGCAAGAGCTTGAAGAGATGCGCGCTTTCGCGGAAAAAGATCTGCTTATCAGCAACAATAAAGAGGCTTTCGGCAAGAAGGAGTACATCGAGCGGGTGGATATCCTTTTTAATCAGCTCAACCGCCCGGTAAGGGTTTGTGGCATGGTGAAGAATGAAGGGGAGCCCGGCGGCGGCCCATTCTGGATACAGGAGCCCAGCGGCAAAGAATCGCTTCAAATCATTGAAAAAGCACAGATTGACTTTGATAACGAAAAGCAGGCCTCCATTGCCTCACAAGCAACGCACTTCAATCCGGTAGACCTGGTTTGCGCATTGAATGACTTTAAAGGAGAGCCCTTTAATCTGAAGCAGTTCGTAGACCCTTCCACCGGGTTTATCAGCGAAAAATCGAAGGACGGGAAAAAGCTCAAGGCGCAGGAGCTTCCGGGATTATGGAACGGAGCGATGGCCGACTGGATCACCGTTTTTGTGGAGGTCCCCATCATCACGTTTAACCCGGTGAAAATCATAAACGATTTGCTTAGGGAAAACCACAAATAAGAGCTCCCTTTTCTGAAAACAGAAGTAAGCATAATGGGCTGAAAAACTTTTTATCAGAAAAGGTTAGGAAAAGCTTTTTTAAAAAAGTATTTTTGATATTAAAATAAACAAGATAATTATGGCAAATTTAACGACAACCTACCTTGGTCTCAAACTTAAGAATCC
>JAASSU010000400.1 GCA_021767705.1 Bacteroidota bacterium | reverse complement strand
TCGAGTGATCCGCCTTGTGCTCCCACTCCGGGGATCAGTAAAAAATGCTCGGGTACGCTTTCGCGGATGTCATTCAGGCGAAATGCTTTGGTAGCTCCCACCACATACATCATCTGATCGGCATCACCCCAGCTTTGCGACTCTTCAAGCACTTCCTCGTACAGCAAATTCTGATTGCCATTTTCACCATCCAGCTTCTTAAGCTGAAAATCATAAGCTCCTTTATTAGAAGTTAATCCCAAAAGGATAACCCATTTATCCGGGTAACCGAGAAAAGGCTCCACCGAATCGCTGCCCATGTAGGGTGCCACGGTAACCGCGTCAAAATCCAGTCCGGCAGCTTCCTTTTCAAAAAAGGTACGGGCATACTGCTTACTGGTATTGCCGATATCGCCGCGCTTGGCATCCGCAATCAGAAACAGTTTTTCCCGCAAAGGGGCGAGGTAATCCATGGTTTTGGCCAGCGATTCCCAGCCTTTCGGACCTAAACTCTCATAAAAAGCAATGTTGGGCTTGTAGGCAATGGCCAGGTCGTGCGTCTGATCAATAATCTGCTTGTTGAATGTAAAAACCGGATCCGGCTCTTTTTTCAGGTGCGAAGGAATACGTGTGATGTCTGAATCCAGCCCGACACACAGAAAGGAAGATTTTTCTTTAATAAGATCGAAAAGCTGCTGACGGTTCATAGTTTATTCGTTAACGGTTTCTTTCAGTTTCTCAGCATTTTCGGCCGTACGGATAGCTTCAATCACTTCATCTAAATCACCTCCAATAATATTCTGAAGGTTATATAGCGTCAGGTTGATACGGTGGTCGGTAACACGTCCCTGCGGGTAGTTGTAGGTACGGATTTTTGCCGAACGGTCGCCGGTAGACACCATGGTTTTTCTTTTCGACGAAATCTCGTCCATATACTTCTGGTATTCCAACTCATAGATACGGCTGCGTAAAACGCGCATGGCCTTGTTGTAGTTTTTTATCTGCGACTTTTCATCCTGGCAGCTCACCACAATACCCGTTGGGTGGTGTGTCAGGCGGATAGCTGAGTAGGTGGTGTTCACCGATTGCCCGCCGGGTCCGCTGGCGCAAAAGGTGTCTTTGCGGATATCGCTTTCGTTGATCTCCACATCAAACTCCTCAGCTTCAGGAAGCACGGCCACACTGGCTGCCGACGTATGCACGCGGCCCTGTGTTTCAGTTTGTGGAACACGCTGCACGCGGTGTACGCCTGACTCAAATTTCAGGGTGCCGTAAACGTTCTGTCCTATCACGTTGAAAATCACTTCCTTAAATCCACCAACAGTGCCTTCCGTACTGCTTACCGGCTCCATTTTCCAGCCTTTGTTTTCGATGTATTTGGAGTACATCCGGTAAAGGTCGCCAGCAAAAATGCTCGCTTCGTCACCGCCTGTACCCGCTCGTATTTCCACAATGGCATTCTTATCATCTTCAGGATCTTTCGGAATCAACAGCACCTTAATTTTTTCTTCCAGCTCTTCCTTTTCCTTTTTCAGGGAATCCAGCTCTTCTTTGGCCATCTCTTTCATCTCCGGGTCTTTCTCCGTCTTCAGCATCTCCTCCGATGTTTCAATATTCCCGATAATGTCCGAATACTTTTTATACGCCTCAACGATAGGTTCCAGATCTTTGTAATCCTTATTAAGCTTTACAAAACGCTTCTGGTCCGAAATCACCTCCGGATCACCCATCATTTCCTCAATTTCATAATACCTGTTATACAGTTCTCGGAGCTTGTCCAGCATAATTTTTTATTCTTATTTTCAGAAGCGCAAAGTTACGAAATATTCCTAAGCAAGTGCCGGATCAACCATTGTGCTGATTACTTCAACGATGTCTGGGGTTGTCAAGCAGAATAAAATGCGTACCACTTTAGATCAAGCCACATGTTACCTTAAAACAAGAGTTCAGGTTCTGTTTTTATCACGCGGCATACCAGTATTTAAGGAAT
This sequence comes from Bacteroidota bacterium, assembly GCA_021767705.1. GTDB lineage: Bacteria > Bacteroidota > Bacteroidia > Bacteroidales > JAIPAH01 > JAIPAH01. The sequence continues at coordinate 781 of JAASSU010000400.1, read as the reverse complement.
TATTCGTACTTTTGGTATCACATTATTGTTTTATGATTAAATCGAATTCGGAGCGTGTGCTTTAATTAACCAGGTTTAATACCTTGGTTATCTTTCCGATTTTCCCGGCAATATCCTGCCGGGCTTTTGCAATTTTTTTTTTATAGGATGAATATCACTGTTTTACTGATATCAAAATATTTATTATCATGAGTGAAGAAAACAAATCAATACACGAATTCGACTTTAGTTTAATCTGTGAGTATTTTTCCGGTCTCGAACGTCAGGGGCCCGGAAGTACTGAAAACACGCTAAAAGCATTGAGCTTTATTCCTCCGCTTTCGCAGGATGCCCATATTGCAGACCTGGGTTGTGGCACAGGAGCTCCTACCATGGCACTGGCGCAAAACACTCCCGGACAAATCACAGGAATTGATTTATTTCCTGAATTTATAGAGTTGTTTAATGAGAACGCCAGAAATCTGCATCTTCAGCACAAAGTGAAAGGCATCATCGGATCTATGGAAGAACTTTCCTTTCGGGATGAATCTTTAGATTTGATTTGGTCTGAAGGAGCGATTTACAACATCGGTTTTGTCAAAGGGCTCCAATACTGGCGGAGGTTTTTGAAACCAGGAGGATACATGGCCGTCAGCGAGGCTTCATGGTTAACCGATGAACGTCCTGATGAAATCAATGATTTCTGGAATGAAGCTTATCCTGAAATAGATACTATTCCAAACAAAGTTGCCCAGGTGCAGGAGGCAGGTTTTGTTCCAATAGCTTCTTTTATCATTCCTGA
>JAASSU010000399.1 GCA_021767705.1 Bacteroidota bacterium | reverse complement strand
CTGGGCTATGATAACCTGTTTATCGGCGAAAGCAATAGAAGTCTTTTTCTTTCTGATTACAGTCTGCCTTATTACTTTGGGGGGCTTCACATAAAAAAGAATCGTCTTGATTATCTCCATCTGACGGCCAGTATGCAGAATCCCAACCTGAGAAATGTCTTTGACCTGGAAACATCTCAGCGCCCTTCCACCGCCCCTTATCAGAAGAAAAGCGTGTCGGTTCATTATCTCCGTTATCAGGTCACTGACTTTATCAGGATGGGGCTTTTTGAAGCCACCGTTTACCAGGTGGCCGACTCATCAGAAAGGAAGTTTTCAATGCAGTATGTGAATCCGGTGATACTTACAAATGCTTTAGCGTATGGATTGGATGGCAGCAATAATGTTCTTTTAGGTCTCGATTTTCTGTTGACCTTCAATCGATCTTTTCAGGCATATTTTCAAATGGTGGCAGACAATACGGAAAAAGAAGGCCTCGGTTTTCTGAGCTCACTGCAATACCGTACTACCCGTTTTAAACTGACCGGGGAGTGGTCGGAGACGGGCAGTGCTGTCATGACGCACGCGGATCCCCGGCAATCATTCAGCCACTATAATCAGCCGCTGGGGCATGCTGCCGGCGCAGGAACACAGGAGCTTCTGTTTGAAACAGGATACCGAATCAACAGAGCAGAAGTGGAGGCGCGATATATTCATCAGCGAAAAGATGTCGGGCTTGATTACCGCCTTTTGCCGGCCAGTGAGCTTACGCAAAGAACAACGCATGAGTTTTACCAGTTTACCGCCAGATATATTGTGAACCCGGCCACACGATTACAGGTTTTTGGGGATATCATACTCTATAATAACACCGGACAGGAATCCGAAACGTATTTTCGCTTTGGTATCAAGACTCAACTCAGGCGGGAATATATTTCCGCAACAGCCGAATAGTTTTCTTACGCTTTTAATAATCTCCGTGTGGACTCATGCAGTTCGCCTGATTTGGTGAGTGGAGCATTGCGTATTTTATGAACCATGGTGATGCTGTTAAAGGCATCCTTCAGCACGAACCCTTTTCCATCCAGAATATGCTGATAAGAAAGGGTGTGTAAATCTGTAAACCCCCCTGAAAACTCTATCTCTTCGTTTTCAACAGTAATAGAGCGGAACGTTCTTTTACCTTCTGCTTTTGCTTTATCAGGAAGGTTGTTGGAGTCAATGCTCAGGAACCAGCGAATGCGCGCTTTTTCCATTTCCATGTAGCCTGCCGCTGTTTGCTTGTCGTGCAGGTGGACATGGCTTTCCTGCAAAGGGCCAAAAATCCAGCTAAGCATATCAAAGAAATGGATGCCAATATTGGTGGCCACGCCTCCCGACTTGGCAATGTCCCCCTTCCACGAAATATCGTACCATTTTCCCCTGCTGGTAATGTAGGTGAGGTCGATATCGTATTTTTCGTTCTTTTTACTGGCGTCGACCTTGTTTTTTAAGGCGACGATAGCCGGATGATGCCTGAGCTGAAGGATCGTATAAATTTGCTTCTCAGATTCAGCCTCAATCTCCGAAAGTGCTTCCACATTCCACGGGTTCAGCACCAATGGCTTTTCGCAAATAGCATGAGCTTCGTTGCGAAGTGCCAGTCTGATGTGCGCATCATGAAGATAGTTGGGCGAGCAAATGCTGACGTAGTTGGCCTTAGCTTCTCCTTTTCTTCTGAGCTTATCCAGGTGGCGGTCAAAACGTTCCGGCTCCGTAAAAAACCTCGCTTCAGGAAAATAACTGTCGATGATCCCCACGCTATCAAAAGGATCGAGCGCGGCAATCAGATCATTATTAGTCTCAGCTATCGCTTTCATGTGTCGAGGTGCGATATACCCTGCAGCTCCTATCAGAGCGAAGTTTTTTCTGCTATTCATATCAAAATAATTTGACGGTAAAATTAGTGAATTTAGGGCAGAAGCTTTTAGTAATCCACCCACGAATTCGCCGGACTGCCCCATATATTTGTGATTCCTACCTGAAAGAAAGCATTTCTTTGGGTGGCATTTTCAATTTGATGGTTCCTGAAAGTCAAACGGGCGAAAACATTTAATTTATTCTCTTTACTCAGGAGGAAAGCACTTTCAAGCTGATGGTTGAACAGACGGTTTTCAATACCCTGCCCTACAAAATTGTTATACTCTTTACTTCTTGTGTTGTAATCCAGGAAAATATCCCCACCATAGTTCTCCCCTTCCGGGCTGGTGCCATAAATGCTGAAGCTGTTCTTCAGTGCGATGTGCCACCTGTTTTTGCTGTAGGTAAGGTGCAGGAGGGCTTCCATTACGTTGGCCCCTGCAGGATGTGCCAGTGGTTGGTTATAGTGACCGTAACTTTGAAAAGGGGTGCGGTGAGAATACATAAATGGCCTGATGTAATTGTACTCGGCCAGCATGTTGAGATGCTCTTTACCGAAAACATCAAAAGATCGCCACCCTAGTTGAAAAGCTTGCTTATTGCCCCACCAACCGTTCATCGCTCTTATCTCTTCAAATTTGAACTCATCGAGCATGAGCTGAAAATATAGCAGCTGATTATTGAATCTGAAATCCATATCCATGCCCATCATCGCATTGTCGGGTGATCCGATGGCAAATTCTACCGGACGGAAAAAAATGACCGGATTCAGGTAATTGATCTCAAAGCCACGTTCACCCTGCTCATTCTCTCTCTGCCAGACGATGGCTTCGAAAAAGCCCGCCCTGAAGGAAGGGGTAATCTGCCAGCTAAGG
>JAASSU010000398.1 GCA_021767705.1 Bacteroidota bacterium | reverse complement strand
TGCCAAAAGAAAGAAAAGTAAATTTTTCATTTTCATGAGTTTAGGTTTTTAATGAAACATCAAATCACCTAAGCCCACAGGAAAAGTTTTGGAATAAATTATAGTGTGTATAATTTACTCTTCGCTTTTATCCCGAAAGCTCAGAATACTTATTTCGCGGCAGGTCTTCTGACTCATCGTTTTTTGTGCTGAAGCCTTCCCGTGTGAACAGTGGCGTTTTTCAGCACTTCAACCGAATTACAGCAGCGGGAACTGTCCGGGATTCACACCCGGTTCCCTTTTAATGCAGTAAACTGCAACCGCAAAATCTTTTGCAAAGGTAAAAATTTATTATCCCCATTCAGGAATCCTCAAACAACAATAGAAATTTTAATGTTGATAAAATCCTTTACGCTTTCACCAATAAAGCTTACAGCTCTTAAAAAACAACACAAACTTAACTTCCATATCAGAATATCTGATGCGTTTGCTTGTTCATAAGAAAAAGGATTTTAATGTCGCGTTGAAAAGTGCTTAAATAATTTAGGCATTATTTTTGGATTATATATTTAATATGCTGTTTTTCAGTATTTAAGAACAATATTTGTAAACAATATTCTTTGATATTCGGGAAAAATTTCATATCTTTGCACTGGTTTTATAACTATTTCATTTTTAGTCATTTAACTAACATCAATTTATTATGTTCCAAGACAACAACATACATCAGTTAGATAGTACGCACACGAAGTTATCGCATATCATTAACGATAAGGATACGGCGAATGATAAAAGGTCGCTTTTTCATATTTTGCTAAAGGAAAACGCTCAGCTTCATGATTTTATTCTGGGATCTGATAATGTCAATGAATATATTGAAAAGCTTAAAAAATGGATCGCATCGTATTTAGACGAGCATCCAAAAGCCAAAGCATATTATCAACATAGCACCTCTGGCGAAAAAGCGCTCCATTCCATCTCCTGGAATGACCTGGCCGCCATCAGAATAGCAGATTATCTCGAATACAGCGGAAAAGCGTTTGTTGATCCTAACAACAACAATGAAATAGTTACAAACCAGCCATTCCATATTATCTACGGCGATTATCATAATTTCGACACTCACTCCACACCGCACTTTTACCTGGATATGATAGCCCTTTTCAGGCAACTGAAAGGGACGCTTCACGAAAATAAGCCGGACAAAGAGACGGTTGAACATTGGATGCAGCGTCACCCTTCAGGAATTGACCGTCATATCGCAGAAAAACGTCTTGAGAACAAAAAAAGAATCATCCGTAAGATTGTTGAAAAAATTGATGATGGAACGTTTAAGTCCGCTTCGTTTCAGTTCGAAGAAGGCCTCAGCACCGATGAAAAGGCCGAAAAGGTTACCCAATGGTGGGATACCAGTAAATTTCATTTGGTGTTTGCTTTCCGTTCACCTGAAATCATCAACGAGATGCTTGATTTTTCGCTCAGCAAGGATACCATCACCGTGATGGAGCATGCACGCGATGCCGGCATTCCATTTTTTGTGAACCCATACTACCTGTCTTTGGTAGATGTGTACAATGACGACTACAGCGATGTCGCCATCCGCGATTACATCTTTTACTCGCAGGAGCTGGTGGATGAGTTCGGTAACATCCATGCCTGGGAAAAGGAAGACATTGTAAAGCCGGGTGAGCCCAATGCCGCCGGATGGGTCCTTCCGATGGAGCACAACATCCACCGGCGCTACCCTGAGGTGTCTATTCTGATACCCGATACTGTAGGACGTGCCTGTGGTGGGCTCTGTGTTTCATGCCAACGGATGTATGATTTCCAGAGCGGACACCTCAATTTTGACCTGGACAAGCTGAAGCCGAAGGAAAAATGGGCCGACAAGCTTACGCGGCTGATGCAGTATTTTGAGGAAGACTCGCAACTGCGCGATATTCTTATCACCGGCGGTGATGCCCTGATGAGTGGCGACCGCTCACTCGAAAAAATCCTGAACGAGGTTTATGAAATGGCTCTCCGGAAAAGAGAAGCCAACAAAAGCCGTAAGGATGGAGAAAAGTATGCTGAGATGCGCCGCGTAAGGCTGGGGACGCGCCTCCCCGTTTACATCCCGCAAAGGGTCACCAAGGAATTGACAGACATCCTCAAAAAGTTCAAAGACAAGGCACAGCATGCCGGGATCCGCCAGTTCGTCATTCAAACACATTTCCAATCGGCCATGGAAATCACTCCCGAAGTACGGAAGGCTGTGAAAATGTTTCACGAAGCAGGATGGATGGTAACCAATCAGCAGGTGTTTACAACGGCAGCCTCACGCAGGGGGCACTCCGCTAAGCTGAGAAAAGCGCTCAACGACATCGGTGTGCTGACCTACTACACTTTTTCTGTGAAAGGATTCCGTGAGAATAAGCACAACTTCGCCACTAACGCCCGCGTTGTTCAGGAACTTTATGAAGAAAAATGCTTTGGGAACATTCCTTTAGAATACCGCGACAGCATTACCCACTTCCCTGAGAACGCTGAAAAAATCGGCGATAATATCAATTCACTCCGGGAAGAGCTTAACGTTCCCTTCCTGGGAACCGACCGCAGTGTGCTAAACATGCCGGGCGTCGGAAAAAGCCTTACCTTCCGTGCGATTGGCATTACACCTGACGGAAGAAGAATCCTGGAGTTTGACCACGATGCCACACGTCGTCACAGCCCCATTATCAACAAAATGGGAAAAGTAGAGATTGTTGAGTCGAAAACAATCACTGAATTGTTGCAGCAACTCA
>JAASSU010000397.1 GCA_021767705.1 Bacteroidota bacterium | reverse complement strand
TTTGAAGCTAATCTATCAGCAGTGTTTGGTGCAATAATAGAATTACTCAAAAGATCCAACAAAGCCGTTAATGTTTCTGGTATCAATTCTAAGATTTCAGATGTTTTGCAGCGCAATCAGTTCCTTTGCGAGTTCGGCGAAACACCAATCCATGACAGATATGATACTATCGTACAATACAATACCTTTAGCCCATCAGCCGATAGTGCCTTTTTAACATATATCAAAAGGGAGCTTCTCTCAAAGCGTGACTTCCCACAGCATAGCCAAAAACTCGGAAAGAAAATCAGCGAAAGCATTTTTGAATTATATGAAAATGCCCGCACCCATGGCATGTGCCAAAAAATTCACACCTGTGGGCAATACTATCCCAACAAAACCCCCAAACGTTTAGATATCACCATCGTGGATATGGGCAAAACCATTAAAGCAAACGTAAATGAGTTTCTGAATAAAACCCTCAAAGGCAATGAAGCCATTGAATGGGCACTTCAATATGGAAATACTACAAAAACAGGAAACATCTCAGGAGGCCTGGGCCTTGATATTATTTTCGAATTCATAAAATTGAACGAAGGCAAGGTGCAGATTGTTTCTTCTGATGGTTATTGGGAATTCAGGAAAGGTAGAGTTTATACAAGAGTCTTTGAGAATGCTTTTCCCGGCACGATAGCCAATATTGAATTTAATCTTGATGACAGTAAAATATACAAGTTGCAGAACGAGGATTTTACATTGAATGATATTTTTTAATACTTTCGCAATATATTAAATGCCATGATAAAACTAATTGTAAAAGACATAATTAATAGCGATACGGCCGTATCAACGGATGACGGGGATAAGCTTTTTAAACACATTAACAGTGTGTTAAAGGAGAATAAAATTGCTCAAATTGATTTTTCAGGCATTGAAATGATGACTACCGCCTTCCTTAATGCCGCCATAGGTCAGTTATACAACCATTATAACAGCGAACAATTAAATAAATCACTCAAACTGGTAAACGTAGCCAGCGAAGATATAATCCTGTTTAAAAAAGTAATAACCAGGGCAAAAGAATTTTTTTCCAACAAAAAAAGATTTGAAAATTCAGCCAACCAAGCAATCTATGGCAGCTAAAATATCTGACGTCAAATCATACTCCCCAAAATCCTCTGATAATCTCTTTTTCGATAACAACATCTGGATGTACCTTTTTTGCCCTCTGGGTAATTACAATCAAAAAAAGCAAAAAATATATTCTTCATTTTTTAAAGAAGTCCAAACCGCAGGAAGCACCATATTCATCAGCAGCCTCGTTTTATCAGAATTCAGTAACCGCTACCTAAGAATGGATTTTGATCTATGGAAAGACAACACCGGAAATCACTCTGCGGAGTTTAAAAAAGATTACATTGGTACGGAAGCATATTCGGATACAGTGGATGAGATTAAAACCCAGATCAACACAATTATGAACTTTTGCGATAAAACCCCCGATAATTTCAATGCTGTAAACATGGATACGATCCTTTCACATCTAAAGAGCATTGATTTTAATGACAGCTATTACCTGGAGCTTGCAAAATCAACCAAATCAAAAATAGTAACCGACGACCGGGACTTTTCAACCTATACCAATCACGATATTGAGATAATAACGTTTCAGTCATAGCCAATAAAGATTATCCGCTGTATCTAATATCAATCTCCGTACAGACGCCCTAATAGGGCGTCTCAACGAATCTAAACCCCACCGGACAAACCCCAAACCCCATCGGATAAAAAACAAACCTCATCCGAAATAACACCAACCTCATCGGACTAAACCGCGAGGTCATCTGATGAAGCCTCAACCTCACCGGAAAGAGACGCAACATCGCCGGATTAACCTCATACCTCGTCTGATAAATCGCGCACCTCATCGGAAAGACGGCTGATATCATCGGATAAAAAGGAAACATCATCTGATGATCCGGGGATATCATTGGAATAATCCTGATCCTCATCGTACAGACGCCCTACCAGGGCGTCTCGGGCATCTCAGCCTCGCCTAATCGGGGCATCTCAATCCTCCCCCCATTCCACCACTTTCCTTATCTTTATCAAAATTTCGTTTATGATAAGGATTGGAGCACATGTGAGTGCGGCCGGTGGTGTGGAAAATGCACCGCTGAATGCACATAAAATCGGGGCCAAGGCTTTTGGACTCTTTACCAAAAACCAGCGCCAGTGGGAGGCCAAAGCGCTGACGGAGGAAAACATCCGCAAATTCTCTGAAAACTGCGAGAAATACGGCTTCGGGAAGCGCTTTATCCTGCCGCACGACAGCTACCTGATCAACCTCGTACATCCCGCCAAGGAGAAGCTCGAAAAGTCGCGTGCCGCTTTCCTCGATGAAATATTAGGTCTGGAAACACCCAACCAGGAAGGCTGGGCCGATGAGATTGAATTTCTTTACAGTTTGCAGAAATAAAAGTACGAGAATGCGTAGGTTTGCGTTAACATATTTATGAGAACGGTGAAGCGAAAAAGACTTTGGAAACGGGGGCTGATGATTGTAGCGGCAATAATAATTGCAGCTTCCTTTTGGTATACCAACCGGCTGATTAACGTCATGGCACGCGAGGAGCGGCGCAGCGTGGAGATATGGGCGCAAAGCATCCACCAGAAAGCCAACCTCGTGCAAACCACCGAAGAGTTTTTCAACCAGCTTCGCGATGAAGAGCGCAGAAAAGTGGAGCTGCTGGCCGAAGCCACCCGCCGCATGATTACCTCCGA
>JAASSU010000396.1 GCA_021767705.1 Bacteroidota bacterium | reverse complement strand
CCTGTGCACAGACCTCTTGCAGAGGCCTTAGCACCATCAAAGCAAACAACAATACGGATAAAAAAAACTTTAAACGCAAACGTTTGCAAATGTGGCATTTTTTACTTGTAATCATTACAGTATACTGTTTTCGTGTCCCTTATAAAATCCCTCTTGGTAAATTCAGCTTCAGACGAGCAATGAATTATCCTTATCTTTGATAAATGATTGTAAGAAAGAACTTACCATTGGGATAAATATAACAAGAAACGATGAATAAAGATACTTTAACGAAAAAATTAAGTGAAATATGGGATTCTCTTTACCCTGAATCCCCTAGCGCACCATTAGAATCATTTGTCGCTGAATTAGAAAGCTTTAAGCAAAAGAACCCACTCCCCAAGCAGGATGAAAAGTGGTATAAGGATGCGATTGTTTACTCGCTGTACGTAGATCTTTTCAATGAAGATTTTAACGGTCTTGAGGAAAAGCTTCCTTACCTCGCTGATCTGGGTGTAAACTGTATCTGGCTGTTACCCATCCTCGAATCACCGATGAAGGATGTGGGTTTCGATATCAGCAGGTACGACCGGGTTAGAAGAGAATTGCTTGGGTTGGATGAAAACGCCACCGATCAGGAACGGGAAAACCGTTTCAGTGCCTTCCTGGCAAAAGCGCATGAGCACGGACTGAAAGTTATTTTTGATATCGCAATGAACCACACTTCTGATGAGCACCAGTGGTTCCGGGAGTCGAGGAAATCAACGGATAATCCTTTTCGCGATTACTACATCTGGAATGCGGATAAAAACCGCTACACCGAAACACGTTTGCTGTTTAAAGGCATGGTCAACAGCAACTGGGAGCCCGATGGCGACTGGTACTATTTCCATCGTTTTTTCGAGTTTCAGCCCGACCTGAACTACCACAATCCAACAGTTCTTTTCGAGATGAGCCGCATTTTGATGTATTGGATTAGCCAGGGTGTTGATGGCCTGCGTGCCGATGCCATCCCTTACCTCTGGAAAAAAGAGGGCACCAACTGCGAAAACCTTCCGGAAACGCATCAGATCATTAAATTTTTCAGGGCAATCATCGACTATCTTCGCCCCGACACGCTGCTGCTTGCTGAGGCCTGCCAACCACCTAAAGAGGTCGTGAAGTATTTCGGGGAGAACGATGAATGCCATGCCGGATATCATTTCCCGCTGATGCCTCAGATTTTTAAGTCGCTGGCCACCGCCGATGCCAAACCCATTATGAAGGTGCTCTCAGAGCAGGTCACCCCTTCCATCCGCGAAGAAAACCAATGGTTTACTTTCCTGCGTGTGCATGATGAGTTGACCCTGGAGATGGTGACCGAAGAAGACCGGAAGATCATTCATGATTATTATTGCCGCGACCCGCGCTGGGACTTCAGGGTAGGTGAAGGTGTGGCTGCCCGGCTTTCGGAGCTCATGGAGTTTAATCCCGAAAAATACGGACTGGCCTATTCCATTATGCTTACCCTTCCGGGAACACCGCTGGTGTATTACGGCGATGAATTTGGTAAGCCCAACGATGAAAAATACTACGAAGAAAAAATCAAAGAAACGGGCTATACCGATGCGCGTTACTTTGTGAGAGGTGAGATAGACTGGGAAAAATGGGATAAAGAGCTGCAAAAACCCGAATCATTCCACACCAAAGTATTCAACACCATTAAAAAACAACTGGAAGTAAGAAAATCGACACAGGTATTTGGCCGCGGAAGTATCGACTGGCTGGAGATGGTTGATCAGGAAGAGAAGCCGATCGATGCTGTTCTTGCCTGCATACGTGAATATGACGATGAACAGGTGATGGCTGTTCATAACCTGTCTGACGAAACGCAAAATACCAATCTTCGTGTTAACTTTGTATCAGAAAACGATTTCGATATGCTTGAGCAGAAGGTGACGCAAAACGACGAAGGTTATTTAGTTTTGCCTCCTCATTCATATCATTGGTTTAAACTTAAATAAACACAATGACAATGCAGGGAAACCACGATTTACAGGAAAAAATATCCATTCTCAAAAAGGTGAGTGTCTTCGACGATGTTCATGATGAAGATCTGGAAAAGATCGCTTCGGCTCTCGAACAAAAGGAAGTAGTAGCAGGCCAGACTATCTTTAAAAAGAACGAAGACGGAGACACCCTTTACATTGTTGCCAACGGCAAAGTAAGGGTGCATGACGAGGGGCATGTGCTGGGCCGCCTGGAGGATGGAGAAGTATTTGGTGAGTTTTCGCTGTTCGACCATGAAACGCGCTCTGCCTCCGTTACGGCCGAAGAAAATACACGCCTTTATGCCCTGGGGCAGGATGCGTTTTACCGGCTGATGGCCACCAAAAGCTCTGTCATTCACGGAGTGATGAAGGTGCTAATCAAGCGGCTCAGGTACATGAACGAGCTGGAAAACAAACTCTCAAAGAGCTATCTGAAAATCAGCAAGCAAAAAGAAGAGATTGAAAAGCGGAATGAGAATATCAGGCAACAAAAAAAGGAACTGGAAGAAAAAAACAAGATGCTTGAGCAAAGCAACCAGGAGAAAAACCACCTGATCCAAGTGATTGCTCATGACCTGAAAAATCCGCTGGCCAGCAGCATCTGCATTGCTGATATTCTGTCGGGCGAAGAAGCCAGGCTCCAGAAAGAGCAGGCAGAGTCTGTTGATGTGCTCAACAATTCACTAAAAAACATGAACAACATCATCAATCAGATTTTGGACGTTTATGAGCTGAAAACCAAAAACCTGAACCTG
>JAASSU010000395.1 GCA_021767705.1 Bacteroidota bacterium | reverse complement strand
GATAAAAATGGCGGTGGATGTCCACCGGGCGGCGATGCCTTACTGCATGGGTACACTCTACTGGCAGCTCAACGACTGCTGGCCGGTGGCGTCGTGGTCGGGCATCGACTATTACGGACAGTGGAAGGCGATGCACTACTTTGTCCGCGATGCCAACAAGCCTATCTCGCTGGTGGCCAACCGTAGCGGTGATGAGGTGGAAATCCGGCTGGTGTCGGATAAACAGGAGCAGCAGGCGGTGGAAGTCAGCCTGGCACTGATGGATTTTTCTGGCAAAGTGCTGGGGCACCGAAGCTATGATGTCAATATCGGATATGGAGAATCTGTGGAAGTGGTGAAAATGGAATCCGGTGAGCTGTTTGATGAGGTCACAAAAGACCACCTGCTTTATATTTTGGCAGAGAGCGAAGATATGGTGCTGGATACTGAAATCCTTTACTTTGCTGAACTAAAGGATTTGAACCTGCCGGATGCAAAGGTTTCTTTAGAGGTGGAGCAAGCAGGCGAAGCGTTTGTAATTACCCTCAATACCAATAAGCTGGCCAAAAATCTGTTCCTGTATCTGGAAGATGTTTACGATGGTTACAACCGATTTTCAGATAATTATTTTGATTTAATTCCCGGAAAGGAAAACAAAGTCACATACCCGGCCACTATGGGTTTGGAAAAATTCAGGTCGGCGTTGCGGGTGAAGCATTTGGTGGAGACGTATTGAGTTTGTTTTGTCTAACCCTGACAGCGTTCAAAACGCTGTCAGGGTTTACTGTGTTTTTGGTTTTGAATGCTGAAGGTTAATTAGACGACGTAGAAATAGGCTCTTATTTCCGCAACCACGCCCTTATCCAGAATAATTTGGCGGATTCTGTAATGGGAATCAGAAGGGGTTATCTTTTCTTAGGTGTAAATTAGAAGCTCTAATTGTAACATACGCGTTAACAAAATTAAAATGAAAAATTCAATCATACAGCAAAGGCTGCCACCGTTTGAAGACCCTCTACATCCGTTTTAAAATCAGGGTGTAATAAAACCCGAAAAAACATAACAGAAATATTTGTTTCAGCCGGACTTAGTCCTTACAATACATTCTATAATATGCCTTCGCTTTGTCAAATCCATTTTCAATGGCCCTGTTCCAATCCTGACATGCTTTTTTGTAATCTCCCATCAAATGATACGCAATTCCTCTGTTTGTTAAGCCACTGTTTGAAGTAGCATCCAGTTTTAACAGATGGTTATAATCATTAATTGCTGATTCATATCTGTTAGAAAAAAGATAAAGGTTGCCTCTGTTCAGATAATAATAAGGAACGAGGTAGAAATCCTCTCCATTCACTTTTGCATACTCTATGGCTTTTGTATATTCATAAAAAGCTTTTTCCGCATCCCCAATTGATCTGTAAATCTGACCACAATAAAAATATAATTCATCGTCCTCCTCAAAAATTCTTTTCCCTTTTTTCAGTGCCCCGATCGTTTCTTCTGCATTTTCCTGGTTTTTAGAATAAAGGTGATAGATGCGCAAATAAGCTTCTCTGTATAAGGAATCGATCTTTATAGATTTTCTCAATTTATTGAATGCTTTTGTATAATCTTTATTATCAATATCTGAAATCGCTTCATTTGTGAGATCTATAGCAGTGTTTCTGTCATTAACTAAAACCGTATGCGTCTTTTGACCTAGTAAAAATGAGATGCTAAAAAAGATCATTCCAAAAAATAAGACGAGTTTCTTCATTGTCCAATTCAGTATTTTGAAGTTATGAATATCGAAACGGCCTCACTATCAAGATAAAATGGATTATGATGCGAGAACCGAAGTTCGATTAACCACTTCGACACCAATGTTTTATGACCGCTTGTTGAACTAAATCCCGCATTCGCGGGATAGCTTTTCAAAGATACTAAAAATCCTTTCTATTCAAGTTTACGAATACCTGTAGTTTTTTCCAAAAAATTTGTTCGTATTATTATGCAAACCAGGCAGGTAATGTCTGGAACAATAGAATAGCATTAAAAAATTATATCTCCAAGGAAAAAAAAGCAGCAAAAAACCGGATTCTTTTTTGTTATTTATTTCCCCATCTCTAAAAACAGCTCTCCCAACACACAAAACCGTCGAAAAATGCCTAGTTAATTTCGCTTTTGGCAACGGCCAGAGTAAGGGTTTAGTTCAACGGTGAATACTCGCTGGGTTCCCGATAGCTATACGGGAGCGCACCGCTCATATTCCTATAGATTACTGGTAAAAGAGCACTCTTTAGATCATTTCGGTTAGCTCAACGAAACGCTTATACGGAATAGCTGGTAAACTTTTAGCTTCTGAAGCTCCGAATTGCTGACTGATTATACTCACTTTTGCGGCCGATTCTTCATCAGGCGCCTCATAAATATCCAGAAAGTCATAATCACCAAGTAGAGCATAATGAGAAAGGAATTTTACTTCCGGGCATTTTTCCTTGACTTTATCCATCCATACGTGCCCGATTTGTTCGCGGTTCTTCATCTGCTGCAATACTTCAGGAGTGAGCTTAGTAAATAAAATGTAGGTCTGCATAATTTATCGTTTTTGGTTTCTGTTAAGATACGAAATAATTGAAGGGATGGCAAGGGATTATAAACAAAAACCCCAAAGCCTAAAGCTCCGGGGTTTTATTCTTAAAAATGCGGTTATTTATTTGATGCGTTTCAGTACGTCGAGCGTCAGGTCCCAGAATTTTTCAACCGAACGCACTTCGATGGCTTCGTCGGGGGAGTGCGCACCTGT
>JAASSU010000394.1 GCA_021767705.1 Bacteroidota bacterium | reverse complement strand
CTGAAAAATGAGTTGGGAATTTTATTGATATTTATAACTGATGCTGCAATTATTTTGTTGGAAGCCTTGATGAAATCAACGGCATAGAAAGGAAGTATATGATTTTTATTTTCGGAGTAAACGACGGTAACGTAGAAGAGAAACAAACCAATCGAACGGAAACCTGCCAGCGATGTGGCAATACGTCAAGGTGGATTGCAGCAAAACAGTCGATGAAAGCCAGCCTGTTTTTTATTCCGGTTTTCCCGATAAAAACCAAATATTACTACTACTGTTCCATTTGTCGCGATGGATACGAGATAACAAAGGAAGACTATGAAAGAATGATTTAAATCATTTGACTTTCATATAGCTAAAAAGCAAGCGGTCTTTATTCAGGATTTCGTAAAAAGACTCAATATATTTCAGACTTCTTTTTTTCTCCTTATCCGACAGAACCGGATCGTTATTTATCAGGGCATTAACATCCTCCTGAATCGCAAGGAACTCTTCTTTTACTTTCCGGATGGTTATTATATCTGCTTCTTTCCCGATAAAATGACGCTGCGTCACATCTCTAATCGGATATTTCGGATGTGGCCTGGCATAGGGGGCGTTTACAAAACCGCTCCAGTCAAAGTCATAAGGAACGGCTAAACGACGGCCATCGCTTTCCATCCCCTTCACATTGTGCTCCTTAAAAACACCCCAGTCTGTATTCCCTATCATTAACTGGAAAAGGCTAAGTTTTGTGGCGTCGTAATCGTTCAGCCATTTGATTTTAAAATGCTCGCTTTCCACCTGCTTCGCGGCAAGCCTGTTGCGCAGGTCTCTTGTTCTTTCAATAAAGAAAGTAAAATGCCTGTTGAGGGTGTCTTTCGTATTGTAATCCACATAAGTGATGTAAGCCGGCCTTACCCTGAATGAGCTGTCGGTTAAGAGGCTATAAAAACGATAGCACAAGTATTCCTTTGCTACCAACGCCTTGTATTTTTTGTTTTTCCGGCAGTGCACCACCAGCTTTAGCTTAGTGCAGCCCTGGAAAACCGTATTCAGGTTTTCCTCAGGGAATTTGATTGAGAGCGGCGGAAAATCGCAATTCGAGGGGTCGCGCCGGAAGTTGCCCCGAGGTTCGGTTTCCACCGGAATGAGATGCTGAACACCTTCATGACTGTACTTGATAAACCCCGACTGCCGGTCATCGAGGGTTTTCACCTTGTCGAAAATCTCGCGGAAATCGGTCTCCAAAATCAGTTCTAATGGTTCATGGTTGTTGAATAATATTATTGGGGGCTCAACGGACTCAGCCGCAAACACAATGAAAAGAAAGGCGAGCATGGAGGAAATTTTCATGTCTTTTAATTTCTTAAACAAAAATTATTCATCTGCAAAAGTGTTTATATCTTATTGCTAATAAAATAAATAACGCTCATTTGTTGTTCAGTAAATATAAGCTTTTATCAGAGATAAGAAATCAATCGGATATTTTTAATAAATTCGTTGAGTACATCGGTATTCTCCCACGAAACCATTGATCATGTATTTAATTCACCATCAAAGACCACTTTTATGAGAACCTTAAAAACCTTGCTTTATGCGCTGGTATTGATTTCCCTTACCTTTTCGGGATGTAAACAGAAAGACCAAAAGGAAGAAAAAGTTGATATCGGATTTTCAGAATATGTCTCCGGATTTACAACCGGAGTGGTAAACTCCCAATCTTCAGTACAGGTAATTCTCAGCGACCCCCTTGCGGAAGAAAAGCTCAAAAACCCTGACGAACTGTTGAAAATCTCTCCTGAAATCCCCGGGAAGGTTGTTTTCAAAAATAACCGCATCATCGAGTTTGTTCCTGATGATTTAATCCCGCTGAACAAAGCGTTTGAGGCGAAGTTTTACCTGGGCAAGCTAAAGCAGGTACCCTCCAGGTTTTCAACCCTGAAATTCAGTTTCAAAACCACCAAGCAAAACTACTCTGTCGATTTGAAAGGCTTGTCGGCCTACGAAACAGAAAACCTGAAAAACCAGATGCTCAAAGGCGAGGTAACTTCTGCCGATTATGTTAAAAAGGAATGGCTGGAGGGTTTCGCCGTTGCAAAACAGGATGACCGCCGGCTTCCGATAACATGGTCTGCCACCGCCGATGGCAGAACGCACTATTTCACGGTTGACTCTATTCGCAGAACGCGCAAGGCCGAAACGGTAACTCTCGAATTTAAGGGCGATGCAATTTATGCCGACAAGGATGAAACAAAAAAATTTGAGGTGCCGCCGCTGAGCGTTTTTAAAGTCATGGACATTGTGGTGGTGCAGGAGCCCGATCAACATGTGATTGTTCGATTTTCCGATCCGCTGCAAAAAGATCAGGACCTCCGGGGGCTTGTTCGCTTTAGTGAAGACATTCCGCACCGCACCGTCGTCTCCGGAAATACTTTGAAGGTTTTTCCTGAGCAGCGTCAACAAGGCAATACAGAGCTGATGCTGGATAAGGCGGTAAAAAATGTTTCAGGATACCAGCTCGACGCCGACTATGAAAATGTAATTGTTTTTGCCACTCCCAAACCCAAAGTAGAATTTCTGGCCGATGGCAATATTCTGCCTTCATCCAACGGCCTGGTCATTCCATTTAAAGCGGTAAGCCTCAAAGGAGTGAATGTGAGAATTATCAGGGTTTTTGAGGATAACGTGCCGCAATTTTTGCAGGTGAATCAGCTTGCAGGCGATAAAGAACTTAAACGTGTCGGACGCATTGTTTTCCAGGATGATATCCTGCTCGACAAGCAGCAGTCGCTTTCGCTGACACAATGGAACACATT
>JAASSU010000094.1 GCA_021767705.1 Bacteroidota bacterium | reverse complement strand
TGAAATGAACCTGGAAAAGAGGGTTTACCTGAAAGAGCAGGATGGGTTCATCCTGTTTATTCCGGTAATGGTATACGGCGAAACAGAGGTGAACATGATGCATAACTCGGTTGGTGCGCTATACCATAAGAAGCAGGGGCAAACCTATGAAATCAACAGGGATAAGGAAGTCGAAACCGAGGTTTTGGAACTGATCGGTGACACCCACCCGCAGTTTTCGGAACAGTTTCAACCGGAGTATTTTTACCTCTCTGTAGATCAGATGCTCGCAAAAAACTGGTTTATTGGATTTTATGAAAAATGCCGACACCATGACATCAAGGTTTTCGGATTCAAAGACCTGAAGTCTGTTAAATATCATCCGGCCAGAGCATCCGTAAGCTATTCCGTAAAATCAGGTGAAGACTGGTTTGATTTGGATATGAACGTATCTTTCGACGGACAACAAGTTTCATTGAAAGACCTGAGAAGAGCCATGGTCAACAAAGAGAACCTCGTGCCTATTGGCGACGGGGTTTATGGCCTCCTGCCAGACGAATTCATCAAGAAGTTTGAGACTTCGTTTAAAGTGGGCGAGCTGGAACAGGATAAGATAAAACTGAGGAAATCCCATTTTACGATTGTCCATGGCCTCCTTGATCAGCAATCGGATCAAAAGATTGCTGAAGAGCTGTCGGAAAAGATGGAAATGCTGAAATCCTTTGATTCGATAGAGACTGTTCATCCCCCGAAAAAGCTTAAGGCCACCTTACGCGACTATCAGAAAGCCGGATTGTCGTGGCTGGCTTTCCTGGCCAAATTTGGCTTTGGGGGCTGCCTGGCCGATGATATGGGGTTGGGAAAAACCATACAAATGCTGGCGTTTTTTGCCCACCTCAAAGAAAAGGATGCCCGGAAAAAGCAAACACACCTCGTGGTTTGCCCAACGACTTTGCTCTTTAACTGGCAGCATGAAATAAAAAAGTTCACGCCCCACCTAAAAGCCATGCTATTTTGGGGAACGCAAAGGAAATTCGATGAGAAGGCCTTTAAAAAGCACGATGTCATCCTGACCAGCTATGGCACCATGGTCAACGATATTGAAGATCTGTCTTCATTCCGCTTCACCTCGGTAGTTTTTGATGAATCCCAGGCCATGAAAAACCCGTCATCGTTGAGGTTCAAAGCGGCCCTGTTGCTCGAGGCGAAATATCGATATTCGCTCACAGGCACGCCCATAGAAAACAACACCATAGAGTTGTTTTCGCAGATGCACGTGCTCAACCCAGGGCTGCTGGGCACCTTTGGTTCGTTTAAAAAGACTTACGCTAAAAACATGGAAGGAGATGAAAACAAACACCTGCGGCAGGAACTGCGCCGGCTTATCTATCCTTTCATTATCCGCAGAACAAAGGAAAAGGTGGCTGCTGAACTGCCCGAAAAATCAGAGATTGAACTCTATTGCGAGATGGGCGAACAACAGCGTAAAGTGTACGATGCCTTTCGCGAGAAATACAAAGACAAGCTTCTCAACCAGATTGACCAGGAAGGCTTAAACAAAGCACGTTTCAACGTCCTTGACGGGATACTGAAACTCAGGCAAATCTGCGATTCGCCCGCCCTTATCAATACTGAAGAGTATTATGGCGATGAATCGGCTAAAGCCGATGAATTGATGCGCTACATCCTCGAAAAGACCAAAGACCATAAGGTGCTGGTATTTTCGCAGTTTGTGAAAATGCTGGGGCTAATTCAAAAGCGACTGGATGAAAATGAAGTGGTTTACACTTCGCTTGATGGATCCACCCGCGACAGGGAAGGGCGCGTAAACTATTTCCAGAACACCGATGAATGCCGGGTGTTTTTAATCAGCCTTAAAGCCGGCGGATATGGCCTGAACCTGACAGCCGCCGACTACGTTTTTCTGATAGATCCATGGTGGAATCCGGCGGTGGAGAGCCAGGCCATCGATCGCACACACCGCATCGGGCAGGATAAAAAAGTGTTTGCTTACCGGATGATATGTCAGAATACGATAGAGGAAAAAATCCTCAACCTGCAAAGGAGAAAAAAGAATTTGGCCGATGAAATCATCACCGAAGAGAGCAGCTTCGTAAAGAAACTCACCGCTAAAGATATTGAGCATTTGTTTAGTTAGGGGGTGCGTACCTGCTCTTTGTTCTTTGAATGGTTAGAGAATTATTCATAGTTTAGCAGGCTGTTATTTTAAAAATCCGGATTGAACTGGTTCATAAATGAGTTGGAAACAAAATTGTAGAATTTGTTTTGCAATGGGGTAAAATTAAACAGATGAAAACAATACTTAAAACTTTTTCGCTTGTAGTTATTTCGCTATTTATTCTTTCGGTTTTTGGCTGGATGGTTTTTCATATTTCAAAAGGAAGTAAGAAGTTTGGGTTTCTTACCGAACCAGTAAAGTTTATGTATACTTTCCCGGATATGTTTTCAAAATCGGTGGAGGAAGTTAAAACCTTGCCTAAGACTTTTATTAAGACTCCAAATAATTTCAATTCTGTAAATAAGCTGGAAACCGATTTAATGGTGCTTTCAACTCACTCTGATACCAGTGACAGAAGATCAATTGTGCTCTTAAATCTTAGAAATGATTCCGTACATTACAATTGGAAAGTTGAAAACCCTTATAAAGTTACTGACAGAATTATCAACCCATTGCTATTTCCTGAAAAAGAGATTGTTTATTCATATCAGGGAAAACCACTTAGAAGAATTGACTCATTGTCGAATGTTATCTGGAAACAAGATAGTATTTGGGTTCATCACTCAATGGAATTGGATAGTGAGGGTAATATTTGGGCATGCACTTTTGCACCAGTTTATTATTCAACGGCCTATTATAAACTTAATGGAAGAAGTGTATTTTTTAAGGATAATTTTATCACTAAAGTTGATGCCGAAACGGGAGCCATTTTGTTTCACAAATCTTTAGCTGAGATATTTAAGGAAAATAATGTTGCCAATTATGTTTTAAAAGCAACAGGAAGTTTAAAGGATCCGATACACCTTAATGATATTCAACCTGCACAAAAAACCACACCCTATTACAATAAAGGGGATGTTTTTATCAGCTTGAGGCAGCCTTCTATTGTGCTGCATTACAGGCCTGAGAATAACAAGCTGGTGAATATTATTGAAGGCCCTTTTCTAAGCCAGCATGATGTGGATTTCCTGAACGATTCAACTCTGGTAATCTTTAACAATAACTATTATACAAAGTGGTCTAAACAAACGATGGCACCTCCTAAAGATTCGACGAATCTAATTAAAGTTGGCGATTTCTATTCTAATATTGTTAAATACAATTTAGTTAACGGCGGGATTTCTTATATTGGCGACTCAATTTTCAGGGCGAATCGAATTTTTACATCTACAGAAGGTCTACAGGAACATATAGAGGGTTCAACCTATTTTGTAGAAGAACAAAACTCAGGATTAATCTGGGTATTAAATGATAAAGAAGTAATTTATAAGAATGTGTTGAAATCCCAGCATGAGGGATACCATCATTTACCAAACTGGATAAGAGTAATAGAAAATGAGTAGTTTATTATACATAGGGCCGGGTATAGGAGTAGGAACGGTAGTACTGATGTTTGTTATCGGTGGGATTGTTCTATTTTCATTTGGGTATATTTTTTGGCTTAAGTTTAAGAAGTTCTTTAAGAAAAAGAACAAATGATACCCTACTTTTACATTTCGCTTTTTATTGGTTTTTTCCTGATGTTTTTTCTAATCAGGTATCAAAGAAAGCTGTTTTATCAATTGGCAGAGAGTAGCGTGGATCTTTTGGATAAGCTTTTATCGAAAGATGATGAGGATGCTAAAATCAAGCTTATCGAGAAAAGCAACAAGCTTCTTATTCGTTCAATTCTGAGGGTTACACTATTAATTATTATAGCAGTTCTGTTGGGCGGATTACCAGTATATCTTTTTGTCTTGATCACTGATTTTGATTTTCAAAGTTCAGAGTTGCTCTCTTTTCATTCTATATTGATTATGTCGGTCGGAGCAACACTACCTTTTTTCATTCCGTTGAATAAAAGTGATGTCTCCGATTATTCTGATTTGTCAAAGCTTCTTCACCGTTTGGCTCTTAACAATTATAATCTCTCTGAGCTTCTGTTTCGGAAAGAGAAAAAGCGAATTCGAAAAAAGAATATCCAGACGAGAAATGATTTTGTGATTGTTTCAGGGCTTGCACGCTCAGGCACTACCAGCCTTATGAATGATTTATCAGAGGTTAATGGTTTTTTTTCTCTCAGTTACGCAAATATGCCTTTTTTAATGGCCCCCAACCTATGGGCTAAAATATATCGTCCGAAAAAAGAAAACCTTAAAGAGCGAAGTCATAAGGATGGGATTGTGATAGGTTACAACTCAAATGAGGCGTTAGAAGAGTATTTCTTTAAAGTAAAGGCAAAGGATGCATATATTAAGGATGATGCATTATTAGAATACAAAGTAGATGAAGACGATTATAAAGATTATCTGCAGTATCAGGCAATGGTGAAAAATGATGACCAAAAAATATATTTGGCCAAGAATAACAATTTTATGCTCAGGTATAAATCTGTCAGAGCCCTTAACAATGAGTTTTTGATGGTTGTGCTTTTTCGCGATCCTCTAACGCATGCAGCTTCTTTAATGGAAAAACATAAAGATTACGAGCAATTGCAGAAGCAAGATCCTTTTATTCTTGAGTATATGAATTGGCTGGGTCATCATGAGTTTGGACTGAATCAGAAGCCATTTATGTTTAGTTCATCCAGTCCTTTAGCGGCCACAAAAAAACATGAATTGGATTATTGGCTGGAAATATGGATAAACTATTACAGTTATGTTTTGGAGCTGGAACACTCAAACACTTTGTTTATAAATTACGAGGAGTATTGCGTGAATCCTCGGCAAGTCTTGAAAAAGATTTTACAAAAAACCAATATTAATTCTACACTTCGTAAATACAGATCATTTGTCAACTCACGTAATTTAACTGAATATTATTCGGTTGAACTGTATCAAAAGGCGATGAGTATTTATAATGATTTAATATCTAAGAGTAAGTAAAAGTTCTTTTAATAATAGTTGTTAGGCAATACCTTCGTAAAACGATTAGTTTATATGTTTCATTTCCCGTCACTGTTTCTTTTGTACTCCACCACCTTATAGATGTTGGTCCATGCATTGTTCTTTTCGAAACGCTTCAATAGTTTTAAATCATTTTCCTTTTTAATCAGGTTAAAGGCTTTATCCCTTTCCATGTTTGAAAAGATGCAATAGTCAGTGGTTTTGCCAAAGTTCCAGCTAATATTTGTGAATCTTTTTTCACCTTCGTCAAAGTAACCGACATAAGGCTTCGATAATGCCATATTTATCAGAAAATGTGTGTATATTTCAGCATCAGCTTCTATATTTTGCTCACAATAATCCCTTACTCTTTGATGTACTTCAATGGCATCTTCAAACCCGAAGTACACGTCTGCATTACTTTTGTTCTTCGGAGTTGGTATAAGCATTATGATACTTAGTATACCACCAACCAGATACAATGAAAGCTTATTTTTGACGATGGTTGTAAACAATAGAAAGGTTAGCACGATAAAAAACGGAAGCATAATCATCAAGTAACGCGTTGAGAGGAAATTCAGGCTGCTAAATGCTGTGAATCCCAAAAGGAAGACGAGCGAAAGTCCAAAGAAATGCGCCTGTTTGTTGCTCATCCAGCTTAAATTCAGCTGATATAGCCTATCTTTTATTTTTGATTTTTGGATGAGTAAATACCCCAGCCCCAGTACAAATAGTATGCTAAGGCTCCATCTGCCGGCATCTAAAAGTATTATTCTTTTAATCGTATTCAGCTTAAGCATGATATCTGCCCATTCAAATGACATGAACCCAATATGTTTCGGGAAAAAGAACCAGCCAAGTTGTATGCGTTGAACCGTAAAATATACTGCAGCAATAAACACTGGAGATATATAAAGAACGAGTTTTATCCAAAAAGATTTGCTGGTCATGGCTTTATAATCTGAAAAAAGTTGCGAAATCATATGCCATCCGGCAATTGCTATAATGAGTACAATTCCTGATTCCTTTGTGAGCAACAAGGCACTGCCTGCAAAAAAGTATAACCATTTTTTATGATTGATGTATCCATATACAGTTAATACCCCCCAAAGAGTGAGCATCACTTCCAAAAGTAACATTGACGATTGCACCAGGAACATTTGCTGTAACCCAAATATCAGAACGACCACATAAGCGGCATTTTTATTTATGACCGATTTAGCAAGAAAGTATATGGAAAAAAGCAGAATGATGGATAACAACAGAGGAAAAGTATGTTTGGCGACCAGGCCCGAGCCAAATACCTTCATCCATGAGGCTGTTAAAAAGTGAAACAAAAGGGGGTGTCCGCGCGATACGTTTGACGGTATAGCGTCGGGTAACATACTCACTCCGTGATCATACAAATGCTGTATAGCTGCTGCAAAGGGCCAGGCTTCGTCCCAATAATGAGGCAATGAAAGGTGTGGAATTTTGAAGATGATTAAAGCAATGCCCATCACAATAATTGGAGCCAGTTCGATAAGTCGTGCCTTAATGTTGTTCTTTTCCATGGTTTAAGTTTTATCTTCTGAAAACATTATACTTCAAAATACTGTAAAGCGCCCTGAATCCGTCAGCCGCACCAATCTTCTTTCCTTCATCGTAGGTTCGCCCGTAATATGAGATACCAATCTCATAAATACGGATGCCGGGGATGCGTGAAATTTTTGCCGTGACCTCCGGCTCGAAGCCAAAACGGTTTTCGCGTAAGTTAAGCTTTTTAATTACATCGCTCCTGAACATTTTGTAGCAGGTTTCCATGTCGGTCAGGTTAAGGTTGGTGAACATGTTACTCACAAACGTCAGAAATTTGTTACCGATGGTGTGCCAGAAGAACAGGATGCGGTGCGGGTTTTGTCCCTGGAAGCGGGAGCCATAAACCACATCAGCAAAGCCTTCTTCGAGTGGTTTGAGCAAGTCGTTGTACTCGCGGGGGTCGTATTCCAAATCGGCATCCTGCACAACGATATAATCTCCGGTGGCTTCTTTGATGCCCCGGTGCAGGGCTGCGCCTTTGCCCATGTTTTGGGGCTGCTCAAAGAGTTTAATGGTTTCTTCTGGATGTGCTGTAATAAAGCGGTTCACAACCTCTACGGTGTTATCCGAAGATGCATCGTTTACAATTATAAGTTCTTTTTTAATATCATAAAGAAGCCTGACTTCACACACTTTGGTGAGTATCTTTTCAATGGTTTTTTCTTCATTATACGCTGGTATAATGATTGACAGGACTTTAATCATCTCTGAAATATTCGTGCTCAGGTTAAATTATAGTTAACGATTACAAAGCTATTAAAAAAACTTATTTTTCAGTTTTTTAATGACATTAATTCTGTTTATTGATTTATCTTAAATTTGCTGAATCATAGAAATATATTATGGATATCGATCAAACAGGCCGGGATAAAATCTTAGATCTTTGTATAGTCGTTTCAGTATTTAATGAAGAAGAAGGACTGGATAATTTTTACAAAAATATCCGTAAACACTTAAAAGAATTAAACCTGAAGTGGCAGGTGATCTTTGTGAACGATGGCAGTGCAGATAATTCTGGTGCTATTATCGACAGGATCTGTCAGAGCGATGAAAACTTTGTGGGGATTCATTTTTCAAGAAATTTTGGACATGAGGCAGCAATGATTGCCGGAATCGATTACAGTAATTCCAGGGCAACTATTTGTATGGATGCTGATTTACAGCATCCCCCATCCAAAATCAAAGAAATGTTTGATTCTTTTGAGGAAGGGGCTGACATCATCAATATGATTCGGGAAGAAAATGAAGATAATAGTCCGGTAAAGGCATGGATGTCAAAATCTTTCTATGTTTTACTAAACAGAATTTCTCCGGTCAGATTTGTAGAAAACGCTTCAGATTTTTTTCTGATTTCGCGTCGGGTTGCCTTGGTATTAAAATCAGATTTTAGGGAGAGAAACAGATTTTTGCGCGGCTTTATCCAAATTATCGGATTCAACAAAAAAACGCTTACCTACAACGCTAACAGGCGCGAATTCGGGGAAAGTAAGTATTCCTTCACCAAGCTACTGAAACTGTCTTTTAATGCGATAGTCTCATTTTCTACCTTGCCACTTCACCTCGGGGTAACGGCAGGCATTATTTTTGGGATTTTTACAATTATTGTAGGGATTTATTCACTGGTAATGTGGTTAACAGGAGATACTCCCCCTGGATATACCACACTGGTGGTTTTAGTCAGCTTTGCTTTTTCCGTTCAGTTCTTTCTTATCGGATTTATCGGAATTTATATTGGAAACAGCTTTGAGGAGACCAAAAAAAGACCAATTTATATCGTGGACAGGCATGCGGAAAAAAGTAATTAAGTCATTGATTCAATGAAAGAAAGCAGATTAAATCAAGTAAAGACGATTTCTTTAACAGGAGTATTGGGTGTCGCATTCCTGTTGTTTTTTTATGGCAGCATACTAAAAAGTCCTAACGAGGTATTGTATGCCGATTGGGGCGATGGCATCAAAAACTACTACACATATGCTTATCATATTGAGCATGACTCTTCATATATTCACTTTGAAGGAATGAATTACCCCTATGGGGAGCTTCATCAGTTTACAGATGGTCAGCCATTTCTTTCGGGAATGGTCAAAGCCCTCGATAATATATTCCCGGAAATAAGTAACCATTCAATTGGGATACTTAATTTTCTTATGCTTATATCGTTAGCTGTGGCAGCTATTTTCATAGCGCTAATCCTGCGTGAGTTTAAAGTGCCGATTGTGATCTCAGCTATCTCAAGTATAGTTATCCTCTCATTGGCTCCACAAATCCACCGTTTTGGAGGGCATCTCAGCCTTTCCTATTTTTTTGCTTTTCCTTTATTGTGGTATCTTGTAATCAGGTTTTATAAAAATCCCTCCATTAGCCTTTCTTTGGGAGTATTTATTTTCAATCTGATTTTGCTCTTTACACACCCCTATTTGAGTGTGATGAACGCTGCTTTTATAATCGGATATTACCTTTTTTACCTTTTTCTGGCAAATAAAGATGAGCATCAGAAAAAGTTATTTTTCAATGTGCTATTGCAGTCGGTGCTCCCGATAATTTTGTGGTTAGTGTTTTTCGCTATCTACGATTTTCACCCTGACAGGCCGCAAGCCACTTTTACCAACAGGGGCACAGCGGTTTTCCACGAGGTATTTCTTCCTAATCTCGGGATGCTTAAGAATTACCTTAACGGGATAGTATCATTCAAAATGCGTTGGGAAAGCTGGGCTTATATCGGAACGGTCACTTTAATTGTTTTTTTATTCCTTTTGGGTAAAGGGACAAAAGGCTTGATTAAAAGACGTAAGTTCGAATTCTTCCCTTCGTTTGTGCCATTTCATTTAAGGATTTCATTTCTTGCTTCGGTAGTTGTTTTGCTTTATGCATTTGGGATGCCTTATACAACAGGGTTTTGGTTTATACTTGAATGGATCCCTGCGCTTCAGCAGATTCGGGCTGTAGCCAGATTTTCTTGGGTTTTCTTTTTTGTTTTAAATGTACTGACAGTTGTTGCATTGTATCATTATTTATTGAAAAGTAATATTTCCAAGATAGCAGGTTATGCATTACTTTTTATTGCATTAGCAGCAACCTTTTTGGAAGGAAAAGTTTATCACGATTATTATTCCGGCAGGTTTGTAAAAACTTCAAATTATTTTCAAAAAGATGCCGATACAGAACTTAACAAAGAAATTAATAAAGCACTGGAAAAGATTGATACCAATAGCTTCCAGGCAATTCTTCCGTTGCCGTATTACCATGTTGGATCAGGGGTGTATGGCCGTGATCACCTTGACCAGGAAGGCTTTGCCGAGTCCCTTGTGTTCTCTTATCAAAGCGGATTACCCTTGGTTTCTGTTACTTTGTCAAGGACATCACTAACAGAAACAAAATCATTAACCCGTATTACGGCCCCTCCCTTTGTTGAAAAGCCCGTTTTAGAGAACTTTGATGAAAGACCGATCCTTGTTCTGATTTCGAATATGAAGAAAGTCAGAGAAGAAGAAAGGTGGATAGTTGACCGATCTGAAAAAATATTATCGAATAAACGTTTTGGATTATTCTCAATAAGGCCGGAAAAAATGACTGATGAGAATTATCCTGAAGAGCTCTTTTCTTTTTTAGGAATCACTAAGGATTCAATAGTGGATTTGAAGCTGAAAAATAAAGAAAAGAATGTCTTTTACAAACATTTTAAGGATGGAAAGGTGAATTATCCGCTCGATACTTCTTTTTCAGTTAGAAAGAAGATGGCCGGAATGAATTTGCTTTTTGAAAGTAATGCAGCGGCATTCGATAAAGCAAAAGAATATGAGATAAGCTTATGGTATTATAATCAAGGAGCTGATAGAATGCAGAACCATTTGCTAATCGTGGAGAAAGATAAGAAGGGGAAAGCCCGCTGGACTCATAATCATAATGTAAGCAAAGGATTGCATCTTGATAATTGGACATTGGTGACCCTTACCTTTCAATTGGATAAAAACACAGAGCAGCTAAGGGTGTTTTTAAATGGTCAAAAGAAATCTGAGGAGAAGATGTATTTTACTGATTTTATGATAAGAGAGAAAAGCCATAAGGAATTCGGAATGATAAACGATTCAACATTGTTTTATAATAATTTCAGGATAACCCTGAATGAATAGTTTATTTGCGAGAAGCCATACTAACCACCCCAAATTTATCGTTTAGTTACGTGATATTGTCTGGATTAATTGGCTAATATTGCACTCTCAAAACCAGATTTTGAAAAGGACAGGATTTTGAAGAATTACGGATACACACTGATTTTACTTTTTGCGCTTGTTTTGCTTTTTGGAGGTTGCTCCACCAAGAAGAATACTTTTACACGCCGCGTTTACCATAACCTTACCGCGCATTACAATGCTTACTGGAACGGGAATGAGAGCATGAAGGAAGGCCTTCGTGAGCTCGAGAATACGGTTCAGGAGAATTATGCTAAGGTGCTTCCGGTATTTCAGTATGGAACCGAAGAGGACGGCACTTCGCTGGCTCCCTACATGGATCGCGCCATCGAAAAGAGCAAGAAGGTCGTGCGCAGGCACTCGATGGAGTTTGGCGGTACGGAATATGTCCGCTGGATTGACGACAGTTACCTGATGCATGCCAAGGCTTTGTTTTACAAGCACGAATACCTGAAAGCACGCCGGAAGTTCGAGTACGTGATTCGCGAATATGAAGCCCCGGAAAGGATTGAAGCCATGCTGTGGCTGGGACGCTCTTTTACTCAGCTCGAATACTACGATCGGGCCGCTACCATGCTCGACCAGGTAAAAAATATTATCCGTAATGATGAAGAGGAGGTCAACACTTTTACACGCACACATCTGCCCTTGATGTATGCTGAGCTTCAGCTGGAGCAGGACAACTATGATGCGGCTGTTCCTCACCTTCTCGATGGCATTTCACTGGTAAAGGACAAGCAGCTTAAAACCCGCCTGATGTTTATCCTGGCGCAAGTGTACCAGGAGCAGGACCGCGA
>JAASSU010000393.1 GCA_021767705.1 Bacteroidota bacterium | reverse complement strand
GGTTTCCGGGTCGAGGTTTCCGGTAGGCTCATCGGCCAGGATAATATCGGGATCATTCAGCAAGGCCCGTGCAATCACCACGCGCTGCTGTTCTCCGCCAGAGAGCTGATGTGGCATCTTGTAGCCTTTGGTGGAAATACCAACCTTATCGAGCACATCTACGATACGCGCGTTCATCTCATCGGCCTTCTTCCATCCGGTGGCTTTCAAAACAAATTTAAGGTTGTCGTTCACCGTCCGGTCAGAGAGAAGCTGAAAATCCTGGAAGACAATGCCCATGGTCCTTCTAAGAAAAGGGATCTGCTTTTTCCTGATCTTCGTAAGGTCATACCCTGATACGTAGGCCGTGCCCTCGTTTACGGGAAGCTCGCCATACAATGCTTTTAGTAAGGTACTCTTGCCTGTTCCGGTTTTCCCGATAAGGTAAACAAACTCACCTTTTCTGATTGAGATATCCACATTTTGCAGTACCAATATTTTGCCCTGATAAATCGACACATTGTTCAAGTCCAGGATCACATCCATCTCCATAAGCAAGCATTTTTCACTTGTCAAAGGTAATAATTTCATTAAACGAAAAACTGCGCTTCGGGGAGCTTTATTCAACCCCGGAAAGCGCAGTAACCTTTTCTATTCAATTTTTTTTAAACCAAGCCGGCAAAACCCATGAAAGAGAGTGCCAGAATACCGGCCACTACCAGCGCGATAGGTACGCCGCGCATCCCCTTAGGAACCTCCATCAGGTCGAGGTGTTCGCGGATGCTGGAGAACAGAATCAGTGCCAACCCAAATCCGATAGCATTGGCGATAGCAAATATCACCCCTTCCATCAGGTTGTAATCATTCTGAACAGTGAGGATAGCCACACCCAGAACTGCACAGTTTGTGGTAATCAGCGGCAGGAAAATTCCAAGTGCCTGGTAAAGAGGCGGGCTCACCTTTTTCAGGATAATCTCCACCATCTGCACCAGTGAAGCAATTACCAGGATAAAACTGATGGTCTGCAAGAATTCCAATCCGATGGGAATAAGAATATAATTCTGGATGAGCCAGGTAACGATAGTCGCCAGCGTCATCACGAACATCACCGCGCCCGACATCCCGATGGATGTGGACACTTTTCCGGAAACGCCCAGGAAAGGGCAAATCCCCAGAAACTGGGCCAGCACGATGTTGTTAACAAATATGGCAGTAATTATGATAATAATGTAATCCATAACGTCAATATTTTCCGGTTAAGAAGCTTTATTCAGTTTATTCATAAGAGCGATAAGATATCCCAATCCGATAAATGCTCCGGGTGCCAGTACGAAAACGAGCATACCGTCGCCTTCGATGAGGTTGAAGCCAAAAATTGCTCCACTGCCCAAGAGTTCGCGCACGCCGCCCAACAAAGTCAGGGCAAAGGTAAACCCGAGGCCCATACCAAATCCGTCGATGACGGAAGAAACAAAGTTTTGCTTGGAGGCAAAAGCTTCAGCACGTCCCAAAACAAGACAGTTTACCACAATCAAAGGAATAAACAGACCCAACTGATCAAAGAGCGCCGGCATAAAACCCTGCATCACCAGCTCAACAATCGTAACGAAGGATGCAATAATCACGATAAAAGAAGGTATCCTCACCTTATCAGGGATAAAGCTTTTTATTGAGGTAACCACCAGGTTCGACATCACCAGCACAAACGTAGTGGCCAGCCCCATTCCCATTCCGTTGATGGCCGAAGTGGTAACACCAAGCGCCGGACATAGTCCGAGCAACAATACAAATACCGGGTTTTCCTTGATAAATCCTTTCGAAAAATTCTTCAATTGACTCATTGGTCGCCTCCTTTCTCATAAGTTTCATAGGCACGCTTTACGGCATCGCAAAATGCACGGCTGGAAATGGTTGCTGCTGTGATAGCATCCACATCCCCCCCGTCTTTCTTTACTTTCAGCGTAAACTCAGCAGGGTTTTTCCCTGTAAACTGCTTGCTCCAGTCAGACTTTGATTTCGACATCTTATCGCCAAGACCGGGCGTTTCCTTATGCTTTAATACCGCTGTGTTATTGATGGTCATATCAGGGTTAAACCCCACCATTATTTCAATGGTGCCACCATAACCTTTGTTAGAATATGTTTTAACGGCTGTACCAATCATTTCTTCATCCTTATAACCAGTATAAAAAGTTAAGGAATCTCCGCCATCAACTGGTTTCAACTGCTGCATCCTGATAGTATCAAAAGCAGGCAGTACTTTACTTAGGGCTTTTTTGAGCTTCGCTTCCTTGGCTTTGGCGATAGGTTCCTTCGTTACCACATACACACCGCCCAGTGCCAGTCCTGCAATAACAGCCACCAGCAACAGTGTCATTATCATATTGATAAAATTGGATTCGGGCTTTTTCTTTTTACTCATCGCAATTCTCTTTTATGCTTTCGCAGATTTATGACCAAACCTGGCAGGTTTCAAACTACTGTTAATTAAAGGTGTAAAGGCATTCATTATCAGTATTGCAAACGAAACGCCTTCCGGATAAGCTCCATACACCCTGATTAGTATGGTTAGTAACCCTGCCCCTACGCCAAAGACCAGTTGTCCTTTTTTAGAAACAGGGGAAGAAACATAGTCTGTAGCCATGTAAAAAACACCAAGCATCATCCCTCCGGTAACCATATGAAAAAGCGGATCGGCGTACTGTGTAGGGTCAATCAACCACAAAATGCCTGCAAGCACAAATGCACTACCCATGTATGCCACAGGGATGTGCCAAGTGATAATCTTTTTCACCAGCATATAAATCCCGCCAAGGAT
>JAASSU010000093.1 GCA_021767705.1 Bacteroidota bacterium | reverse complement strand
CTGATCATTTTTACAGCGATTCATTGGAATATTTTTAATAATCACCTTGGTGCCCTTATTTTGGCTATCCGCTCTATGCAAATCTAAATAATTTATCGAAATACTGGCCTGATATAATTGATTTAATAGTTTTATTCGTTTTCTGACAATGGAACCACCATGTGACTTTTGATTGTTTTTGTGTTCAATTTCGGACGCCCTGTCCCTTCCTACGCCATTATCTGTGATGACAATTTTAAGAAAATCTCCTTCTTTAATAAAAGATATCTCGATAAGCCCGTTGGCGTTTTGAAGATACCTAATACCATGAATAACAGCATTCTCAACAATAGGCTGTAAAAGCATCGTAGGCATTAATGTTTTGCTTGAGCTTAAGTTTTTATCGATATGCACATTGAAGTCAAATGCATTTTTCATCCGCAGGTTTTCAAGCTCGAGATAAAGACTTATGCTCTCCACCTCTTTTTCGATGGTAATGGTTTCTTTTTCTGAATTGTTGAGAAACAGACGCATAAGTCTGGCGAACTTGCTCAGGTACTTACTGGCAAAAATTGAATTGTTTTCAAGGAGGTAGCGATGAATTGAATTTAAGGAGTTAAACAGAAAGTGTGGGTTCATCTGGTTGCTTAAAGCCTGCTGCTGATACTTGATAACCTCTTGCTTTGCACGTGCTTTAAGCCTTCTGTTGCTTATTATCAGAAGAATTACAGCGCTAATGATGACAACCAGTAAAGAAATCCCGGAAGCAATAAACCAGTGTGTTTTCCAGAAAGGTGTTTCAATAATAAAAGGTATGCTTGTTAAATGCCCCCATTGCCCGCTTTTATCCTTAACGGCAATTTCGAAATTGTAGCTTCCTTCAGGGACATACGGAAAAAAGACACTGTTGTTGGTAGTGTATTGCCACTCTTCAGTTAATCCCGCAATACGGTATTTGTACAGAAGATCCTTTGCATGATAAAACACGAGTGGGGTGTATTTAAACGAGATGGTCTTATGAGGATAACTAACCATTTTCACACCCTCATCAGATTTAGCAGCACTTGTTTCAATGATACGGACGTTTAGTTTGTTTTTGGTCAGTTTAGGAAATGGTGTTTTAAAATATGACAATCCTTTTTCAGTTGAAATAAATAGTAATGAATCAAAATGATTAATTTTATTAATCTGATTCGATGGGAGTCCATTAGCTTCTGAGAATTGTATAACCGAAGGCCGTTCTTTATTTTTCAGATTAACAACATCCAGCCCGTTGTTTGTGCCAACATATAAGAGTGTGTCCAGATATTTTAATGAAGTAATAAAATTTGAGCTTAAACCTGCATTTTTATCAATGAAATCAATAGTATGATATTTATGATTATAAAGTATTAATCCTCTTCCTTTTGTAGCACATATTATTTCTTGTTCATTTAATACAATGATGTCTTGTATTCTTGTTTTCAGCCCGTTTAGAAAGTTTCCATGATAAAACATACTATCCGATGCTATTCGGTATTCATATAATCCGAATAATCCGCCAAGCCATAAATTATCATTATTGACATCGCCTGATATGCAACTGGTGCGGAAACGTGATTTTCTTTCAACAAAAATACTATCAGCCTTAAATTCAACTACCTCAAGTAGACTTGAAGCATGTCCGAGAAATAGCTTTCCTTCTTTAGTTTGATAGATTGATTTTACACCAGACCCCAATACATTTTTAGTGGATTTAATCTGTACTATGGGCGATGTTAAATTTAGGTTCTTTTTATCTAAGGAGTAAAACTCCATATTAGCTGCAATCCAGATTTTTTCTTTACCGTTAAATGTACTGTAAATATTCTCAAGGGGGTTTTTACTAATTTGTGTTGTAGTCAAGTCATTTTGACCGTTCGATGAAAATGATCTGTCAATAGAAACGCTTCCGTTTTCATAAAAAATTATTAATGTATCTTTAATTTTTTGGACATCTGCAACATGATTGCTCTTTGTATCTGCATTGTCTCTTATAACTTTAATGCTTCTGTCAGGAACATAAAAAACACCATTGTTTAACGTAGAGAACCAAATACCCTTGTCTTTATCTATAAAAACTGTAGATACAGACTTATCTTTTAAGTAATGATTTCTAATAATATCAAATGAGGTGTCATTAAACTCGATTGCTCCGTGTTCTTCGAATCCCAGCCACGGATGCCCATGGTTATCTATAAAAAATTCAATAATGTATTTCTCTTTATCATGGTATAACAGATCTGCATTTTTATCTTTAATCTTAACAACCGAGCTTGTATTACTAAAATAATGAGTGGAACTATTTGTTCTATTAGTAATGGTAAGACCTCTTTTACCTGTTAATTCATTTGGGAGCTCTATGGTATTTACTTTGTTTTCCTGGTTGTTGAGTATTAAAATTTCTTTATTTTCTTTTCTGTAATTAGATATTAATGGCCTTTCATCCTTATTAAGTATTCTATTAGTATATTTTGGCCATGATTCCCAAATCTTAATTTCGCCAGCTTCGTTTATTCTAAAAATACCTAATGGGCGGATGGAAATGTATACGTTATCATTTGTATCCACCAGAAAACTGCGCTTTAGTGGAATTGGACTGCGTGTGTATTTATTAACAAGCTTTTCGTTGTGTGGATATTGGTTTATCCTCCCATTTTCGAAGTAAGAAAGTTTCCCCATAAGTGAAATAAACCATACTCTTCCTTTATAGTCTTCGTAAATATCAAGAATAGTGTTGCCAGCCAGACCTGAATTACTATCAAAATTCTTAAACTCATACCCATCAAACCGGCTTACGCCTTTGTCGGTCCCAATCCAAATGAACCCTTTACTGTCTTGCATCACGTGGAATGTTTGGTTACTGGGTAAACCATCGGCACTGCGATAGTTTTTCATGACCACCTCCTGGCTACAGAGTGTAATACTGAATAAAAGAAATATCCCGATAAAAATGCTTTGGCGCATGAGTTTTGTTAAACCGTTTTTCAGAGCCTCAAAGATAGCACAAAAATTTTCAAACAAATGAGTTGCATGTCAGTTTATGAGAACATATTCATTAAACTGCATATATATGTCGAAAGAAAATACAGAACGTGGCTTTATCAACAAAGCCCTTGGTATTGTTGAACGTGTGGGAAATGCTTTACCGCATCCGGCCACACTATTTGCCGGATTTGCTTTACTGGTGATTATTGTTTCATGGATAGCCAGCCAATTCCATCTTCAGGTCACACATCCCGGAACAGGAGAGGTTATTGAGCCGGTGAACCTGGTTTCTGTTGATGGGTTGCATAGAATTCTGACCGAAATGGTGACCAATTTTACCGGTTTCGCTCCTCTCGGAGTGGTTTTGGTGGCTATGCTTGGTATTGGGATTGCCGAAACAAGTGGGTTGATCGGAGCCGGAATCCGATTGCTGGTGCTCTCTTCACCAAAAAAGATGATGACTTTTGTGGTGGTTTTTGCAGGTATTTTGTCGAACACTGCCAGCGAGGTGGGTTACGTTCTTCTGGTACCCTTATCAGCTATTATTTTCATGGGCGTGGGAAGGCATCCTATCGCCGGAATGGCAGCCGCCTTTGCCGGTGTTTCGGGAGGTTACAGTGCCAACTTATTGCTCGGAACCATAGATCCACTGTTGGCCGGACTGTCGCAGGAAGCTGCTCAAATTATTGATAGCGATTACCTGGTTAACCCGGCAGCCAATTATTACTTTATGTTTGTTTCAACATTCTTTATTGCTGCAGCCGGAACCTGGGTAACCGAAAAAATTGTAATTCCAAGGTTAGGAGAATACAAAGGAGATTATTCAGAGGAAAAGCTCGAATACCTGAAGCCTGAGGAAAAGAAAGGACTCATTGCTTCGCTCATAACTGCTCTTGCTTTAACAGGATTAATCCTTTGGGGGCTGCTGCCTGAAGATGGTTTTTTGAGAGGGCCGGATGGCGATGTGCTGCATTCACCATTTATGGAAGGAATTGTTGCCGTCATATTTATTACTGCTGCTGTAATGGGTATTGTGTACGGAATAGTAGCAGGTACCCTGAAAAGCGACTCAGATGTGATGAAGGGAATGGGAAAATCGATGGAAACACTTGGGGTTTATATAGTGTTGGTTTTCTTTGCTGCTCAGTTTGTGGCCTATTTTAAGTGGACAAACCTTGGTCTTATCTTTGCTATTGAAGGAGCAAACGTACTTCAGGCCTCTGGCCTTGGAATGATCCCACTGATGATTGCCTTTATCATTCTTTCCTCTCTTATTAATATGGTGATGGGAAGTGCGTCGGCTAAGTGGACTTTAATGGCTCCTGTTTTTATTCCAATGTTCATGCTTATCGGATTATCGCCAGAATTAACACAGGTGGTTTATCGTATTGGTGACAGCGTAACCAATATTGTATCTCCCATGATGTCTTATTTCGCTTTGATTGTGGCTTTTATCAACAGGTATGACAAAAATGCCGGTATTGGTACGGTAATCGCAACAATGCTGCCTTATTCAGTAGCATTTTTTATTATCTGGACAATTTTATTAATTGCTTGGCTAACCTTAGGAGTTCCTATTGGCCCTGATGCGCCAATTGACTATAATTTTATACCAAAATAAAAAAAGGGGCGAAAGCCCCTTTTTTATTGCTAACTATTGATTCTTTATTTCCTTATACTCCTCTAAAAGTTCTTTATCGCTTCTAAGCGCCTGACTGATTTCCATAAAACGCTGACGTTCGAAATCATGTTCTTCAAGGATTTCGATAGCTTCTTTTTGCAGCTTCATTTGCTCTTGCTGAACTGCAGTTGTGGTTTTCTGATAAGCCTCTTCCTCTTTTTGAGTCATATCAACTTCCTGACCACTGCGAGATGCGCGCTCAATTTCACTGTAACGTTTCACTTCCATACCGTTGTCTTCAATGGTTTTCATCATTTTCTTCTGGGCATCTTGTTGCATTGCCTGCAATTCGTCAGAGGCTTTAACAAAACGCTGCATTTCCTTTTCGGAAACATCAATATCTTTTTGCTGTCCCTGAGAAGGCATCTGCATTGTTTGCGCTGTCGATACCAAACCAATCAGAGTAAATAGTACGAGTGAAAAGGTGGCTTTTCTTAAAATCATATAAATCTTATTTTTTAAGTTCGGGACAAAACTATTTTTTCAATTTTGGATGACAATAGATTAAGGGCTGCAATTCTATTAAAAGATGTTAAACAAAAAACGACGGAGTGCTCACTCCGTCGTTAAAAGTCAATGATGCTAAATTTACTCTATTGGTTGATTTGAGTAGGATAAATCAGATTGTCATTCCTGTACCCTGTTTCATCCAGATACCAGTCAGGATAATTAATGCCTCCGCTCTGTGCCCATTCAGCAAAGTGGTTGTAGGCTCCTGTGATGTCCTGGAATTCGATGACCCAATCAAAGCCTTCGGCAATATTGATAGCCCATGGCAAATTATTATCCGTCACAAAATATTCTCCTGCTCCCGGATCTGACGCGTCTTCAGCCTGACCGAAATATGAGGCATCAAAGAGATCACTTGGCTCATATCCCGGAAGGTGTACTTCAAGACCTCTATCTCCGGGATTGCCTTCGATTACAGTGTTCACAATAATGAACGGGTTGAACGAACCGATATCCAGGTCACTGTAAGTGATGGCATTGTCAACAAATTCAATTTCCAGGGTGACAGTCACCGGCTCAATGTAATCATATTCTAACTGAGTATTGACTCCTATTCCACCTGTGGTTTGGGGCATTACTCTGCGTGCATCATCAAAAACGATGAACGTTGCGTTACTCTGTCCCAATTCCGTACCATTTGCTGCAAGGCTGAATACAGTGGTGTTTTCAACATCGTATCCTGATACAGAGGCAATATCTCCTGGTGCCACAGTTGGTAGTGTAAAAGCAAATCCGTTGTGGTATGATGCTCCAAAAGCCTTAACGGTGAAAGTGGCGGTTATGTCCTGAACGATCTCTTGTCCGTCTTTGGTGATTTCAAAATCATAATCAATCACAAGGTCGTTAAAGTCATAGTCGCCTTTACCGGGCCACAGGTCTTCGTAGGCCAGGGTGCCCTGGAACTGCTCGTCAATTTCATCATCGTCGTCACCGCCGCCACCGTTATCTTCTTCTCCACAACCGGTGATGGTTTCGGTGAGTGTTTCTTCACGCGGTGTTTCCACAGTAATAACAAACTCATCGGTATTATAACCTGAAACAACAATATCCAAAGTCTCGTTTTCATCAAGCTTATAGGTTCCGCTTTCTATCTCAGAACCATTTTTGGTAACGTTGTAGCTGTAAGAAGTTTCCATGTCTTCTTCACCGTTATTATCAATCGTAAAAATCACATCTCCATCGGAACAAATGCCTGAAACTTCTACAAATGGATCATCATCTTCTCCTTCATCATCGTCATCGCCATCACCATCATCATCGTCATTCGGACAAGTCAAAATACCATTGTTGGTGCCTTCATGGAAACTATTTATGATGTTTTCAGCAGCATTTTTGATTTCCCCTGTGGTATATCCGTTAAGACCTTCACCACTTAAGGCAGTCTGTGCAATCTCAAGAAAAGCATCTACAGTCATTCCTTCAAAAGGACCATCGTTATAAACAAGTTCTCCCAAGTGAAATTCAGCTTCGCTGTCACCAAGAACACCGGCTTCACTAAAGTCACGATTAAGGCGTGCTGCAATAATTTGATCTGCCAGATTTCCTAATTTATCTTTTTTCTTTGGGTTAACCCAGTTTTCAGACAGGACTTCACTGCTGCCACCACCGGGCAAATATTTCTGAACATCATTTGATTCTTCAAAAGTTATGGTGTACCCATCTTCATCGCCAATCACAAAATCATCAGGATAAACCTGGTCAAAATACTGATCGCGAATTGATCCGGGATTATTACCGGCTGCAGGTGCTCCCCAGCCACCTTTCGAGTAAGTGATAAATCCACTGAGATCGCAGGTAACTACCTTGGTTGATTTCTTGCTGGCATTAAAATCATACATTAATGTTTCATTTAAAATGAAAGCCATATTTGGCCCTGTAGCACCATCATAAATCAGGCGTAGTTCATTAACGTAGGATGGGATCGTAATTTTCGTGCTCACTGTGCGCGAAGAGCTATTTTCAGGAAAACCTTTAAAATATCTTTTAGTACGATCACGGTTTGTAATAATCAGGGGTTTGAGTTCGCCGCTTTGAGGGAGCTGTACGAATACTTGCACAGTTTGCTGCGTTTTCCAGTCAAAACTGGAGGGAACAACCAGGTCGTTCACTGACTCAACATTCTCCTCAACTTCCGGCTCGGTGATATCTCCTCTTTCTTTCATGCATCCGGTGAAGACCAGTGCAAAGATGAGAGCTGTGAGTGTAAGTTTGAGTGTTTTCATAATTTTATATTTTAATTCGTTTCTATCGTCCAAACCAAGTGCCATTAATCCATTCCATTATATATCAGTAGATTAGACGATTCTGGGCTGGCTTTGATTGTCCGCTTTCGGGACAAAAAGTTCTATATTCGAAATACAGCATGCCCAAAGTTAAGCATTGCAGCACCATTATGCTATATTTGAGCCAAAAAGAATGAAATATTTATTGTTGATAACTTTGCTTTCCATTACACTTACCGGAAAAACACAGAATTTAACCACCGTTTATGAAAAGTTGGGTTTTGTATTCATCAACAGAGGTACTTAAAAGCAAAAAAGCCCTCCCTGAACTGGAAGAGCTTTTGAGGTCTCGGGCGGATTCGAACCGCCGTACAAGGTTTTGCAGACCTCTGCCTAGCCACTCGGCCACGAGACCGTTTTTTCGGACTGCAAAATTAATAAATCTTTGGGATTCCTTACAACTTTCTTGCGTTATTTTGCTCAAAACCCTTCAGACAGTCTTCGCAAAGGCAGTCGGGATAAGTGCTCTCAAGGTGCTTCAGCGTTTTCTCGTCCAGTTGATAGGCCTGGCACCAGCAGCTTCCGGTATGTGCTTCACAATGAAATGGCTTTCCACACTTCGGACAGGTTTTCTTCTCAGGCATCTATTTCATTGGTGTTAAGGGTGACACTAACGCTTCCGACGATACTTTTTCCGAGGGGCGGGTTCATCTTGTGAAGGGTGATGGTGGCTTCCTTTACCAAGGGAAATTCGCCTTTCAATCGTTTCAGGATGCGCTCTGAAACATGCTCAAGCAGGTTGCTGCGTTTCTCCATTTCATTTTTGACCATCAGGTAAACGGCCTGGTAATCGACCGTATCGAAGAGGTCATCGGATTTCTGTGGCTTTGTGGTGTCGACATCCATCGAAAGATCGACGGTAAAGTGTGTGCCTATCGTGGCTTCTTCGGCAAAGCACCCGTGATAGGCGAAAAATTTCATATTGTTGAGTGTGATTTTTCCCATTATACTGTGATTTTATGCAAATTTAGATAAAATGTACTTTAGTCTTGACCCAAAAGCACCAAAATCCCGAGCGCTTTCGGGAAGGATGTATTAAAAGATCTGATTGCTTAAATAACATAAAATCCCAATAGCTAACTTTGTACATTTACTCAATAATCCGCCGGTAGTGGTTGTAGCGGTTATAAATTTCGTTGACGTAGTTATAAGGCTCCTCACCGCGGGCATAGCCGTAGTAGACCACTGAATCCTGGTAATAATCGGGGTTGGACTTTTTAAGCAGGAAGTAAGCCACGTTATTATCCCACAGTTTGGGGTTACGCCCATACTTTTCGGCCAGCCTTATAGCATCGAATACGTGTGCAATCCCCACGTTATAGGCAGCCAGCACAAACTTTTTCCTTTCCTGCTCATCCTCAACATATTTTTGAAATTGCTTGTCGAGCCATTCGATATATCTCACCCCAGCCCTGATTTGCTGCCTGGGGGAGGCCAAGCTGTCGATTCCCATTTTCTGCATGGTGGCAGGCATCATCTGCATCAGGCCATAGGCTCCGGCCCACGAGCGCGCCTGCGGATAGAAGTTCGATTCCTGGTAAATCATGGAAGCAATCAGGCGCCAGTCCCAGCTTAAGCGAGCGGCTTCTTCTTTCAGGATGGCATCGTAAGCCGAGATCTTATCTCCCGTAAGCGAATGGTAATCACTGTAATATAAATCCTGCGCACTCTCGTTCCTGAAGTATTTGTTGTATATGACGTTGGCAAAAAAAGTGCCGTTGAACTCGTGCTGCCATGTATTGATGGCATGTAGGAGGCTGTCGTTACCCTTTTTAACGGCCCAGGCCACATGCTGCGGAAAGCTAACGGGCGTTTTAACATCTATATCCGGAAAATAGCGTTTGTTTACTTTGGCCACATGCTCGTCGGCCACAGTATACTTTATCTCGCCATCAGACACTTTTCGGATAAGCTGCTCCACCTCAAGCAAATCGCGGACAATAAATATGGTGTCCCCGATTTCCTCCATCAGGTTTTCGAGCCTGCTGACGTATGCAGTGTTCTTCTGCACATGCACTGTTTCTCTGGCAAGATCGACAGGCGATTGTATAAGGTTTTTTCTTACCTGATCGTAGGTGCGCATTTTTCGCCAGTTTTTTGGCTTCCTCTGAACCAGCATTTGGCGTGTCTGGTAGTGGGGTTCAGTAAAATCCACGCGTGTCCTGCGTTCAAGGTTGACAGCCAAATCCATGGCAATAATATCACACTCCCCCCGATTGAGCATTGCTATGGCTGTGTCGATATTATTTTCAGGGATAATATCGAGTGGAACACCCAAATGGTCGGCAAACTGCTGTGCCCGCTCAAACTGATATCCCATTGGGGTACCGCGAAAAATGAAATAATTAGTGGAATTGTAATCTGAGACAACCACCAGTTTTCCACGGTCTTTGATGATATCTATTTGAGTAATCGTGTCTTCTGCATCAGGCATATCCGTCTCTTGCATCACTTCGCCGGAGGGCTTAAACTTGCAGGAATTGCCTGCAAACATGATGGTCACAACAAAAAGAGCCAGTAAAAAAACACGGTTTTTTAAGCACATCATCATGTGAATATAAAATAAAACTGCCGGAAAATCAAATCTTCCGGCATTTCTGCCCTTCCGAAAGCAATGTCTAAACGGGCCAGAATCGCCTGACATCGGGCAATTAAGCGTTAATATTATTTTTTATTGCGAGCAGACTACTTCAATCAGCAAAAATCTTAAATCCCCCTTCGTTTTTGCCATCATTGATAACCGTAAAAAAGTTTTCGGTCATCACCTCTTTATGAGTTTGGCTGTCGAGATAGCGGGCTGTGATTTTGACCTTGTTATCCTCTGATATTTTAATCTTTACGTAGTTGTACACATATCCTTTGCCAATGGGGTTGGCAATAAGGTGGCTGGTGGAAGTGACCACAAAGGCTTTTTCGTTGCCGATGCTCATGGGAGCAAAATATTCAAATGTGGAAACCTCCATGCCACCAATGGCGTTTGGAGAATAATCCTGGATTTCGTTATCGCTGATAAGCTGGCATTTCTCATAGTGAATGACTACACGTACTTCCTCTCCCTTTTTCAGGATGTCCATCAGCGATTCGAAATCCTTCACCTGGTCTGCTGCAAAAGCTCCTGAGGCTATCAATAATAAAATAAATAATGACACTAATCTTTTCATTCTATGTAGTTTTTGTTAGTTTTTCAACAATGTTGTTTCTTAAAATAATGATCCTGAATAGCCTTGCGCTGGCTGAATAATTTCCGGAGTATCGTTTCGCGGGGAATTGACCAGCTTGGAAACCGGGTAAAGATCCAGCCTCTCAGGATAAGGTTTCATTATTGACTGAAGTTCCTTTGGGTCATCACTTTCCAGCCAAAGCTTTTCTTCCTTTTCGGGAAGAATAACGGGCATGCGGTGGTGGATGGATTGCATGGTTTCATTTGGTTCAGTAGTAAGGATGGTAAAAGTGTGAATGGGTTCACCCTCGTCGTTTTTCCATGTTTCCCAAAGTCCGGCCATTGCGAAAAGCTGATGATCCGGAAGCATAATGTAGTGAGGCACTTTGTCTTTTCCCCATTTTTTCCATTCAAAAAAACCATCACTAATCACCAAACACCGGCGTTTTTTAAACGCCTCTCTGAACGATGGCTTTTTGCCGGCGGTTTCACTTTTGGCATTAATCAGCTTATTCCCGATTGCAGGATCATTTGCCCAGAAGGGAATCAGTCCCCACCTGAAAGAGCTGAGCTTCCCGGGCTCCTTGTTGGTAACCACCACCTGGTCCTGACCCGGCGCACCATTAAACCTCGGAATGTAAGGGATTGCTCCCCCCGAAGTCTGAAAACGGTTATTAATAGCCTGTTCTTCTTTTGTTAAGGAAAATCGTCCACACATATCATGATATTAACAGATTTTAAAAGTAAGGATTTTTGTTTAGATGAGGAATCGCTTAAATTTGTAAGTTAAGATTCATGAAATAAATACAAACTTAAAAGTGATAATAAAATGAAGAAATTTGCAATCATTCTTTCAGGATGCGGTGTTTTTGACGGCGCCGAAGTTCATGAAACAACCTTAACCATGCTCTCGATAATGAAGCGCGGAGCGCAGTATGAGATTTTTGCCCCGGATATCGATCAACTTCATGTAATCAACCACCTTAACGGCGAAGAGATGAACGAAAAGCGTAATGTGCTGGTGGAATCCGCCCGCATTGCGCGTGGCGAAATCAAGCCTCT
>JAASSU010000392.1 GCA_021767705.1 Bacteroidota bacterium | reverse complement strand
GGCCAGAACCTCATGCACCCTCATGCCAGTGAGCATAGCGATGATTGAGTAACATGCCGATATAAGCTCTGCCTCTAATACTTTCCTAATATGTGTATTTTTAATAACATACCCATGTTTTCTATAGATATTCTTTTTAACGTGAGGCAACTCCCTTTGCTGTATAAAACCTGCCAGGTGATCTTTTTCCGCCTGATATATTTCATCTAAACACTCTGCAATCCTAAGATCTTGCATGGCATTATCAAACAATTCACGAGCCACTGCGTCAGGTATTTGCGGTGTCAACCCAACACCTCTTGGGATGACCGTATCGGCAACCGCTCGCGCCCAAGTCGATTGGGTTTTATAGTCCCCAAAAATATTAAAACGAAGTCCAGAATCAAATTTCGGTGATTGCTCAATCAACCAATTCAAGCCCATCACTCTTTGTTGTAGCGTGCGATTCGTGACCGGTTTGTCTAAATTTCGTATTTTAGGAAATTTGGCAAGATAATCGAGAAATTCCTCTGCATCATTCTCTCTGAGATCTGAAAATAGCTTAATGCCTTCATCAAGCATGAATTGACAAAGCCATCGAACACCGGTCTTTAACGAACTGTTGATGACACTAAGCTTTGGATATGTCGATGGGGGATCAACGAGCATCGTGTAAATATAATCTTTGACCTGCTCAAGCAAAACATTATTTTTTGCGTTTGTTATGTCTGTTCCGTCATTAAACATGATTTGACCAAATCTAATTATTCTGTCTTTTGGTTCCAAATCCGGATATTCAAAATTAAATTTCCATTCGTTGTGGTGATAAAACGACTCCTCGGAAATTCTAAGGCTGCATTTCGCTTCCTTGCTTATATTCTTGATATCTACAAAATCGCGAACCGCAGGCTTATGGTTTGGTGCGAATTTTTGTAAAGCGAACTCTTTCTGCAACGTTTGGTTCATTGCTTAGACTCCTCATACTTTACAATATCCCATTCCGGGCAAGGGTTCCTCCGTGCCGAATCCTCAATATCTTGCAAAAGCTTATTTGGATACTTTGGCAGGATAAAAGTATTCCAGAATGAACGTTTATATTCGGTCGCTTTTTTAAGATCCGTCTCCGATATTTCACCGACGTTAAATAGGTGCTCATGGAAATTCAAAAAACAAAAGTGCTTTTTAATGTCTTCTGGCGTTATTACTAAATTCTGACAGCCAAGGCAGACATCGCTATCAGCGCTGCAAAATTGTCCGGGCTTTTCACCAGTGACCGGAGACGATGTTGGGTCTTTGCAATGATTTAGAACCCCGTCATATATACCGTTGATCTG
The DNA here is from genome assembly GCA_021767705.1 of Bacteroidota bacterium. Lineage (GTDB taxonomy): Bacteria > Bacteroidota > Bacteroidia > Bacteroidales > JAIPAH01 > JAIPAH01. The sequence goes on along the minus strand of JAASSU010000392.1, from coordinate 1,503 downwards.
ATCCTGGTTTTGCGGCGTGTCCAGATTCTCTTTGACGTACTCAGCGGCCTCTGACGATCCCTCCGTGATACCAATGAGCATAGCCTCGCTATGAATGGCTCGCCTTGTGCGAAAGACTGGATCATCGACCCGCCGTAAATACTCGGCTGTGGTCTCTACCTTGGCGTGCCCTAACAATTGACTGAGATATTGCAGATCCTCTGTCCTAAGATACTCATTCCACGCAATAGTTGGCCTTATCCCCACAGCCGTGACATTTAGCTTCTCGCCGGTCTCGCTCGAATAAACTGGGTGATTCTCAAAGATTCTTTTTACGCCGAGGGCAAAAGCCTTTGCGCCGAATGGTTTTGGAGTTCTCACATTGTTTTGATTAGAAATCCACAACTGCTTTTGGCCCTCACGTCGGATCTTTTTTGTTATCCGTATGACCCGCTCAATAATTGCAATTGCCCATGTATCAGTCTCGGCATCTCCTTCTGGAATTGTCGAGCTCTGCTTATGAGACCGGAACTTTTCCCAATCAATATATTTACGATTTTCTTTTAAAGGATCTGTTTTGATGCAATCTATAGTCAATCTTTGGATGGTGGACGGGTTCAGACCTGTCCGTATAAGCAACATTAGATAATAAGGCGCAAGATCATATACTGAAATCTCATGCCAAACATTTAGCTCTTCAAAAACTTTTCGAAATCCACCATATTGTTTGACGTATTCTCGCATTGCTATATAAAATTCTCGATGATTTTCTTTTAAAATTGTTGAGCTCTGCCGTGTGGCATTCATTTTATTTTCAAAATACCATATTATGTACTCTTTCTTTTTCCAAGGAGTTATATATTCTATCGGATTTGGCTTTCCCAAAAATCTCGGCTTGTAATTAGGGCCCGCTCCGATGAACTCTAAGAACTCTTTAACCGTTCGGTAATTCTCATTTGGATACTCGCGAAATGAGCACCACCAACTATGTCCGCCTGGGGTCTTGCTGACTTCTGTGTATTTTAATAATACTTTGCATTTAAGACGGTTTTCATAAAACCAAACACGATAATCATGCGATGCAAGCATCACATATTTTCCCGTTTCCGGCCTATATTGAGCAACACCTTCCAGGGGAGGATCTTGCCCAAGAAATCTTGGCTCATAAGAAGCCTCATGCTTACGTTTATTTTCTCGAAGGGCCAACACGACAGCCTTTAGTATTTGCTTAAATTCAGCGTTGTCATATCCAGTGTTTGCCGATTGGAGGCTGGAAGCTTTTGGAAACGGGTTTTTCGGCAAACGAATTTGGCGATTTACTTTAGGGTGGTCCCCCATCTTTTCTAAAACGCTCTTTAGGCCACGGACTCGACTTGCGTTTGTTGCATAACTTGAGTTTTTAAGGGTCTTTAACCATGATACAAACCTTGCCATAAGTGAAGAATCAAGTTCATCTGGCGAATACACACCTACTAATTCTAAAAATTCGAAAAATCGGTTTACATTGTCATAGATAGATTCCCT
>JAASSU010000092.1 GCA_021767705.1 Bacteroidota bacterium | reverse complement strand
GTGATGAATGTCTTTATATTTGTCGCCCCTTCAACAAGGGAATTCACTGATATTCCTCGGTAGCTCAGTGGCAGAGCAGTTGACTGTTAATCAATTGGTCGTAGGTTCGAATCCTACCCGGGGAGCACTGCGCAAGCCTTAAACGCTATTTAAATATGCGTTTAAGGCTTTTTTTCTTTTAAGTGGGTACAGCAAAAGTACAACACTCCCGATAGCTCCCCAATCGGGTAATATGAATCCTTCTGAAAACTTATCAATAATGGTTCAGTAATATCTTCTCAATAATGCTTCAATTATGCGCTTGAATTTCAATTTATATGATAGTCATAGAAATATAATTTAAGGTTGAAATTCAAATAATATTAAGTGGATGTAATTAATTTGCAACGTTTCATAAGTTTATTACTCTTGTAGTAGAAAATAGGTGCGGGTACAAAATTAATTATCGAAAGGACAATCAGGTAACTCGATACATGGCCACGATTAACCGATAATTTTGATGAAGGTATGATTGAAAATTTGAGCGCGCTTTTTGAAGGTGGAAAAGCATTTTGTAACTTTTTAATGGGTAAAAATTTTAAGGAGGGATTAATGCACACGTCCTATAATAATTCAAAGCAATTCTTGGCTGAGTATAAAGAAGAAGTCCGTGAGACGATCCCTGAAGAATTACCGAAAGAGGTAAGCTGTTTTTTGGATTTTGTGCTGGAGAACCTTTTTGATGATTCCCTTTCCGTGGCTGAAGCTTTGCAAAGATGTACCATCAAAAGCAAGAACTTCACTTCCCGGTTTAGTTTGTATGCAGGGGCCACTCCCAAGCAATTTATTTTGGAGCACCGCACAACGGCCGCACAGCATTTGCTCCTTGAAACAAAGCTCACCATCGCACAAATAAGCATCCTTACCGGTTTCTCATCGCATTCTGCTTTTTCTAAAGCATTTAAAAACAGTACAGGGGGGATAAATCCATCCGTGTGGCGGAAGAAAAATTCAGGGAAAAATTCAGGGAAAAATTCACAAAAAAATTCAGGGAAAAGTTCAGGGTAAAATTCCAGCATAGAAAAAATGGATTCTTTATTTAATGGGGAGTTGTTAACAAAAACGAATCTTCGGGAAGAATGAAAGACGTTATTATTGACTACCTGGGAGCGTTGAAGCTAAAGGTTTCGCACGGGTACGTAGAAAAGCAATTGCTCTCGCACCCGGACTACCCATCCATTTTAAGCGTATCCGATGTGATGGAGCAGTTAGGTCTCAGCGTTCAGGTGGGCAGGACCCAGAAAGAGCAGCTTCCGAAGATTCCTTATCCCTATTTATTACATACCAAAGCGCATCCGAGCGGATTTTTATTGATCAACAATGAGCAAGTGTTATCAAAACACCTGGAGAAACTGAAGACAGGTGAAGGGGTTATTCTAAAAGCAGAAAATAAGGAGGGGTTTTCCAACCCTAATCACGAAGAGGCTTTTCAAAAGGAAACCCTGAAGAAATGGTCTAAATATATTGCACTGTTGAGTGCTGGTACACTATTGCTGCTGTCAGTTTTATCTACTCTTGGTTTGGAAAGCAGTGTCTTCTTGTTAACAGCCCTTGCAGGTCTCGCCCTTGGATATGTACTGATCGCCAAAGACCTGGGCGTAAAGTATGCAGCCGTAGAATCCTTTTGTGGAGCCGGGACTGCAAATCATTGTGACAAGGTGTTGACTTCCGAGTATTCCAAATTGTTTGGTACCATTACGTTTTCGGATGTGGTACTTACGTACTTTATAACTCAGACCATTATTGCAGGATGTATAATCCCCTTCTCTGGCTTGTCTGCGGCTTGGTGGTCTGTTTTGGGAGGGTTGGCTGCCTTAAGTATTCCGGTGATCCTGTTTTCCCTGTACTACCAATGGGCAAAGATACAGGCCTGGTGCCGTTTGTGTTTATTGGTTGTTGGAGTGTTAACCCTTCAAGTTGGCTTCTTTTCATATACTTTTTTGAATGGGGTTTTTACGCCTGTTAATCCGGGTATGGTCGTGCTTGGGGCAACATTGTTTCTATTTGCAGGGATTGGTTCTGCAGTAATTTGGGTAAAGGAATTAATAAAAAGTGAAGAGGAGGCAATTCAGGCAGAGGCAATTTCAAACCGGGTAAATATGATCCTAAAATCTTCATCCAATATTTGCTGGAGCAAAGAAAGGTAGATGTTACTCCCTTCGAAAAAGAGATCTCCATCGGAGACCCGGAAGCGCCGATACGGTTAGTGATGGCAAGTAATCCTTTTTGTACACCTTGTAAAATCATGCATGAAAAACTTCATGGATTGTTAGATACGTGGCCAATTAGACTACAGTTATCAATTCGATTTGTAGATGTAAAGAACATTGATAAAAGAATCAATGATCCAAGAAGTAAATTATTTAATTATTGGTTACAGCAAATCTACGGTACTGAAAATTCATCTTATAAAACAAAAATGCTTATTCAAGATTGGTTTGAAAAAGAGAGTATAGATGCATTTATGAAGAAGTATAACTTTGAAGAAGTGGAGCATCAAGAACTTGTGGATTTAATGACATCACACGACAAATGGGTTAAAAAGACAGGTATAATAAAAACTCCAACATTATTTTTAAATGGATATGAGTTCCCTAAGTCGTATAGTTTAAATGATTTAGTTCTGATATTGCCAGGAATAGTAGATTATTTTCAAAACAAAAATGAATTTATAAAGAGTAGGTGCAAGAAAAATATTGAAGATATTGTTTAGGACATGAAATACTAAGCAATTGGGTTAAATTACCTCGACCTAATTAGGAAAACCTAAATGAAATGAGGTTTAATATTAATTAACGAGACATAGTTATGAATGCTATCAAAATTTTAAGTAGAGATGAAATGAGGAACATTAATGGAGGATACATTGACCCTGAATTCCCAGGAATAAGATGTGTAAACAGTTCTGGAGATGCAGTTCAAAGTGCCTGTTACTCAGCCGGTTGTGCCTATGGAAAGAGTTGGTGTCCCGCAGGCACTACATGTGAAGATACAACTGATTGTTAAACTAACTTTAAATAAAAAATCACAAACGGTAGTAAAGTTTTTGAATTACTACCGTTCATATTTATTCAGGGTATCTATTATGAGTTTAAAATCTATCTGTTTTTTATTAATAGTAATGACTTCAAGCTTTATTACAGCATGTACTGAAAAAGAACAAAAGGATAAAATTCGAGAACAGGATGTTCAAAGAACAGAACTTAACACTTTCGAAAAGTACGTAAAAAATAAAGACCTTTTGTTGGGGATGCCGGTCAGGCTAAAATATGATGGCAATACCCAGCATCTGTTTATTCAGGATCTGCCGAAATGGGGAATTACGGAAATTGATGACAGCAGTACCGTGATCCATCAGTATGGTCAGCGTGGACGAGGCCCCGGGGAGATCCAAATGCTGAATGATTTCTTCTTCAACAACGAGCATCTCTATATAGTGGATGGAGGACAACATTTTGTTCATAAATATAGCAGGGAAGATGGCGAGCATATATCTTCGTTAGATTATGCTGATTTAAGAACGAATAGAACATCATCAACTGCAGATGGACCTCCACCTCCTCCGCCAATGCCCCTTAATGATAACAACAATCAGCCTTTTGTAACCTTGAATGAAACCGTGCTTATTCCATCTCAGTTTGGGGAAGAGTTTTTATATAAAGCGGTAAACTGGCAGGGAGAAAAGATCGCGGATATTGCTGCAATGCCGGAAAATTGCACAGTCAGAGAGGATGAAGAAACAGCAAGAATAGCCCTAAAGAACAAGCAAGTCCCCGCCAAAGATCGGTGTCTGACTTTTCCGGTGAATGATCAGGCAAATCCGGATGAGATATTTATCATCTACAGTGCCATCCCAAAAATTGAGAAGTATAACTTTTCCGGAGAGAAGCTATGGGAACGGGAAATCCCGGAAACCCCGGAAGTTGATTCTTTAGCCATCGACATTGCTAAAGTTGCAGAAGAACATCCGGACCGGCGCCTTAGTGGCATGAAGGTTCGAAAATATGTAGCGGGAAGAAGTAATGCTGACGGCGAATTATTTCTGATCACATACACCAATTTAGTTACAAGATTTGCTCCTCGACGCCCATTATGGATTCACAAGTTTGATGCAGGAGGGAAATTAGTAGAACGGATGAAGATGGTCTCAGAAAAAGATCTGAATCCTTATGTAGGAATGGATTTTGAGAGGGAGCGGATTCTGGTAAATCCCCATATGGAAGCAGAGGTACGGAAGTATAATTTTTGAGTGTCTATTTTATCAGCCCTAAAAATGAAATTATAATTAGAAATAACAAAACAAGCGAAAAAGAAATTGTTTAGAGAAGAGCGGTACTAAACAGTCGGGTTCAAATACCTGTACCCGGTTTGGTGAAAGCTGAATAAAATAGGTTTAAATTTAATTAAACGAGGAAATACGATGGAAGCATTACAATTGTTAAGTAGAAGTGAAATGAGAAATATAAATGGTGGTTACATTCAAGATGATAATGTATGTCGCATTTTTATCAATGGGAGCTGGAGTGGATGTGATCACACAGTAGCCAGTGCCCAATCTTGGTATAATAGCGGATTTTCTGAAATAACAGGCTATTGTTGTGCAAGTTGCGCAGATCGTTGTTATTAATTATCACATTCACATATAGCAGGAGAATTCAAACACTCCTGCTATTATTTTTTATCAAAATGAAGTTTATCAACAAAATATTTTTAGCGACTATTCTTCTTTTCACAGTTAGTTGTGCAGAAAATAGCCAATCAATGAAACAACCATTGAATGGCTCTCGAGGTATTGAGATTATTGAATTGAATGATACGACATCAATATCTTATCGGTTACATCTTCAAGAATATGATACAGTAGAAAATGGTAAAGATTTTTTTATGAAGGGATATATCGGAGATATAGCCATTGATGGTCAAGATAGAATGTATGTAACAGGAAACGGTCCTAGTTCAGCTCAGATTTTTATCTTTGATCCGAATGGAGATCATTTGGCCACAATTGGAGACTATGGAAGAGGGCCTGGAGAGTATGAAAGTATTAGTTCGATTAACATTCTTGATAGTAAGCTTTATTTGGTTGATATCCGATTGCAAAAATTTGGGATCTTTTCCACAAGTGATTTAACTCACATTAAAGATGAATTAATCAGAAGAGATTCTTTAAATGGAAATAACAGTATGGCTAAAAGATTAAGAGTTAGTGATTTTGCGGTGACAAATAATTCTATTTTATTAGAAATGAGTATGATAGGTCCTGATAAAAAGTCCGACATTAGCAAAATACAATATCACAAAATTTCAGATAACTGGAATGTTTTGCCTGATAGCCTTTTAGAATTGGAAAGGTTTCACTTCTATTTTCCAGAAACCAATGGATTAGCACTTCCTTTTACAATGCCCTTTACTCGAAATTCAACAACTGCAATTTCTAAAGATGGAAGGTTCTTTACTATCTGGACTGAAGATTTTCTTTTAAAAATTTATGATGAAGAAGGAAATTATGAAAAAGCAATTCATTATAAAGTAAATAAGGCTCCTTTGTTATTGTCAGAGTTGGATATTAGCCAACAAAAAAGACAAATTTTAAAGAATTATGAAATTCCTGATACATGGCCATCAGTACATGCCATGGAAATGGATGATAAAGGTCGTTTATGGGTAGCTACGATTACAAACAGTGATAGTACTTTTCAGTGGTGGGTGATAGATCAAAAAGGAGAAATCCTTTCCAAGTTCACATTGAGTGGTGAAAAGTCTACAAGGTCAGTAATGACAAAACCAATATATAGAATTAAGAATGGTTTCTTTTATAAGCATGAAAGAGATGTACGAAATGGAGTAGACCGTATCATCAAATACAAGATTGAATTTACTGAGTACTAAATGAAACCATTCAAGCACTACCAGCAACACGACCAAATGGATTGTGGCCCAACCTGCTTGCGTATGGTGGCTAGGCACCACGGCAGAAAATATTCCTTGGAAAAGCTCAGGAAAAGTTCGGGAATTAACAGGGAGGGAGTATCTCTTTTAGGTATCAGTGAAGCGGCAGAAAATATCGGATTCAGAACGGTCGGGGCCAAGCTGAGCTGGGAGCAATTAAAGGAACAAGTTCCTCTTCCCTGTATCGTTTTTTGGGGACAGGAACACTTTGTAGTGGTGTATAAAATTAAAAGGAATAAGGTCTATGTTGCCGACCCTGCCAAAGGTAAAGTAACCTATCCCAAAGAAGAATTTCTGCAACGCTGGCTGAATGCCAAAACCAATGGACAGGACAGTGGCATTGCCTTGTTGCTTTACACTACCCCAAAATTCTATGAGTTAGAAGAGGACCGTAAAGACCGCCTCGATTTTAGTCGCCTGCTTCAGTACCTACTACCCTACAAGAATTTACTGGTTCAGCTGGCACTGGGTTTACTCATTGGGAGTATTCTACAGCTTATTTTCCCTTTTCTCACCCAGGCTGTGGTGGATATCGGGATCAACACCCGAGACATCAATTTCATCTATTTAATTTTGATTGCCCAGGTAATGCTATTCATCGGTCGAACTGGAGTGGAATTTCTGCGCTCGTGGATCTTACTGCACATGAGTACCCGTATCAACATCTCCATTCTATCGGATTTTTTGATCAAACTAATGAAGTTACCCATGCCGTATTTTGAGGCTAAAATGACGGGTGACATTATGCAGCGCATGGAAGATCATCAGCGCATTCAAAATTTTCTGACAAGTCAAACGCTGAGTACCCTATTTTCCTTTGTTACCCTGTTCGTGTTTGCAGCCGTGCTCGCTTACTATCACACCATCATCTTTTTTGTGTTTTTGATCAGCAGTGTGCTGTACATCGGCTGGGTGATGTTGTTTTTGAAAAAGCGAGCAGAATTAGATCATCGGCGCTTTGGAATTTCTTCGGGAGACCAAAGTAAAGTGATACAGCTCATTCAGGGCATGCAGGAGATCAAACTCAACAATTGCGAAAAGCAAAAAAGGTGGGAGTGGGAGAAGCTTCAGGCTAATTTATTTCACTATAAAGTGAAGAACCTTTCACTTACCCAATATCAGCAGGCCGGGGCATTTTTCATCAATGAAGGAAAGAATATTGGGATCACTTTTCTATCAGCCATTGCCGTGGTAAACGGTCAGCTAACTCTCGGTGCTATGATGGCCATTCAGTATATCATTGGGCAATTGAATGGACCGATTCAGCAGCTAATAGGTTTTGTGCAATCTACACAGGATGCCCACTTAAGTCTCGAACGATTAAACGAGATCCATCAGCAGGAGGATGAAGAGCCGGAGGAAAAGCATTTTCTATACAAGTTGCCCAAAACGCAGGACATTCACGTGAACAACCTGACCTTTACCTATCCGGGGGCGGGAAATGAACCGGTACTGAAAAATATCAATATTGAGATTCCCGAAGGGAAGACCACGGCTATTGTTGGTATGAGCGGCAGCGGAAAGACCACCTTGCTTAAACTGCTGCTGAAATTCTACCCTCTCGACAAAGGAGATATCCGCATAGGCGAGAATAATCTCGATACCATTAGTCATCGTGTGTGGCGAAGTCACTGCGGCGTAGTCATGCAAGACGGATTTATTTTTTCAGATAACATTGCCAACAATATTGCCGTGGGAGAAGATCATCCGGATATGGATAAACTGGAGCATGCGGTCAAAACGGCCAACATTCAGTCCTTTATAGAATCCCTGCCGCTGGGCTACAATACCAAAATTGGCTCGGAAGGAAACGGCATTAGCCAGGGACAAAAACAGCGAATCCTGATTGCACGGGCCGTTTATAAAAACCCTGAATTTTTTTTTTTGATGAAGCTACAAATGCCTTGGATGCCAATAATGAACGAGTGATCATGGAAAACCTTCAGGAATTCTTTGAAAACCGTACGGTCATTGTAGTCGCCCACCGGCTAAGCACGGTGAAAAATGCGGATAATATTGCAGTGCTTGAAGAGGGAGAGCTGATTGAACAAGGTACACATCAGGAGCTTACCTATCGTGAAGGTGCGTACTTTGAGTTAGTGAAAAATCAATTGGAGTTGGGGAATTGATTCAATCGGATTATGTATAATAACATCAGTTCAATATAAGGATAAGCGTTTTTATACATTTAGTAGTCATTTCGCGGCGAATGCCTGCCTTTGCCGTCAGTCAGGCCCGAAATCTAATTGTTTTCCAGGTATCAAAAGCTCTCTGTATGGCTATAAGTGGATTTACGATAAGAATAGCTTATCGGGAGTTGGACTGACTAAACGAAATTATTTTGTTTTTTCGAATACTGACCTTAATGACCCCCTTAAATGTGGTAGGTGTAATGCCTGACCAATCCTCTGGAAGATAAGAACCATTCTTTATGTAAAGAGGTGAGAGGGTGTCTATCTTTAAAACGATGTTTCGGCCAATATTAGATTCAATATGTAAACTTTTAGTCTTTTTGGAAGGAATATTTTCAAGCAGAAAAGTTTCTTGACCTATAAAAATTTGTAAGCTATCTATGGATCTATCGTCATCATTAAAGACAAAGAAATTAGGTTCTTTTTCGGAGGTACAGGCCCCTAAGGCCACTAATAGTAATAGAGAGAAAATCAGATTGAAGGTATTTGACTTCATTCTTCTGAATCTGATGAGAGTTCAAACCCGGCAAAAGTCTGGGCACCATTTTTTTTAGATAAAGCGCCATACATCTTATTCCCTATTACTACCGTCTTGGAAATGTTAGACGGCCCTGTAAAAGATTCGATTACATTTCCATTTAAATCCGTAATGATCCAATTTGGTTTGGAAGTGTCTCTTCTCGCCAATTGTATCCATAATCGGTTTCCATTCAAAACTACGTTGTGGTAATAAGGTTCATGATCCATCATAAGATCCAAAACCAATTTTTTCATCTTCGAGTTATTGGGAGATGAGGTATTGAAATTATTTTCGATCTCTTCCCTGTTAACCTGAAAATGTTCGAAAGGCAGCCGACCTTGTACCCGTTTATTTCCTGAAGAATCTATTTGCACAATTTTATTTGAGTTATTGCTAATAAGTAAAATCTTTTCTGTATTTGGAATTGGAAGATAAAAAGTACGCCAAAATCGACTGTTGCTTTGTTGAGTCATACTATTATCTGTACGTAAAATGGCAATATCTCCAACCGGGATCAGGTTTTTTGGCGGGCCGGCCATATCTATGTTATGATCAACTTCTGCAAGATAATTGAAATGATGAGATAGCGTATCAGAAACCACATGTCCGGGAGAAACCCAAAACTTTCCCATCATTTCACCATTTTTCGAAGTGGTAAGGTCAACCGGGAATTTTGATAATAAGGTGTCAACATATCGTTTATTACCAGAAACTCTTTCTCGTTTTGCCTCCCAATCATTGTTTCCATTTTTAAAAAAAACGATTTGACGTTGCAGGTAATTTGTATCTATGACATGGAGTGAGTCCTCAGAAGTAACATACACATGATATGCTTCCATGAATTCTCCCGGGCCTCGTCCTTTTCTTCCAATTGTATTGACAAGTTTTCCAGAAGGGCTAAATTCATGGACTTGATAATGTGGATAGTTCTGAACAATAAGATTTCCATTAGATAAAGGTTTGATGGACTTGATCATTTTGATAAAAGCTCCAGCGGAAAGTTCATCATATTCAAAAAGCGTTGATAAAGTAACGGTGCTTGTATCAGGTAAATTAAATTGTCGGGAAGTTAATTGATTTGATCTTTCACAGCAGGCAGAAAAAATTCCCACTATAATTATTAAAGAAAAATGATATGGATTCATAGAGAGCATATTAATTTCCCTATGACTATAAACAGATATTTATAGAAAAAAAAGGAGAATTAATTCACATAATTTTTCAGGGAAAAATTCACAAGAAAATTCAGGGAAAACTTCAGGGGAAAATTCCAGCATAGAGAGAAATAATTTTGTTATTTCTAACAGTCTGGTCAGTTAATGATAATATTTGATTTGGCCATTAAACTTTAATTAAACATGAAAGAAATATGAACTTGATAAAAATTTTAAATAGGGAAGAGATGAAAAAAGTATCGGCAGGATATATGGCTGATCCAGGTTGTACCGTATCTGTTAGTTGTCCAAGTGGACGTACTATATCATGTACTGACCCAGGGGGTGGTAATTGCTATTCAGAAGGAGATGGTAGCATTCACGGTTATGTTAATTGTGGTGTTGGAGCCGCACAAGTAGGTTGCTGGATGCAAGACCCATATTAAAAATGGCAGAAGAAGATCACGAAAAATCGAACAGTAATGGAGCTATAAAAAAAGCACCCGCTTTCCCTGAATTAGAAATCCGAAGTGAAGAAGTTCAGGAAATTATAGGACGCCCGCCGCATTGGCTGGTTCGATGGGGAATAGCTTCCTTCTTTATTGTGTTGGCGTTGATATTTCTGTCTGCCTCCACCATCCAATATCCTGAAACCTTAAATGCCCCGCTGCAACTAACGGTCATCAATGCCCCGAAAACCGTGGAAGCCAAAGTGAACGGGAAGTTAGTCCGGCTATTTAAAGAGGACAATATGCAGGTAGAAGAGGGAGAAGTTTTAGCGTGGCTGGAAAGTACGGCAGATCATGCTTCGGTCATTGCTCTATCTTCAACATTAGATAGTCTCGATCATTGGCTGCAAGATAATAATATCGAAAGCATTCGGTCTTTAGGGATGTTGAGCTATAAAAATTTGGGCAGCCTGCAAAGCAGTTTTCAATCATTCGATCAGGTGTATCGTGAGTTTTTAGATTATTTGCCCGGCGCGTACTATCACGATCAAAAAGAGATTTTAGCGGAAGAACTCGAATATACTCGGCAATTATTAGAACACCTTGAGGTTCAAAAGCAAATTCAGCAAACTACTCTACAATTGGCTGAACGGGAATATGAAGCCCAGAAAAAGCTTGCTGAAAAAGATCTTATTGCTGATCTGGAATTAGATCGAGCCGAAAGCGAGTTGGCAAATCAACAACTGCCCCTTCAGCAAACAGAGTCGGCTATTATTAACAACCGGATGGCTCAGTCGGCCAAACAAAAAGAGATCATGGATCTTGAACGCCAGATTAGTCAACAACAAGCCGTCTTTGCACAAGCCATGTACAATTTGAAAAGTACAGTGGATGAATGGAAACGAAGTTATTTGTTGACAGTCCCGGCTACCGGTACTCTATTTTATTCCGGAATTTTGCAGGAAAAGCAAACGGTTTCGGCCGGGCAAGAACTCTTTCTCATTCAACCGGAAAGCACCAACTTCTTTGGAGAGTTGATAATTACTCAGCGTTCATTTGGTAAGATAGAAGAAGGACAACAGGTGTTGGTACGATTCAGCGGCTATCCATATAGTGAATTTGGTTCAGTAGCCGGCAGTATTGAATACTTGTCAGATATTCCCGTCCGGGATAGTCTGTTTTTCGCCAAGGTGCAGTTTCCTAATGGATTAAATACAAACTACGGGTACAAGTTAACTCCAAAAAATGGAATGACGGGCACAGGAGAGATCATCACACAGGATATGCGATTGATCACCCGCGTTTATAATAATTTGACGAAGGAGTTACGGTAATTCTTTTTTTAAGCTGAGAACTTAATAATTAAGTTTTTCAACTGAGTAGAGTCGATTGTAATCAGTTTAATAATTTGGTCACCCAAGCCCGACTAACTCCAAACTTC
>JAASSU010000007.1 GCA_021767705.1 Bacteroidota bacterium | reverse complement strand
CCGATTTTCCCATCCAGTTTATCGACGATAAATTTAACATAACTTAAGCCTAAACCAAAGCCTTTCACATCATGAAGGTCACCCGTATGCACTCTGTAAAGCTTTTCGAATATTTTTTTCTGATCGCTTTTGCTGATGCCGATGCCATTGTCTTTGATACTAATCACTATCTCATTAACCGTATTATGGGTAGTGATAATGATGTGCGGCTTCTTGGGCGAGTACTTGTTTGCGTTATCCAGCAGGTTATTAAACACGTTGAGCAAGTGGTCGTGGTCGGCCTCCAGCGTGGTTTGTGTGGCTTTCAGATCGGTTTCTATGATTCCGTCCTTGATTTCCACTTGCATCCTGTTTATGGTAATGGTTTCTTCAATCAACTTGTGCACATCCACCATTTCGCGTTTCAGCTTCAAGTCTCCCTTTTCGATGATGGCCGTTTGCAGAATCTTTTCAGCCAAGGCCCCAAGACGTTTATTCTCTTCGCTGATTACGTTGATGTAACTGCTGTAAAGCTCTTCCGACTTTTTTATGTCCTTGTCGGATAGTGCTTCGCAGGCCAGAGAAACGGTTGATATCGGCGTTTTAAACTCATGTGTCATGTTATTGATAAAGTCATTTTTCGACTCCGACAGCTTACGCTGATAAATAATCGTCCTGACAGAAAAAATGTAAGAAACAAATATCAGAATCAGCAGGATAAGCGACACAAAAAGCATCCCCGACATTTGTGTTATCAAAAACTGTCTCTGGTTCGGAAAATGAACCATCAGGTAGTCCGGGCTCATAAAAATCTCGCTCGGATAGAGGCGGAAGGCCATTCCTTGTTCTTTAAGAGAAAAATTCGGCGGGACATCCTTTTTCAGAACCATCTTATTGCGCCCGGTGCTGAAAACACCAAATCGATAATCTGTGTCGAGCCCTTTCATACGCAGCTCATGTCTGATAAGCGAGTCGAGTATTTTGACGTTGAGCCTGTCCTCCAGCGGTTTCCGGTGCCCCAGGCTAAACATATCTTCAAAGACATCCGACACCATGTACGATTTCTTCCAGAGATTATTAAACTGCTCATTGAGGTTTTCGATGGCCGAGCGCGGCACATCGGGGCTGACGCTAACTCGTGAAGCCACCCTTCCGTGTTCAATATCTTGCCTTCCCCTGAAGGTGGTGTCCAAACGCTTGACAATCCGGCCCTGCTCATCCCTGATAATTTCAAGACGCACATTCTGTCCACTATAATTCAGGCTGGTGTCGCTGACACTATCGGCCCAGGGTATGGAGTCCAGCTCCTTCAGGAAAAGATAGGTGATCGAATCCATCGTATTCATAAAGGAAGATCCTTTTGGGCGCTCCATCATCCGCTCCTGGATTCGGTTGGCGGTTTCGATGCGCTCAAGCTTGTACACCACGCTCGACATGGCTTCATCAACACTTCGCCTGAAATTTGCTTCGCGCAGATTCACCGCATTTTTAATCCAATAAAATTGCAATCCCACCAGACCTACAAGTGCCAGGGCAGTTACAGTAATAACCCCGATGATAATTTTTTTATTCATGCATAGCAAAAGTAGGCAGTTAAATGCATTCACTCCAGAGGTTTAACATATATTAACTTTTGTTGAATATCCTTAACAAAAGAGCGTTAATTGCTGAGCTATTTTTGCAATCAGATTTTTCAACATGTTATGTAATTGTTAGTAGAAAAAAATGGACCGGACGATAAGAATGATTGAGAGGGATGTTTGGCACGAAGTCCGGTTCATTTTTAAAAAAGATTTAAAAAAAACATTAATGGCATATAAATTGCATTTAAAACGTCAGAACATTTAGTTTTCTCATAGGTTAGTAGTTTTAGTGGTTTAGGTTAAGTGTGACAATTCTCGTTGTCACACTTTTTTTATGCCTTGGTGTTATTACCTTTGCTGAAAAGTATTGATATGGGTGATTTCTTAGATCTGGTAAAACACAGGCAAAGCACAAGAAAATATTCTGACAGGCCGGTTGCGCGCGAGCATATCCTGAAATGTATTGAAGCCGCGCGCCTGGCGCCTTCAGCCAGTAATTCGCAGCCCTGGAAATTCATTGTTGTTGACAATCCCGAATTGAAACTCCAAGTTTCAAAACGGACCTACGACAGTGTTTTGAAATTTAACAAATTCGTTGACCAGGCTCCTGTCATCATTGTAATCACCCTCGAAAAAGAAAAAGCAGTTACCCGCCTGGGAAGAGCCGTCAAAAACAAGGAATGGCGACTGATGGATGTAGGTATTGCAGCCGAACATTTTTGTCTGCAAGCCGATGAGCTGGGCCTTGGAACATGTATGATTGGATGGTTTTACGAAAAGGAAGTAAAAGACCTGTTATCCATACCCAAAGAGAAAAGCATAGCGCTCATGATTTCGGTTGGCTATCCTGTTGAAGGGTACCGCATCCGCGGAAAATCGCGGAAAAAACCTGAGGACATTATCAGCTACAACAAGTATTAAGCTTTTTGCACTTCTCCGGACTATCATTTTGAACTCCTCCTTCCGGCATCTGGCAAAGCCACGTCTTCCTGCATTTATGTCAAGAAAATCCGGATTATACTGATGGATTTATTTAAAAAACTTCTAACTTGGCAAGCTGAAAAAAAAAGTGTTCGCCTGGGTCAACACATTTTCAACGCAATAATTTAAAAAAAACCTAACTACATGCTAAACAATCAAACTCGAATCATCCTGATATGTATCATTTTAATGATTTCAGGAACCTTAAAATCCCAAACTAAAGAAGAACGCAAAGCAATTCAGTCGCAGAGCCATATTGAATCGCTTCAAAACCTTAAGGAGAATTACGCCAAAAAATGGAAAGCTCAGAAAGAGAAAGCACTCCGGATGGCTAAAGAGAATGGCTGGGAGGTCCGGAAAACCTTTGAAGGCGGTGAAGCTGAATTGATGTCGGTTACAGAAGATGGTCGTCCGGTTTACTACATTACCCACAATTCTGGTGCTGCCGAGTCAGTCTCAACAGACAGGGTACATCCGGGCGGTGTGGCCGGACTGTCGCTCGATGGCACCGGAATGACCGCAGGCGAATGGGACGGTGGCGATGTGCGCACCACGCATCAGGAATTCAACAATACGGGCAGTGCCCGTGTCACTGACATGGACGGCGATGGCTCAGACAGCTACCACGCCACTCATGTCGCCGGTACCATTATCGCCGGAGGCGTACAGTCCAGCGCCAAAGGAATGGCCTACAACGGAAACCTTGAGGCCTACGACTGGAATTCAGACAACAGCGAGATGGCCGGAGCTGCTGCTGACGGACTTTTACTTTCGAACCATTCGTACGGTTACATTACCGGTTGGTATTGGAATGATTCTTTTTGGGAATGGTGGGGCGATGAAACCATAAGCACTGAAGAAGATTATCATTTCGGGTTCTATGGCAGTAAATCACAGGCCTGGGATCAAATTGCCTATGATGCGCCCTATTACCTCATTGTAAAAAGTGCCGGAAATGATCGCGGCGATGGTACCGGACAAGCCGGCCACCCGCCAGATGGTGGTGCTGATGGGTTTGATTGTATTGGCTGGCAAGGCAACGCTAAAAACATCTTAACTGTAGGAGCCACACTCGATGTTGAAGGGGGGTATTCAGGAAATCCTGATGACGTGGAAATGACTACCTTTTCGAGCTGGGGGCCATCCGACGACGGCAGAATCAAACCCGATATTTCAGGCAACGGATACTACCTGTTTTCTACAGACAACGAAAGCGATGATGATTATACTTCTCTTAGCGGCACTTCAATGTCGGCGCCGAACCTCACCGGCTCCTTGTTGCTTTTACAGGAGCATTATAATGATTTGAACAGCAATTACATGAAGTCGGCCACCCTCAAAGGTGTAGCTATCCATACCGCCGATGAGTGTGGGCCTGATGAGGGGCCTGACTACATGTTTGGATGGGGGCTACTCAATACTCAAACCGCAGCCGATATCATCTCTATGGATGGAATTGAAAGCCTGATCCAGGAAGAGACTCTGAATGATGGTGATACCTTTACACTCGACGTGACGCCGTCAACTACAGAGCCACTCATTGTTACGGTGGTTTGGACGGATGTTCCGGGCACTCCGGTATCTGCTCAGCTTGATCCTACAGATCCGATGCTGGTTAATGATCTGGATGTGACAGTAACAGAAACTGTTGCTTCAACCACTCACTATCCTTATATGCTCGACGGTCAAAACCCATCGGCAGCAGCCACAACAGGCAACAACGATGTTGATAACGTTGAAAAGGTCTACATCGAAAATCCAACAGCCAATACTTACACTATTGAAGTAAGCCATGAGGGAACACTCGACGGCGGGTCTCAGGATTTTTCTATTATAATCTCCGGCATTTCTATGGGATATCCTGTGGTTGCTACCGGAGATGTGACAGGGATTACGATGACCACAGCAGACGTGAGCGGTGAAGTAATCAGTGAAAATGGTAACCCGGTGACAGAACGCGGGTTCGTATACAATCAATCAGGAAATCCAACAATCGCTGACAATACAGAATTGGTGGGCTCGGGATCAGGATCTTTTTCAACAACTCTTGACGGCTTACAAAGCGCAAACACTTATTATGTGAGGGCCTTTGCGACCAACTCAGAAGGCACTTCATATGGCGAAACAGTGCCATTCAACACACTCTGCGACATTTTCAATACACTTCCCTTTACGGAAGATTTTTCAGAGAACACACTCCCAACGTGCTGGGAAAACATTGACAATGATGGTTCGGGGCAAACCTGGCAGTTTGTGACCGGAGACTACATTTTAGGTGGTGACCAGGAAACATTTAACTCCACCACCGAGAGCAATGGCTTCGCCGTGCTCGACAGCAACAATTACGGAAGCGGAGGAAGTCAGGATGCCGACATGATAACCCCATTGCTCGATTTAAGTACCTACACGGAAGTAACCGTTTCCTTTGAGCACTACTTCAGACAGTACGGCTCCTCAACCGCCACCTTCTCCTATTCCACTGACGGTGGTAGTTCATGGACAGACCTACAATCGTGGAGCGGCACCTCTACCAATAACCCGGAAACCTGGACACAAGACCTGTCGGCGGAAATTGGCGGAGAAAGTGCTGTTAAACTAAAGTGGAACTACACAGGTGCTTACGATTGGTATTGGGCTGTCGATGATTTCAGTATTACCGGCGGATCAACCTGCACCCCTCCCACAACGCAAGCCTCCGGCTTTAGCGTTAATGATATAAACGATACCGAAGTAACCATTAGCTGGACCCGCGGAGATGGCGATGCTGTTTTGGTTGTGGCAAAACAAGGGGGCGCAGTCGATGCCCTCCCCGTCGACGGATCCGCCTACACAGCCAGCGCAGTGTTCGGCGCGGGAGACATGATCGGCTCTGAAAACTACGTCGTCTATGCCGATGCCGGGAATTCCGTTACAATAACTGGATTGACTGAAGGCACCGATTATCATTTTGCGGTATTCGAATATTTTGAAGGTTCTTATTGTTATCTTACTCCGGCTTTAACAGGAAACACTACAACTACCGGCACTCCTTACTGTGAATCGTATGCCACTGAAACAGGGTTTGAATACATCTCAAATGTATCGCTTGAAGATATCGATAACGACTCAGGCGACAGTGGCTACAGTGATTTTACTGCCATATCAACAGATTTAATTCAAGGGCAAAGCTACCAGATATCTGCCGATGCCACCGATGGCTTTGACAGTGATGAATTCTGGGGATGGATTGACTGGAATCAGGACGGCGACTTTCTTGATGCCAGTGAAACTATCTTCTTCGACTATACTGCCATAAACGGGGATTTTACAGCTACAGCGGATATTGTTGTTCCTGCTGATGCCGTTCTGGGAACCACGCTAATGAGGATTTCACTGGCGGATGGCGGAACGCATTCATGCGGGATTTTCTCTTATGGCGAAGTAGAGGATTATACATTAAACATTACTGAAGCTTTGCCAGAACACACCGTGACTTTTAATGTCTCGGATATTAATACTTCAGATCCAATCAGTGGTGCTGAAATATCCATCGATGGTGAAAACCTCACTACGGATGCCTCCGGACAAGCAAGCATTAGTTTAACAAATGGAACATTCAGCTACAGCGTAACAGCAACCGGCTACGAAAACACCAACGGAAGTGTAACAGTGAGTGGAACAGATGTCACAGAAAACGTGGAGATGACGCCACTGCCACCTGAGGAATACACAGTTACATTTAATGTTTCCGATATTATTACGTCCGATCCAATCAGCGGTGCTGTTATTTCAGTTAATGGTCAAAACCTGACCACTGACGCATCCGGACAAGCAACCATCAGTCTGCCAGACGGAACGTACAGTTATTCTGTGACGGCTTCAGAGTATGAAAACGAAAGCGGAACTGTCACCGTCAGTGGGGCAGATATTACCGAAAATGTGGAAATGACCCCGCTGCCACCAGAAGAGTACACCGTTACTTTCATTGTTACCGATATTAATACTTCTGAACCGATTAGCGAAGCACAAATTACTATCGATGATAGCTTTATTCTCAGTACTGATGAGCTTGGTCAAGCCACGATTGACTTGCCGGATGGCACATACAGTTATACTGTAGCTGCTTCAGGGTATCAAAATACTAATGGAAGCCTAACAGTAAACGGAGCCGATGTCACAGAAAACGTGGAAATGACCCCGCTCCCTCCGGAAGAGTATACAGTTACATTTAATGTTTCAGAAATCAATACTTCCGACCCGATTAGCGGAGCCGAAATCGCTATCGATGGTGAAAATCTCACTACGGATGCTTCAGGTCAGGCAACTATTAGTCTTCCAGACGAAACGTACAGCTATTCTGTTACTGCTTCAGGGTATGAAAACGAAAGTGGAAGCGTAACAGTTAGTGGGGCCGATGTCACTGAAAACGTGGAAATGACACCACTGCCACCCGAGGAATACACCGTGACTTTCAATGTTTCAGATATCAATACTTCCGACCCGATTAGCGGAGCCGAAATCGCTATCGATGGTGAAAATCTCACTACGGATGCTTCAGGTCAGGCAACTATTAGTCTGCCAGACGGAACGTACAGCTATTCTGTTAATGCTTCAGGGTATGAAAACGAAAGTGGAAGCGTAACAGTTAGTGGGGCCGATGTCACTGAAAACGTGGAAATGACGCCGCTGCCACCCGAGGAATACACCGTTACTTTCAATGTTTCAGAAACAGAATCGGGTGAACCGATAGAAAATGCTACAGTGGATGTGGAAGGCGAAGTCCTTTACACTGATAGTGATGGAATAGTGATATTCAGCCTGATAAACGGCACCTACGATTATGAAGTGACCGCCGAGGGCTACCTTACTGAAGAGGGTGATTTTACAGTGGACGGAGCAGACGTTGAACTGGATGTTATCCTTGATTTCGATATTGGAATTGACGATCAGGATGCTGCAAACCCACTGGTGTTATATCCGAATCCGGCATCAGAAAATGTAACCATTGAGTGGGAGAATTTATTCAACCATTTTACTGTTAAACTCAGAAATGTGAAGGGAGAAATCATTTTTAAAAGGGAGAGCAATCATGCGAAATCATTTGAGATTGATATCTCAACTTTTGCCAAAGGAACTTACCTCGTTGAAATCAATTCCGAAAACGAAGTGTACAGGAAAAAATTAATCATAAAATAACAATTACAAAACAACTCAAAAGGCAAGGCTCCAGGGTCTTGCCTTTTTTATGACATTGGTTTTTAATCTTTATAAAATAAACAATGGTTTTTTGTTTTGAGTTAAATATCGTATAAACTTCGTGTTGGTTATGAAAAAAGAATTAAAATCTTATTTAGCAATTGTGGTGCTGTATCTCATCTCATACTCACTCACGGCTCAATCCATTCAGGAAAAACAACAAATTATCTCAGAATCGAATACGACAGCTTTGAAAGAACTGGCCATTTCACTCAGAATAGCTGACTCCTTAAACAAAGCGAAAGCTCTCGAACTGGCAGCTCAGAAAGGCTGGATCGTCAGACAGGAAGTAGATGGTACTCTTATAGAGCTTCAGGGTGTACGGAAAAACGGAAAGCCTCTTTATTACATCACCCATAATGCAGATGCTGCAGAATCCATCTCCACAAATGAAGTCCACAGCGGAGGAGCCGCCGGGCTTACGTTGGACGGCACAGGCATGACCGTTGGTGAATGGGATGGCGGAGATGTGCTCGCTACACACCAGGAGTTTAACAATACAGGAAGCAGCCGGGTAACAGACAAGGATGGCGATGGCTCGGACAGCTGGCACGCTACTCATGTGGCCGGCACTTTGATTGCAGGTGGTGTTGTCGCTGATGCGAAAGGGATGGCTTTCAATGCAAGCCTGGACGCCTACGACTGGAATTCAGATGATAGTGAAATGTCTTCAGCTGCAAGTGCAGGCTTACTGATTTCCAATCACTCTTATGGATATATCTCCGGTTGGTATTGGAATGGCTCTTCGTGGGAATGGTATGGTGATGAAAACATTAGCAGTGATGAAGATTACCGGTTTGGTTTTTACGGAAATACCGCCCAGGCATGGGATACAATAGCTTTTAACGCCCCCTATTACTTAATAGTAAAAAGTGCTGGTAACGACCGCGGAGATGGTGCAGGAGAACCTGATCATCCGCAAGACGGCGGTGCAGATGGCTATGATTGCATTGGCTGGAATGGCAACGCTAAAAATATTCTTACGGTTGGGGCTGCAAAAGATGTCTCAGGCGGTTACTCCGGCGATCCTGCGGATGTAGAAATGACCTCCTTCTCAAGCTGGGGACCTTCTGATGATGGCAGAATAAAGCCTGATATCTCCGGGAATGGTTATATTCTGTATTCAACCTACAATTCAGGAAATTCTGCCTATGCAAACTCAAGCGGAACCTCCATGTCTTCTCCCAATGTGGCCGGTTCTTTGCTGCTTTTGCAGGAACATTATAATGAAACCAACAGCGCCTACATGAAATCAGCCACATTGAAAGCGCTGGCTATTCACACGGCCGATGAAGCCGGACCCAACGATGGGCCTGATTATATGTTCGGATGGGGATTGA
Organism: Bacteroidota bacterium; assembly: GCA_021767705.1. Lineage (GTDB taxonomy): Bacteria > Bacteroidota > Bacteroidia > Bacteroidales > JAIPAH01 > JAIPAH01. Next base: position 27,001 of record JAASSU010000007.1, on the reverse strand, counting down.
TGAATACCCAAACAGCTGCTGAAGTAATCAGTAACAACGGTGTTTCATCACTTATTCAGGAAGAAACCTTGTCTGATGGCAACACCTTCAGCCAGGATATCGCAGTGCCTGGCACAGATCCTTTGGTTGTGACTATTGTATGGACGGACCCGGCAGGAACGCCTGTTTCAGCACAGTTGGATCCTACTGACCCCATGCTCGTGAACGATCTGGATCTCTCCTTAAATAACGGGGCATCAAAGCAAACCTGGCAACCTTATATGCTTGATGGGCAAAACCCGGCCAATGCTGCCACTACCGGAGATAATGATGTGGATAACGTTGAAAAGATCGTTGTTGCCTCTCCTTCGGCAGGCACCTATACCATCCAGATTACTCATGAGGGCAGTCTTGATGGAGGCTCACAAGATTTTTCCTTAATCGTCAGCGGTATTGACGATGCGGTGAAACCCAGCCTCAGCACTACATCCACCAGCAACATTACCTCAAACTCCGCAACTTCCGGCGGGAATGTCTCCTCTGACGGGGATGCAACAGTTGACGCGAAAGGAGTTTGCTGGAGCACCTCACCAAATCCTACACTCAATGATTCTTTTACCAATGATGGAAGCGGTGAAGGTGCATTTGTGTCTTCGATTACAGGATTAAACCCAAACACACAATACTATGTGCGGGCTTACGCTTCAAACTGGGTGGGCACCTCCTATGGTGATGAAGAAACCTTTACCACAGATTTTGGAAGCCTTACATGGTCTGGGGACACTGACAGCGACTGGAATTCCGCATCAAATTGGAATGAATCCACAGCCCCAACAGAAGACTATAACGTAAGTGTTCCTGCTGGTGCAACAAATGATCCGGTGGTTCAAAACGGAGATGATGTCTCCGTGAATCAGATAACCATTGCCTCAGGTGCCAGCCTGTCTGTGAATGGCTCACTGACTCATAACGGAATTTTGAAGATTGAATCGGATAACTCCGGAACTGGCTCCCTCATCGTCTCAGGGAGCATCACAAGCAATGGAAGTGTGGAAGCCGACCGCTACATTAACAATGACAACTCCTGGCATTTCCTGTCCTCGCCGGTCTCAGGACAGGATATTCAACCTGGGTTTGTTCCGAATGGCACTCCGAACCTGGCGACTGATTTCGACTTCTATTCTTATGATGAAACCGCCACCAACGGTCTGCCATGGATCAATATACGCAGTGCTGACGGGAGCCTGAACGACAGCTTTGAATCGCAATTCTCTGCTGGCAAGGGATATCTGGTGGCCTATACAGATAATTATACCACCGTTAAAACTTTTTCAGGAAGCCTGACCACAGCTTCGCAGGATATTACTTTAACCTACACTGGCAGCGGCGCTCAAGGCTGGAACCTGATTGGCAACCCGTTCAGTGCCTCCATCGACTGGAGCACTGTTGACAAAACACCGCTGTCCGACAATAACTTCTATGTGTATGACAACACAGCCAACGGCGGGGCAGGAGACTATGTGTACCATAACGGAACAGCCGGAACAACCTCACAGAACATCAGTCCCGGACAGGGGTTTTTTGTTAGGGTAAGCCAGGCCGGCACCCTGAACCTTTCAAGCACGAACCTGGTGCACTCCTCCCAGAATTTCCTGAAGGAAGACAAACCGGGTAACCGTCTTGAACTGCTACTCTCAGGGCAAACGGATTACTTCGATGAAGCGATGATTGTTTTAAATCCGGAGGCCTCTTTTGACAAAGACCGTTTTGATGCCGCCAAGCTTTTTAGCTTCAACGCACTAAGCCCTGGGATTTTCACCTTCACGCGCGACAACAAAAAGGTTGCTTTAGACAATATTCCTGACATAAACGAAAACACAGCCATGCGGATTGGGGTTCTCATTCCTGAAAAAGGAAGCTATGAAATAAGCATGGCAGAAAGCAGCCAGGAGTTCATCGACCACGGAATCTTCCTTAAAGATTTTTACAATCAAAAAGTAACTGACTTTACGGATCAGGACACTTATGCTTTTGACTCGGAAGAAGGAGAATTCACTGACCGCTTTATTCTTTACCTGAATAAATCGCTTTTGGGCGAAGAGGAAATTCCCGAAAAAGAGAAAAGCAGAATTTTCGCTGATGGTGAGCTTATATTGATTGAAATTCCTGAAAATGAATCCCAGGCTACTGTGCAGATATATAACAGCACCGGACAACTTATTCAATCTGAAATATTTAACGGAACGAAACATTCGGTTCGTGTTCGTGGTTCCGGACTTTATATCCTCAAAGTGCAAACAGGGCAAATGTCGTTTGAAGAAAAAATAATCATTAAGTAATCTGATAAAAATATTTGGCAAGAAGGCAGGATCTGTATTTTGACTCTTGCCTTTTTTCCTGGCGGAGACGGAGGGATTCGAACCCCCGGTCCGCGCGGGGCGGACAACGGTTTTCGAGACCGCCGCATTCGTCCACTCTGCCACGTCTCCTTCATCAAAATGAATATTGATTTTTCCGGGTTTCAATGCCGGAATGGAATCAAAAAAGGGAGACCTTTTTAAGCCTCCCTGTGGTGCCACCTGGAATTGAACCAGGGACACACGGATTTTCAGTCCGTTGCTCTACCAACTGAGCTATGGCACCTTTTTCGTAAATGCGGTTGCAAATGTATAAAAATTATTTATCCCAATACAACAAGCCTGAAATTTTTTCAGATTTTGCCCAAACTGCATCTGCTGTTAAATTCCGTTAAAAAGTATCTTTCAATAAATCAATGTGTTAATTTTGCCATATGAACCTGGTGATTGATATGGGTAATACCCTGACGAAAGTGGCCCTTTTTGAAAGAGGTAGCCTGCTGGATGTTCATCGCTACGATGACTTCAGTGAAGAAGATTTACCGTATTATTTCAGAAAACATCCCATAAAAATGGCTATCATCTCATCGGTAGGGTCATCACCAGAGCGCATACTTCAATACATCAGCGAGAGCCAGAATTGTCAGGCCATCATTCTTGATCATCATTTGCCCCTGCCTTTTAAAGTCATGTACGACACCCCTGAAACATTAGGCAAAGACCGCTTGGCAGGCGTGGCGGGTGCATTTTATGAGTTCCCTGAAGAAAATATTCTACTGATTGATGCAGGAACTTGCATCACTTACGACATCTTAACGGCTGACGGAGTATACCATGGCGGAGCCATCAGCCCCGGCCTGAGGATGCGCTACAGGGCCATGAATACGTTTACAAAGAACTTGCCCTTTCCCGGGCAGCAATACGAAACTCCTCTGACAGGAAAAAACACCAACGGGAGCCTTCATTCCGGTGTTCTTCACGGAACGGTCAACGAGCTTGACGGAATGATTGACGAATATCGTAATGAATATGGGAGCCTGAAAGTTGTATTTACGGGAGGGGATTTAAATTATTTTGATAAGAAGTTAAAAAATAACATATTTGCACGGCCAAATATCGTGATAACAGGGTTAAATAAAATTTTAGATTATTATTTTGAGAAGAAGAGCAGTACATAGTTGGCTATTAGTCGTTGCGATTTTTGCTTCACTTGGTGCCTATTCGCAAGCAGACTATTGGTCTCCCTATTCCCGTTTCGGAATCGGAGACCTTTCACAAAACATTCATCCGCAGCAGTTAGGCATGGGAGGCCTTTCAGTAGCCCTGAGAGAGTCGAACCTGATTAACTACCGCAACCCGGCAGCTTACACCGCCTACGACTCCATGTCTTTCGTTTTCGATGGCAGTGTCAGAGAGCGCATAAGCAACTGGGAAACATTAAACAAAACACACCAGTCTGAGTTTTCTTCGCTGGGACACATTGCCATGGGCTTTCCGGTCACACAGTGGCTGAAGGTCACTACCGGGCTGCGTCCGGTGAGCGATGTGGGGTATGAGATCAGCGACCTCAGAACCGACCCGGACTTGGGAAGTATCGAATACCTCTACCAGGGCGAAGGCGGCATCAGCGACTTTTTCATTGGTGCCGGGTTAAAAATTTCGGAGCGCTTATCCGTTGGTGCTAACGCCTCCTATGTGTGGGGAGACATCGACCTGCAAAAATTCACCACCTTTCCCGACTCCATATATTACTGGTCGGCAAAAGTATCAAACAGAAGACAAATCAGCGATATTAGGTTTTCTTACGGCCTGCAGTATATCCAGCCTTTAAACGAAAACTGGCGTGCCATCTTCGGGGCAACCTACAGCAATGCCACCGATCTGAGTGCCACAGAACAAATGATTTCCACGCAGGTTTTGCGATCAGGCACAGGAATTGAATCGGTCAATGACACTATCATCAACGACCCCAATAATAAAGGCCAGTTTAGCATGCCGTCCTCGTTCGGAACAGGCCTCATGATAGAAAAAAATAATAACCTTCGCTTTGGCATCGACTATCGCTGGGATCAGTGGGAAGATTTCAGGGCTTTCGGTGCATCCGATTCCCTGAAAAACAGCAACTACCTGGCCGTGGGGGCAGAAATCCTCCCCAACCACAACGTGCTTTCAAGCTATCTTAAAAAAATTAAATATCGCTTTGGTTTTCACTATGCAAATACCAACCTGCAGCTCAACAATACCCAGTTATCTGAAATTGGCATAGCATTTGGTTTAGGGTTACCAATAAAAAGTTCCGGTTCTTCTATAAACATAGGAGCAGAAATAGGAAGAAGAGGAACTACAGATAATGATCTGATAAAAGAAAATTATGTTAAATTTACACTGGGAATTTCGATTTTTGAGCGTTGGTTCATCAAGCGAAAATATCAGTAACCAAAAATAGAATTATGAAAAAGAGCATTTTATTCATCGGACTGGCAGTTTTTCTGGGTGTGCTTTTCTCGGCACAATCGCAGGCTCAGGATAAGCAACAAATTCCAAAGTATGGAAAAGACAGCATAAAAACACTTACCAAGCTGTCTCTTTACCAGGAGTTTTATGATCAATGGGAAAAAGAAGGCTATAACAACAGTAGCATCAACGACGCCCTGAAATCATGGCGTTGGGTTTTCACTAATGCACCCCGTGCAACAGAAAACCTATACATCCACGGAACGAAAATGTATCGTTATAAAATCCGTAAAGCCGATGATAAAGAACGTAAAGCCGGGTTAGTTGATACACTGATGCAGATCTATGACCAGCGCCTGACATACTTCCCCACCGGAAGGAACGGCCGTAGCCAGAAAGGTAAAATTTTGGGATATAAGGGCGTTGACCTTTACCAGTTTATGCCTGAGAAAGTAGATAAGGTGTATGATATCCTCGACAAATCGGTTGAGTTGAGAGGAGCAAACTCTCAGAGCGCAGTGCTTGTTTATTATTTCAGAACGGCCATACAGAAATATAAAAATGGAACGGCTGAGAAGTCAATTATCGTTGAGACCTACGATAAGATTTCGAACATTATAGATAAAAACCTTGAAAAGTATGCTGACAAGAAGCGGTATCTGGCCATGTGGGAAAATGTACAGGCTAACATCGAAAACTCTTTTGAGCCTTATGCAACCTGCGAAGACCTGACCGGTATTTACAGCCAGAAGTTTGCAGCAAACCCTGAAGATACGGAATTGCTGGAAAAAATCACCAGCATGCTCGACAAAAAGGACTGTACAGACACAGACCTGTTCTTCGAAGCCACAAAAAAACTTCACGAACTGAAGCCAACAGCCGAGTCGGCCAAAAAAATGGGACGCATGCTTCTTGAAAAAAATAATCATGATGAGGCTATCGGTTACCTGAAACAATCAGCCAAACTGTTTGAAGATGAAGTGGAAAAAGCAGGTGCTTTCAAGATGCTCTCAAACATCTATTCGATCAAGAAGGAGTTTACTACCGCTCGCAGCTATGCCTACAAAGCACTGGAATACATTCCAAAAGACGGCTCGCTATATATTATGATTGGCGACATGTATGCTTCTACAGCCAAGCAATGCGGAAGCAACGACCTGACCTCGAAGGTTGCTTACTGGGCTGCGGTTGACAAGTATCAGAAAGCCAAGCAAATTGATCCTACCGTTGCCGATGAAGCCAACCAGCGCATCAATACTTACAAACAGTATTTCCCACGCAAGGAAACCATCTTCTTCCACGACCTGCGCGAAGGAGAATCGTACGAAGTGGAATGCTGGATAAATGAAACAACTACTGTAAGAGCCTCGAATTAATACGAGGTCATTATAAAACAAAGCCCGCCTGTGTGCACAGGTGGGTTTTTTTAATGATGAAGTTTTATCCAATGAAACACCTAAAAGGAATATCCATTCGCACATTATCTCAGCCGCAGTCTTTAAGCAGCTTGTTTTTCGCTTTCCTTTTCGGGATGCTGGTGTTTAGCTCGGTTTCATGCAGCAACGACCCGGAAGAGGTGAGAAAGATGACGCGGCGCGACACGATGCCCGAGCAGCAGGCCTCTGATGTCGTGATGTATTACAGCGAGTATGGTGATGTTATTTTTGAACTTCACAGCCCGAAGGTAGAAACGTACAAAGGAGAAGAAAACCCACGGACAGTCTTTCCGGAAGGCTTTGAGGTGGTATTTTACGATTCTACAGGAAAAACCGTTGAGTCGCGCCTCACAGCCAACTACGGCATCAAAATGGAGAAGGAGTTGAAAATGGTTGCCCGCGGCGATGTGGTGGTGAATAACTACAAGAAAAAAGAACGCCTTAATACCGAAGAGCTCATCTGGGATCAGCGGCACGATAAGATTTACACCGATAAATTTGTTACTATCACCACCGAAAATCAAGTGCTGTATGGCGAAGGTGGAATGGAGTCGGATGAATCGTTTAACTCATGGACCATCAAAAACCTGAAAGGGAAAATGGAAGTTGATGAAGAAGAGTTGGAATAAAGTGAAATTAAATTGTAAATTTATACCGCTAACGAGCTTCGCTGATTTATGATTAATATTTGGACAGTTATCGCATTATCGATGCTTCTCTCAGCTTTTTTCTCAGGAATGGAAATTGCCTTTGTGAGTTCAAACAAGCTGAAACTCGAGCTCGACCGTAAGAAAGGAATGCTCTCCGCCCGCCTTCTCTCGCGCTTTGCAGAAATACCCACTCGATTTATAGGAGCCTTGCTGCTGGGCAACAATATCACCCTGGTAGTTTACGGTATGAGCATGACCCAAGTGCTCGATCCTTTTTTTATAAGCATCCTGCCCGAAGCTATCATCAGCAAATCGGTGATCCTGCTTGGCGAAACCATTATTTCCACCCTCATCATCCTTTTCTTCTCTGAATTTATCCCTAAAGCGGTGTTTAGCCTGCACTCTAACGGACTACTACGCTTTTTTTCAGTTCCGGTAACCATTTTCTACTACCTCTTCTATCCTGTGATTTTTATCTACCTCACCCTCTCGGAATTTATCATTAAAAAACTCTTCAGGGTGAAAATTGGCAATCGTAAGGCCGACTTCAACTACATTGATCTCGATCATTACCTAAAGGAATTTTCTCCAGAAAACAAGGAGGAAAGCGACATACAGCACGAGCTGAAGATGTTTCAGAATGTGATTGATTTTAAATCCATCAAAATCAGGGAGTGCATGGTGCCACGCACCGAAGTGATTGCCGTTAGTGAAGATGACCCGGTGGAGGTGCTCAGGGATGCATTTGTGAACCACGGACTGTCGAGGGTGATGATTTATTCTGAAACCATGGATAACCTGATTGGCTATTGCCACTCCTCTGATTTGTTTAAGAAGCCCGGAACCATTAAGCAGGCGGTAAGAAAAGTGTCTTATGTCCCGGAAACCATGCACGCCAACGATGTGCTGTCGGTTTTTATCGAGAAAAACCAGAATATTGCGGTGGTGGTGGATGAGTTTGGAGGCACGGCCGGACTCATCACAATGGAAGATATTATCGAAGAAATTTTCGGGGAAATTGAAGACGAGTATGACGATGAGCAGATGATTGAAAAAAAGATAAACGATGATGAATACATCTTTTCGAGCCGTCTCGAAATTGACTACCTCAACGAAAAATATAACCTTGAGTTTCCTGTATCAGAAGATTATGAAACCCTTTCGGGATTGCTTATCCACTACCAGGAAAGCATTCCGAAGACGGGTCAGCGCATTGAGGTGGGTCGCTACACGTTCATCATTCTTAATGCCACCCGCAAACGCGTTGATAAGGTACGTCTGATTATTAATAAAGGACGCTGATTTTTGTGGCTCCACCCTTGTAAAAAATTACACCTCAATTCATACTAGAGAATCAGGAGCAAAAAAAATTTTTTATACTTCGTATTCTGTTGTAGATTTGCACCCTTGATTACGAAAAAACACTAGATAGAAAATGGCAGCAATAGGAAGAATAAGAAAAAATTCCGGATTACTTATCGCGATTATTGGTATTGCATTGGCAGCATTTGTATTGGGCGACCTGTTTAAATCGGGTGGCCGCGGACGCCAGAATATTCCGGTAGCCGTTGTGAATGGGGAGGAAATCACTTACCCGGATTTCAACCGCCAGGCAGAGCAGAACCTCGAAAATCAGCGCCAGCGTAGCCGTACAGGAGACCTTTCCGACCGTCAGCGCTTTACTGTTCGCCAGCAGACTTACGAACAGATGGTTCGCGAAATTTTGATGGAAGAGAAATACGATGAGCTGGGCATTGAGGTAACTACTGAAGAACTTTATGAGCTGGTGCAGGGAAAGAACCCCCACCAAGTGATTCTCAATAACTTTACCGACCCAAACACCAACCGCTTTGACCCGGCCATGGTGCGCCAGTTTTTGGCTAACCTCGACCAGATGGAGCAGGCACAACGCCAGCAGTGGTTTGCCCTCGAAGAGTACATCCGCGACGACAGAAAATTCCAGAAATTCCAAAACCTTATCACCAAAGCATATTACGTTCCTGATTCTTTGGCCAAGCTTAACTACCAGGAAACCGGCATGACCGCCAACGTAGATTACTTTGGCATCAAGTATCAGACAGTTGCTGACGATGAGGTGGAGATTACGGATGCAGACTACAAAAACTATTATGAAGAAAATAAGTATCGCTTTAAAAACGAGAACGAACAGCGCAACCTCGATTACGTGGTTTTTGATGTAACCGCTTCTGAAGAGGATGTGGCCGCCATTGAAGAGCAGGTCAATGAATTGGATGAAGAACTAAAGACCATTCCACTCGACGAAGTGCCCCGTTTTGTCAACAGCGTTTCTGACCAGCCTTACGACAGCTCCTGGAAAAGCCGCGGCGACCTCCCGGCAAGGATTGAAAGCAACATGTTTAACGGCGAGCCCGGCGAAAAAGTAGGCCCTTACGTTGAAAACGAAAAATATCACATCGCCAAGCTTATCGAAACCACCATGCGTCCTGACTCAATGAAAGCAAGCCATATCCTGATTGCTTACCAGGGAGCCAGCAGGGCACAGGATGTTGTCAGAAGCCGTAAGGAAGCACAGTCGTTCTCCGACAGCCTTTTCAATGTTTTGAAAAACAACCCGGACCGTTTTGAAGAGTTGGCTAAGGAATATTCTGACGGACCAACAGGTGCCAAAGGTGGCGACTTGGGTTGGTTTGCCGACGGAACAATGGCTTACAACTTTAACGAAGCCGTTGTAAATAACGACAAAGGGGATGTGGTGACGGCCGAAACAGCTTTCGGGTATCACATCATTAAAGTAACCGGCAAAAAAGATCCTGTAAAGAAAGTAAGGGTGGCGCAGATTGTAAGAGAGATTACACCCAGCAGCCAGACTTACCAGGATGTGTACATGCAAGCCAGCTCTTTTGCAGGAGAAAACAAAACACTTGAGCAGTTTGAAGCATCCATTGAGGAGCAGGGCCTGAATAAGCGTAGCACCGGGTTCTTCGACAAGAACAAGTATGCCATTCCGGGCATCACACAGCCACGTCAGATTGTGAGATGGGCTTTTGATGAAGAAACAAAAATCGGAAATGTTTCATCGGTATTTGAAGATGAAGAGAAGTTTATCGTGGCAGCACTTACAGATACGCGTCCGGCAGGATACATTCCTCTCGAAGATGCCAAAGACCAAATTGAGCCGCTGGTAAGGAGAGAAAAGAAAGCCGAAGTGATTATCGCTAAAATAGAAGATAAAGCCGGCGACCTGAACGCGAAAGCAATGGGACTGGGTGCTAAAATCAAGCATTACGACAACCTGCGCTTCAACGGAAGGAACCTGAAAGGTTTTGGTCCGGAAAGCAAAGTGATTGCCCGCGTTTTCAATCTTGATGCAGGAGAAACATCTGAGCCCATTCAGGGTGATATGGCCGTGTATGTTTTCAGAATGAACGGCATTGAGCAGCCTCCGGCTATCACCAACTATAAAGGAACAAAAGAATCGATGCAGCGTACGTTCGAAAGAAACGCCGCGATGATTTATCCGGCCATCAAAGAACAGGCCGATATCGAAAACAACACGATAATGTTTTATTAAAAACATTGTTGAAGAATACCTTTGCAAGCAGCCTCCGGATTTCCGGGGGCTGTTTTTTTGTGGGGGAAAGTGGAATGCCAGTACTTTTTCACCCACCTGAAGGAGGGTGCTAATCTCATAGAAGTGGGCTTGTTTGGCTGTAAGCATTTCTTAAAAACTCCCGGAGGGGGCGGTAGTATGGTAGAATCATTACAGGTAGTGTGGTTCTGGAGCCTCGGAGAGGCGAAACGATTTCGGTATTCTTATTCATCCACCTGAAGGAGGGTGCGAGACTCTTTTGAGAGATGTTTGCCTGAAACGTGGTTTTGTCAGATAAACACCTTTTTGCGCTCGGCATCGAACTTGAGGAAGATGAACAGGAGGATGGTAAAAGACCACAATGAAGATCCACCGTAGCTGAAAAAGGGCAGCGGGATGCCGATGACGGGGACGAGCCCGATGGTCATTCCGATGTTGATGGCGAAGTGGAAAAACATAACCGAAAGCACGCCGTAGCCATAAATCCGGCTGAAGTGGCTGCGCTGGCGTTCGGCCAGAAAAATCAGCCTGACAAACAACATCACATATAGGATAACGACTACGGAGGTGCCGATAAAACCCCACTCCTCACCTACCGTACAGAAAATAAAGTCGGTGCTTTGCTCGGGCACGAAATTAAACTTGGTTTGTGTCCCTTCGAGAAATCCTTTTCCGGTTAGCCCTCCCGAACCTATGGCGATTTTGGATTGGTGCACGTTGTACCCGGCACCACGGTTGTCGATCTCCTTTCCGAGCAGCACGTTGATGCGCGTTTGCTGGTGTGGCTCCAGGATGTTTTCGAAGGCATAATCAACCCCGAAGGAAAATCCTGCTGAAAGCAGAAAGAAAAAGACCATCAATGCAATGACTTTCTTCTGCTTCCTGACAAAGTAAATGGTTAAGAGTAACATCCCGCCAAGGGCCCCGATGACCATCCATTTTCCTACCATCAGCGTAGAAAGGAAAATAATACCCACCGCCAGGGCAAAAACCAAAATCCATGACGGCATCCCTTCGCGGTAGAGAACGAGCGCAAAAACGCTAAAAACAAGCATAGAGCCGGTGTCGTTCTGCAACAGGATGAGTCCGGCAGGGAGGGCAATTATGACGAAGGCCCTGAACAGGTATTTGAATTTACTGACATTAACTCCGGGTTGAGTGAGATATTTTGCCAGTGCCAATGCCGTAGCAAACTTGGCAAATTCGGACGGCTGTATGGCGATACCTCCAATTTGAAACCACGACTTGGAACCCGCAATTTCTTTTCCTCCAAGCAACACCCCAACCAAAAGCACAATCACGGCAAGGTAGAGCAGGAAAGAGAAATTCTCGTAAATCTTTGAATCGATTAAAGTGATGAAAAAAGCCAACACAAGGGCAGCACTGATCCAGAGCATTTGCTTACCGTAGCGCTGGCTGATATCGAACATGCTCTGATGTGCTTCATCATAAACGGCAGAGTAGATGTTGACCCATCCAAACAGCATGATGATGATGTACAAGGCTATGGTGAGCCAGTCGATGTTGGCAAAAACGCTGTACCTGTTACTCATCGCTGCCCTCCCCTTTGTTAATCAAGTCCCCTTCCAGCATCCGATCCTCTACCCACTTGCGTGATATTTTCCCGTTAAGGTATTTTTCCATCATGAGTGTGGCGATAGGCACGGCCCATTTCGAGCCGAACCCTGAATTTTCGACCACCACAGCGAGGGCAATCTTCGGATCATTTTTAGGCGCAAAGGCAATAAATATGGAGTGATCGTCGCCATGCGGGTTCTGCACCGTACCGGTCTTTCCGGCCATTTGCAGCGAGTCGAGGTCGTACCAGCGAGCGGTGCCGTGGTCGGCCCCGTAGACGCGCCTCATGCCATCCACCACGGGCTCGAAATGCTCACGACTGATGGAGGTTTGTATCTTTTCGGTATATGCCTCCACGGCCTGCTGCTGCCCGGTAATAGAGTCGATAAGGTGCGGCGGATAATAAAATCCGCGGTTAGCCACAATGGCAGAGAAGTTAGCCAACTGCAGCGGGGTAACCAGGATTTCGCCCTGACCAATGGAGAGTGAACGGATGGTCATTGAGTTCCAGTGGCCCCGTCGGTAATAATGGTCATAATATTTTGCCTCCGGAATGCTACCGGGACGCTCATTAGAAAGGTCGGTACCAAACTTTTTCCCAAACCCCATGCTGACTACATGCCTGCGCCACTCGTTGAACCCTTCGGCACTGCTTGGATACGAAGGACTGGAGATAATACGGTCGAAAGTCTTCCAGAAATACGGGTTGCACGACTGCTCGATAGCCTCCGGGAGATTGAGTGGTGATTTGTGATTGTGGCTGCACTTGATGGGCCATGACACTACGCCATTGCATCCGAAATGGGTGTTTTCGCTCACCACGCCTGTTTCGAGGCCTACGAGTGCATTAACGGGCTTAAAGGTAGAGCCGGGAGGGTACTGCGCCATCAGTGCCCGGTTGAACAAAGGCTTGAGGCTGTCGCGGGAGAGTCTGGTGTAATTTTTTCCGCGCACCCGCCCCACCAAAAGGCTGGGATCGTATCCGGGAGAGGAAACAAGTGCAAGAATTTCACCGGTGGAAGGTTCGAGGGCCACGATGCTCCCCACCTTGTTTTGCATCAGCTTTTCCCCATAACTCTGAAGGTTAAGGTCAAGGGTTACGTAAATGTCTTTTCCTTTAATGGCAGCCGTGTCATACCGGCCTTCTCTGTAGGATCCCTTCTCGCGGTTAAGCACATCCACCATCACCAGCTCCACACCTTTTTTGCCGCGGAGTTCTTTTTCGTAAATATTTTCGATGCCGTTGATCCCGATGTAGTCGCCCTGCTGATAGTAGGCGTCCTGCTTAAGGTGACGGGCATTCACCTCACCCACATAGCCCAGCGAGTGGGCTGCCACAGGGTGTGGATAGTTGCGCAGCGAACGTGTCTGCACATAAAATCCGGGGAATTTATAAAGCTTCTCCTCGAGGTAAGCATAGGTCTGTTTTGAAATTTGTGGAAGAAAAACAGAAGGCTTAAACCAGGAGTATGATTTGGCTTTCTTAATACGCTCTTTGACCAGCTTTTTTTCAATCCCCAAAAGGGAGGCGAGCTGCAGGGTATCAAATTCTCGTGTCCTTCGCGGGATAATCATCACATCATAGGCAGTTTCGTTATACACCATCAGCTCTCCGTTGCGATCGTAAATCAGTCCGCGCGCCGGATATTTGGTGATTTTGCGCAGCACATTACTTTCAGCTGAAAGCATATAGCTTTTATCGACCACCTGCAAATAAAACAAGCGAACGATAAAAATTGCTCCCAAAAGAATGATGATACTGAGAATGAAATACTTCCTACCTGAAAAATCTTTGCGCATTGCCTCCCTCTCTTTACACTACAAAGTTAAGCAAATTGCAACCTTCATATTATTTTTAACACATAAAAAACCCCCTGAGAAATACTCTAAAGGGTCTGTTATATTATTGGGAGTGCGGCATCAGGTTTTCAAATATTTATCACTTAAACCACAAAATTCATCAGTCGCCTCCTACGTCGGCTCCATCTGAATGACGGAAATTCCCGGGATATGGTGAAATAAGGGAGCACCGACACCTTTTTAAGGTTCATTTGTGTTGGTGCTCCCTTTTATTTTTCTTAGAACCCGCCTTCGCCTTCCATCTCCATGTCTTCGCCGCCACCAGAGCCCCGCTCACCACGCTTCTTTTTGTAGTCGTTGATTTTGTAGCTGAGGCTGAGCCTGACCACCCTGGGCTGCCTGTTGAAGTCTTGTTTGATATAATAGCTGGGCTGGTCGGTGATCATTTCATGTCCCATCGTGCCAAAAATATCCTGGACACTGACGGTCATGTTCAGCTTCTTGTTCATGAAATCATGGCGGTAGGCCGCTGAGGTGAAGAAAAAGCTTCCCCGCTCACCCTGGATGGATGCAGAAGGGCCCCGGTAAAAGCCACTGATTTGCATCCGTGAATTCTTTGAAAAAATAATATCGTTGTTCATGCGGGCACTCCAGTTCGTACTTTCATTCGTAATCTCCTCGCCGTCCTGAAGGTCTGATACACTGAACCTGTATCCACTTCCCGAAATATTGAGGTTCCACCACTTAAAAACCTGGCTGTTGACCATCAACTCCAGCCCCATTCGGTCTTCTTCATTCACATTTTCAAAAGTCATCAGCAGGATATTGCCCTCATAAATCTGGTTAAACCGGGTGATTTCGTTTTTGGTGCGGTTATAAAACGCCTCGATGGTTGCAAATCCCGACTTAAAACGCTTCATGAATGACAATTCATACGAATTCGTGTATTCCGGTTCCAGTTCGGGATTACCCTGGCGTAGGGTGTAGCGGTCGCGGTAGCTGATCACCGGGTCGAGGTACCATCCGCGTGGCCTTCTGATACGTTTGCTGTAGGAGGCCATCAGCTTGTGGTTTTTATCGAACTCAAGGCTGGTATGCAGCGAAGGGAAAAAGTCCCAGCGGTTGATTTCGTAAGAATCGCCGGTAATATTGGCAATCACACGATCGGTATACTCACCACGCACCCCGGCCTGCACCCCAAACATCCCGATGCTTCCTGAATATGTGGTGTAAGCTGAAGTGATGTTGCGATCAAAATCGAACTGGTTGTAGAAATCAGGGTCTTCAATCCAGTTATCCGTGTCCGGATCAAAGAAAGAAAACTCGTATTCCGATGATTCATACCGCAGGCGTGTTTGCACCCCCGCTTCCAGCTTACTGTCATTCTCAAAAGGCAAAGTATAATCCACCTTAAAGCGCAACTGGTCTTCATCCTCGGTTTCGGTGTTTTCTATCCCTTCTTCGATGATGCCATTACCCACTACATTAAAAGATTCGTCCGTAATAAAATCCTTCTGAATGTTATACTCATCATCCTTACCTGTGGAGTAATAGGCCATGGCCTGCAGGCGGTGACCATTGTCATTAAATTTCAAATCGTAGTTGGCTGTGGTTTGAATATAATCGCCTGACCTTTCGAAAAGGGTTTCACTAAAAAGAAATTCTTCCTCCGTAACCGGATCCGTAAAGGTGTTGATTTCGCTGTTCATGTCTATTCCAAAGCCGTAGTTTCCAACGGTGGCTGAAAGCGAAAAGGTGTTATTATCATCGATTTCGTAGTCGAAGCCCCCTTTTACTGAGTAACCATCCCTGGTGAAATCGCGCTCCCTATCGGCCTCATAGAAATAGGTAGTGTCGGCATAGGTTTCGCGATAGATGTTTCCTGTTCCGTTAAAACGGCGGTCGCGGTAGTCGGCACCTACAAACCACTTGAATTTTCCGGTGCGGTAATTCAGCAGGAAGTCGGCGGATTTACTTTCATCCGTGCTTGCCGAAGTATTCACAATGCCGCTCACCCCTGCTTTGTGATTTTTTTTCATCAATACATTGATGATGCCTCCGCTTCCATCGGGATCAAATTTTACGGAAGGGTTAGTTACAATCTCAATCTGGTCGATACTGCTGGCCGGCAGTTGCTGAAGCAGGTCGTTGCCGTCGAGTACGGTAGGCTTGCCATCGATGTACACCTTGAAATTTTCGCTTCCGCGAAGACTGACGTTTCCTTCAATGTCTACCTGGACGGAAGGAGTGTTTTTCAGCACATCCACTGCCGTTCCCCCGGCGGCATTAAGGTCTTTGCTCACGTTAATCACCTTCCGGTCGATCTTGTATTCGATACGGTTTCTTTCGGCGGTAACGTTGACCCCTTCGATGGTTTGTGCAGAAATATCCAGTTTTATGGGATCGAGCTTAACCGACATGTTAGGCGGGCGTAAAACGATGCTGTTGACCTCTACCTTTTTATAACCGATAAAATCAGCTACCAGATAGTATTTTCCGGGCTTTACGCCATTAATCAGGTAATGACCCTGAGCATCGGCAATTGCTCCAGTTGCCAGCGAGGAGTCTTTAACCCTGAACAGTGAAACGTTCGCAAATTCGAGTGGTTGGTTATTGGTAGCGTCGAAAATATTTCCCTCCACTGATCCGGCAGGCGTGTTGCCCTGACGCATATTTCCCCTTTGGCCGTAGGCTCCTGCAACAATAGTTATCGACAGGATAACCGCAATAAAAATGCTTCTCATGTAATGATTTGTTCTTTAGTCTGTGACGGTACTTTTGTTCTTTGACAATTCTTAGTCAATAAACTTGCGGAAATTACAAAAAGATTTCACAAAAAAGATTTTAAACTCCCAGATGTCTCGAAATAACCAACCTTTGAATCTCAGAAGTGCCCTCACCAATTTGCAGCAGGCGCTGGTCGCGGTAGAAGCGCTCCACATCGTATTCCTTGATCAGCCCGTATCCTCCGTGAATCTGTACAGCCTCATCGGCCACTTCTTTGGCTATTTCTGAGCAATAAAGCTTGGCCATGGCCGATTCTTTTCCGTAGGGCTCACCCTGGTCTTTCAGCCAGCAGGCATTGTAAAGGAAACTTCGGGCATGCTCTATTTTCATAGCCATATCGGCCAGTTTAAAGGCGTTGATCTGGAATTTCCCGATAGGTTTTCCGAATTGTTTCCGCTCAGAAGCATACTGTTTGGCCATCTCAAAAGCACCCTGCGCGAGTCCCAGTCCCATCGCAGCGATAGACAGTCGGCCCCCATCGAGGGTAGAGAGCATGATTTTGGAGCCCTGTCCACGCTCCCCCAGAATGTTTGCTTCGGGTACCTTGCAGTCGTCGAAAAAGAGCATGGAGGTGTCGCTGGCACGCCACATCATTTTCTGGTGCATCGTCTGCCGGGTAAATCCCGGCGTGTCTTTTTCCACGATGATGCAGGTAAATTCCGGTTTGCCCTTTTCATCCTTTCCGGATACGGCCTGGACCGTAGCACCCATGCTCATATCTGCCGAGCCGTTGGTGATAAATATTTTAGATCCATTAATAATCCAGTTACTATCTTTAAGCTCTGCTTTGGTTTTAGAACCCCGCGAGTCGCTGCCGGCCTCGGGTTCGGTGAGCCCGAAAGCCCACAAAGCCTCACCAGTGGTTAGCTGCGGCAGATATTTTTCCTTCTGCTCTTTTGTTCCGTAAACAAACAAAGGCGAAACGCCGAGCGAGTTATGAGCGGCAAGGGTGGCGGCATGTGAGCCATCGACTCTGGCAAGCTCCTCCACGGCGATGATGTAGGATAAGGTATCGAGGTTCTGACCACCGTATTCATCCGAGATATTCATCCCGAAAAGGCCCAGCTCACCCATTTTTTTGGTAATCTCCGGTGAGAACTGTTCTTTCTCATCCAGCTCGGCGGCAACCGGTTTAATATCGCGCTCGGCAAAATCGCGCACGGTTTGCCTGATTAAATCATGTTCTTCGGTAATATAAGGTGACTTCATATTGTTTTTTTCTCAAAAAGTTTAAATCAAGTTTGTTTAAGATTTAAACCCCGTTTTTAAACGTTTGTTTTTACTGTTCTCTGAATTTCATGAAAGAAATCGTTTAATTGAGCAAATCCACCGGCACCTCCACCTCCTGGTTCAGGAAGGCTGAGGCGAAGGTTTTCCCCTGCGCATCAATCATCAGCGACTTGGTTCCGCCACCATCCAGGGCATGGTCGAGCAGAAAATTCAATCCGTTCAGGTTGTCCAGCTCAAAACGTGTAACAGGGCCATGGCAAAGGGAAGAAAACATCGCCTTCATATAATCGGCTGTGAGGTTTTCCTTTAAAAAAGTATAAACCTTTTCGCTTCGCGCGATGACCCCGATATTGACCATATCGCCTTTGTCGCCCGAACGCGCCAGGCAAATGTCTTCGAATTTCACTTTGCTGGTTTCCCCTTCAGATGGCCAGCTTACCTCCTTCACCTCTTCGCTGCGCTGTGAAGGGGTATCCACGGCAGTGTCCTGGCTTTCGCCACCGAGCACCGTGGGCACGTTGAACTTGTTTTCAATATTTCCCTCATTATCAATGAGCTTAACAGTGGTTTTCACCACTGACTTGGGCACCAGTGTGGGCCAGTAGGTCATTACGCTCTGCGGCCTCGGCCTTCCTCCGGTGACGGCCACTCCCGGGGGGCCACTGAGAATGATAGGAGCAATATTCTCGCTGAATTTTCTGATTTTTTCTTTGTTGTTGTCGTACACATTAAAACGTAGCAGAATTTCGTTGGGAGGAACATCATCGGCCAGGTTAAGGTGGGTAGAATTGTGGCCCGTAAACTCGGTGTTTTTCTTTTCAAATGTTTCTCCCAGGCGCTCCCAAAAAATCCTGTCAAAGAGCTTTGCTTTTTCGAGGGCATGCCCTCCCGAAATGATCAGGGAGCCACGTGCCTTAAAGCCATCGAGGTAAGCCATCGAGACCTTAAAAAACGGTGTGGACGGGCGGCCTTTGACGCCAAACACCTTCACACGGTCTTCGCCATCCTCTTCGAGTTGGATGGTGGTAAAATCGACCACCACATCCGGACTGATGTAGTTTTTCGGGTCGCCCATCTCGTAAAGAAGCTGTTCCTTAACGGTATCCAGGTTCACAATTCCTCCGGTGCCGGGATGCTTGGTCATCACGAAAGAGCCGTCGCTGTTCACTTCTGTCACCGGATAACCGAAGTTGTCCCACTTCTCCACTTTTCGCCAGTCGGTGTAATTTCCGCCGGTCGACTGCGCGCCGCACTCCATCATATGCCCGGCAATAAGCCCGGACGCCAGCTTGTCCCAGTCATCATATTTCCACCCGAACTCATAAATCATCGGGGCGATAGAGATGGATGTGTCCGTAACGCGTCCGGCAATAATCACCTCAGCACCTTCTTCAAGAGCCTTCACTATCGGGGGCACACCGAGATAAGCGTTGGCACTTTGCACCTTCTCACGAATCTCTTCGTAGTCACGGCCATCTTCAAGGTTTTTGAAGTTGGCTTTATCAGGATAAATTTTCTTTAACTGTGGATAAATGTTATCCCCTTCAATTACAGCAATTTTCAATTCATTGACTGTTCCCTTCAATTGCTTAATGATATCGCGTGCACAACCCAGCGGGTTCATCCCACCGGCATTGACAATGATTTTCGTTCCCTTCTGTTTGATCAATGGTGCGGCATCCACCAATTGTTTTACAAAGTCGGATACATATCCGAGCTTTTTGTTTTTAAGCTGCTGCTTTCGCAGGATGCTCATTGTAATCTCGGCCAGGTAATCTGAGGAGATGTAATCCAGGTCGCCACCTTCTAACTGGCGACGTAAGGCGGTAAGGTCGTCTCCCCAGAATCCTCCGGCATTTCCTATTTTTATTTTGTTTTTCATAGTCGTTGATTGCTTTTTGAGTTGATTTTATACTTGGCTCAGATTTCTTCCATCACCATAATTACCTGGTTGCTGCTCACCTGAGCGCCTTCTTTGGTCTTTAATTCCTTAACGAGATACTCTGCCGATGCCGTAACTACGTTCTCCATCTTCATGGCTTCCACAATAGCCAACGTATCGCCTTTTTTCACCCGATCTCCCTCTTTTACAGGAAGCTTAATGAGCTTGCCGTGCATGGGCGAGACCACCACGCTGCCATCCCCGGCAGCAACCTGTGCCATGTCATCATAGGCTGCCGTTTCGTCGAGCAGGTCAGCCCGGGAGAAATGGTAGTGAAACCCATTGTAATCGATGGTGGTGATAAGCTTTTTCTCAGAAAAGGTAGCAGTCCGGTAGGTATTATCATAGCAGAACTCAATCTGATTACCATTTACACCATAAAAGCGTACATTGTATGAGTGGCCTTCGATGGTGATGGTGTAGTCCTTTTTGCCCCTGCGGCGGACTTCCACCCCGGTTTGTTCCTCATTTCTTGTTACCGGCAGGGTCAGAATGTCCTTCCACAGTCCTATTTTTCTCCAGGTGTTGCCCTGGTCGGTATCCCTAAGCTCTTTCAACAGATACGCCATCAGCGGCACCGGAAATTCATTGTCCTGCTTTTGCTGATTCAGATTCTCAATGATTTCTGGAGTTCTTTGGTCGCAGTACTTTGTGGAGATTTTATTCTCTTCGAAGTCTTTGGATGCTGTTAGTGCTTTGAGGTACGATATGTTGTTCTTTATTCCGTGGATATGATAGCCATCCAAAGCCCAAAGGAGTTTTCCACGTGCCTGCTCACGTGTTTCGGCATGGACAATGAGCTTGCTGATCATCGGATCGTAGAACGGCTTTATTTCTGTAGCGGGCGTAATCCCCGAATCCACCCTGACGCTGTCGCCTTGCGGCTCGTGGTATAGCGACATCGCGCCGGGCGAAGGCATAAAATCGTTGGCCGGATCTTCGGCGTAGACACGCGCTTCGATGGCATGTCCATGTTGCCGGATATCCTTTTGCAGGAAAGACAGCCTGTTTCCGGCAGCTACCAGTATCTGCTCGCGCACCAGGTCTTTTCCGGTCACCATTTCCGTTACCGGATGCTCTACCTGTATGCGGGTATTCATCTCGAGAAAATAAAAGTTTAATTCCTTATCCACCAAAAACTCAATGGTTCCGGCGTTGTAGTAGCCTATCGAATGCGCAATTTTAACGGCTGTTTCGCCCATTCGCTTGCGCGTGGCTTCGTTCAGCGTAACAGACGGCGACTCTTCAATAATCTTCTGATAACGCCGCTGCAAGGAGCATTCGCGCTCGTAGAGATGGACGATATTCTTATGCTTGTCGCCGATAATCTGAATTTCGATATGCCGCGGATCATCAAGGTAACGCTCGATGTAAACAGCTTCGTCACCAAAGTAGGCTTTGGCTTCGCGGGCCGTGGCCTCCAGTGCCTCCTTCAGATTTTTCGGCTCCCTGACGATGCGCATGCCTTTTCCGCCACCGCCGGCAGCAGCTTTTACCAGCACCGGAAAGGCCATCGTTTCCTTCCCTTCCAGCAGCTCTTCGGGTGTACCGGTAATGCCTTCGAGCAAGGGCACATCGATTTCCTTCATCTTTTTGCGGGCTTCGATCTTGTTCCCCATCAGGTGAATGGCTTCGGGTGAAGGCCCCACAAACTCAAGCCCGGCATTTCTCGCTGCTTCCGCGAAAGCGGCATTTTCGGAAAGAAAGCCGTAGCCGGGGTGAATAGCTTCAGCCCCCGACTTTTTAGCAACCTTAAGAATCTTTTCGATGTTGAGGTAAGTCTCTGAAAGCTCTGATTCACCGAGCCTGTAAGCCTCATCGGCATAGGTGACGTGTAAGGAGTCGCGGTCGGCAGCGGCATAAACAGCCACCGTGCGTATGCCCAGCTCATGCGCCGAGCGCATGATGCGGACAGCAATTTCTCCGCGATTGGCCACGAGAAGTTTACGAAATATTTTCATCTGCTTGTTTCTTTATTGTTTTTGACCTGCCCAAAACTCAGTACAGGGTTTAATCCATTCCTAATCACTTTTAGAAACCCAGTTTGGCTTGCGCTTTTCGAGGAATGCCGCCATGCCTTCCTGCCCCTCTTCGGAGGCGCGGATTTCTGCAATCATACGCGCTGTCTCGCTCAGGGCAGTTTTCATGTCCCACTTGTTCGAAACATCGTTGAGCAGGTTTTTGCAATGCGACATTGCTTTCGGACCGCTGGTGCGCAACAGTCCGATCATCTCCTCCACGTGCTTTTCCATCCCTTGTCCCGCAAAGGATTTGTTGATCAGCTTGTACTCTTCGGCTTCGGGGCCTTTGATGCGCCTTCCGGTGAGCATCAGGTCGCGCGAACCAAACTCGCCGGTGCGTTTTACGACGTAGGGCGAGATGCAGGCCGGAACAATGCCGATTTTCACTTCGCTGAGCGAAAAAGTAGTGTCTTCATCCGCGAAAGCGAAATCACAGGCTGCCAAAAGCCCGTTGGCACCGCCGATAGCTGCGCCGTGCACCATGGCAATGGTGGGCTTGGCAGAAGTGTAGATGGCATAAAAACACTTTGACAGGTTGTAGCTTTCGGCGTAATTTTGCTCATACGAATAGTCTTTCACCCCGCTCATCCAGTTGAGGTCGGCACCGGCGCAAAAGGATTTCCCACGGCCCCGCAGGATGACTGCCCTGATATCATCCATTTTATCGATTTCCGTAAAAACATCAATCAGCTCACTGATCATGGTTTCGTTAAAGGCATTGTGTATACGCGGACGGTTAAGCCAGACGGTTCCAATGTCTCCTGTTTTTTCAAACTCTATGGTTGTGTAATCTTTCATTCGGTTTACTTTTTCTTGTCTTTTTTCTGATACTTCTTTTCACACTCGTTCTCAATGATGCTATCCACAATTCCCGGATCGAGCAGGGTGGTGGTATCGCCAAAGTCTTTGGTGCCGCCTTCGGCAATCTTTCGCAGGATGCGGCGCATGATTTTTCCGGAGCGTGTTTTCGGCAGCCCTTCCACCAGCCTGATTTCGTCGGGCCTGGCAATGGGACCGATAATTTTCTCCACCGCCTTCTTTACGGATGTTTTGATGCCTTCCACGCCACCTGTACTGAGCTCCTGGCAAACCACAAAAGCAAAGATGCCCTGCCCTTTCACCTTGTGCGGGTAGCCCACCACGGCCGACTCCACCACGAGCGGGTGCTCGTTGATGGCGTTTTCGATTTCCGCGGTACCAAGGCGGTGACCCGAGACGTTGATGACATCATCCACACGGCCGAGGATGCGGTAGTAGCCGTCTTCATCGCGTTTGACACCGTCGCCTGTAAAGTAATATCCTTTGTACTGCGAGAAGTAGGTCTTTTTGTAGCGCTTATGGTCGCCCCACACGGTACGCGCCATTCCCGGCCATGGGAATTTAATGCACAGGTTGCCTTCCACGCTTTTTCCTGATTGCTCTTTACCATCGCCATTCATGATGGCGGGCTGGACACCCACAAATGGCAATGTTGCATAGGCAGGCTTGGTGGGGGTGATACCGGCCAGCGGGCTGATCATGATGCCGCCGGTTTCGGTCTGCCACCAGGTATCGACAATCGGGCAGCGGCTTTGGCCCACAAAGTCGTGATACCAGTGCCAGGCCTCCTCATTGATAGGCTCCCCGACAGAACCCAGCACTTTCAGCGAGCTGAGATCTTTTCCTTCGAAAGGCTTTTGTCCGTAGCCCATCAGGGCACGGATGGCGGTGGGGGCGGTGTAAAACTGGTTGACCTTGTATTTTTCCACGATGTCCCAGAAGCGCCCTGCATCGGGATAGGTGGGCGTTCCTTCGTACATCACGGTGGTGGCACCAGCCAGTAACGGACCATAAACGATGTAGCTGTGGCCGGTAATCCAGCCAATGTCGGCGGAGCAGAAAAAGACATCGCCATCGCTGTACTGGAAAATGTTTTTGAAGCTGTAAGAGGTATACACCATGTATCCTGCCGTGGAGTGCACCAGGCCTTTAGGCTGTCCGGTGGAGCCGGAGGTGTAGAGGATAAAGAGCGGGTCTTCCGATTCCATCACCTCGGCATCATTTTCTTTGGAGATGCCTTTCAAGGCATCTTCAAGCCATACATCGCGATCTTCCATAAAGGCCACCTTCTGTCCGGTACGTTTGATGACGAGGATATTCTTTACAGAGTTGCAATCGCAGTTATCCATGGCTTCATCGATAATCTCCTTGAGCGGGATGGTCTTGGTGCCGCGGTATCCGCCATCGGCGGTAATAATCATTTTGGCTCCGGCATCCTTCACGCGGTCAGCTACCGCATTGACCGAAAATCCGGCGAAAATCACCGAATGGATGGCTCCGATGCGGGCACAGGCCAGCATGGCAATGGTCAGCTCAGGAATCATCGGGAGGTAAATCACCACCCTGTCGCCCTTACGGATGCCTTTACTAAGCAGCATGTTGGCAAACACACGCACCTCATCATACAGCTCTTTGTAGGTGTAAACTTTTTCCTTTTCTTTCGGATTATTCGGCTCCCAGATAAGTGCCGGCTGGTTTTTGCGCTCAAACATGTGGCGCTCAAAAATATTCTCGGTGATGTTCAGCTTCCCGTTAAGGAACCATTTTACGTCAGGCTTTTCGAAATCCCACTCCAGCACCTTGTCAAATTTCTTTTGCCAGTAAAAGGTTTCAGCTATCGAGCTCCAGAAATCTTCGGGGTGGCTGACGCTTTTCTGGTATTCATAAATAAATCCTCCGAGGGTGGTAATTTTGTTCGTCATCGTCGTTAGTTTTATGGTTAGGTAATCATTTTACATTCTGTAAACCCCGTTTTCAGGCTCGGGGAATGGTTTGTTGAGCGAGGCTGCCAGCCCCATTGCCAGCACCAGCCGGGTGTCGGCCGGGTCGATGATGCCATCGTCCCAGATTCTGGAGGTGCTGTAGTAGGCCGAGCCTTCCTCTTCATACTTTTTCAGGATTTCCTTCCGGATTTTTTCACGCTCTTCATCCGACAAGGATTTCCCTTTGGCCTTGAGCTGATCCTCCTTTACGGTGATCAGCACGTTGGCGGCCTGCTCGCCACCCATGACCGAAATTTTGGCGTTGGGCCACATAAACAGCAGGCGAGGTTCGTAGGCCCGTCCGGCCATGGCATAATTTCCGGCACCAAAAGAGCCCCCGGTCACCACCGTGAACTTAGGCACGTTGGCCGTAGCCACGGCATGCACCAGCTTGGCACCGTCGCGCGCAATGCCGCCATGCTCGTATTCTTTTCCGACCATAAAGCCGGTGATGTTTTGCAAAAAGACTATCGGGATTTTGCGGTGCTTGCACAGCTCAATGAAATGCGCCCCTTTTCGGGATGATTCTGAAAAAAGGATGCCGTTGTTGGCCAGAATGCCCACCGGGTATCCCATGATGTGTGCAAACCCTGTGATGAGCGTGGGCGCATAGCGCGCCTTGAACTCATGGAATTTGCTGCCATCCACGATGCGCGCGATGATTTCACGGGCATCCACTGGTTTCTTGAAATCTAAGGGAGCAATGCCGTAAAGCTCCTGCGGGTCGTATTTCGGATCTTCAGGCTCCAGCATTTCCAGCTCCTGCTTTTTGGGCTTGTCGAGCGTACTGAAAATATTGCGGCAAATCTGGATGGCGTGCTGATCGTTTTCAGCGAAGTGGTCGGCCACTCCGGAGATGGAGGTATGCACATCTGCGCCCCCCAGCTCTTCGGCCGGAACATCTTCGCCCGTAGCGGCTTTCACCAGTGGCGGACCACCGATAAATATCGTTCCCTGCTCTTTGACGATAATGGTTTCATCGCTCATGGCCGGAACATAGGCACCGCCGGCAGTGCAGGAGCCCATTACGATGGCTATCTGCGGGATGCCTTTGGCCGACATCTGCGACTGGTTGAAAAAGAACCGCCCGAAATCATGCTTATCCGCAAACACATTGGCTTGCTCAGGAAGGAAAACCCCTCCCGAGTCCACCATGTAAACCACGGGCAGATGATTTTCGAGGGCAATTTCCTGCGCCCTCACATGCTTTTTGATGGTCTCGGCCACATAGGTGCCGCCTTTCACTGTGGCGTCGTTGGCGATAATCACCGTTTCACGGCCTTTAACCACTCCAATTCCGGTAACGATACCTGCTGAGGGAAACTGATCGTCATACTGTCCGTTGGCAGCCAGCGTTGACAACTCCAGGAAGGGGGTGTTGCGATCGGTGAGCAGGTCGATGCGTTCGCGCGCCAGAAGCTTTTTCCGCTTTTTATGACGAGCAGTTGCCTTCTCACCGCCTCCCTTGCGCGCATCGCGCAGGGCTGCCTTAAATTGGTTGACGATCGCTTTGTATTTTGCAGCATTTTCCGCAAACGTTTGAGATTTCGTGTCGATGTTCGATGTGATTGGAAACAAAGCCTGATAGATTTAGTTATTGAAATATATTTAATGAATCAGTTTTATAACGTATAAATTTACTTTTTTGTTTTGGAATGGTTCCGTTCATCTTTTAAAGAATCCTTGTTTTTTTTATGGGATAATAATCCTGTTATGAAATAAAGGGTGGTGGCTCCTTATAAGTGAAAGCCAATAGATTCCTCGCGGCATGTTTCGCTGGCATGGCTTATGGTATGGCAAGTCTTTAATTATGCGAAACATGGGCTTAGGAATGACGGGCCCTAAAGGGAAAACAAGAAAAGCGCACGCCGACACCTTGTTTCATTCCAGTTGCGTCGGCGCGCCCTTTTTCGCCCTTTGTCTTCTAAAACGCCCGTCATTCAGACCGGATTTGCTGAGCGAGAGCGAGGCAATGGAGGGAGGAATCTATTTCAGTTTTTCGGAGAGGCCGAGTGGCAGCGAGGATTCGGAGGGAGCCCGCCCGAACGTACTCTTCGGTACGGGCTGAACCGCTTCGGGTTCGGCGAGCGAAAGCCAACAGATTCCTCAGCCGCTATGGGAGAGCAATAAATGCCCGTCAATAGATTCCTCAGCCTCATGTTTCGCTGGCATGGCTTACGGTAGGGCAAGTCTTTAATTGCGCGAAACATGGGCTTCGGAATGACGGGCCCTAAAGGGGTAGAACAAGAAAAAGGGCGCGCCGACACCTTGTTTCATTCCAGTTGCGTCGGCGCGCCCTTTTTCGCCCTTTGTCTTCTAAAACGCCCGTCATTCAGACCGGATTTGCTGAGCGAGAGCGAGGCAATGGAGGGAGGAATCTATTCTTTCGAAATAT
>JAASSU010000391.1 GCA_021767705.1 Bacteroidota bacterium | reverse complement strand
GCGAAAATACAAAAAAAGAAGGCCTGAAGTTCCCAGACAAGGTTCAAGTTTTGTTGACGCAGAGTAAGTGGTTTTCTATGATGGAAATTGTTGTTGTCCAGTGAAAATTTTTAGATTTCTCACCGACTCATGCGGTTACCAATGACAATTTTTCGTTATGCTTTGGTTAAGAGCTTTTAACATTCCTAAGGATTCCCGGAGACCACCAGTCCTCAATATTGTACTTTTGGCTTGACCCAAAAGTACCAATCCCGAGGCCTCAAAGATTTTTATCCAGTAGTTTACATTACAGTTTATTTAAATCTGAAATCAAGTTTAAAATCATAAAGCCACGGGATTTTAGGATTAACCCCTTCTTTTGCCAAAACATCCGAGATGTTTATATATTTACTCGTATCGATGTGTTTGTGTGGGTTATAAATTGTAACAATTATCGTATCATCTTTTACTCGTACATCTCCGTCTGTCCATGCAAGGATTTCTTTGGCAAGATGCCCGGCATTCCAGTTACTGTATTTTGTTGTCAGTTTATTTCTTAACTGGTAGGTTGCAGCCTGAGCCATCATCGAAAAAGCTAACCGGGCGTATCGTATGTTTAGGTTTAGCGTAGAGGCCCTATTGAGGCCCATGTCATTTTCAAATCTGAAAAATTCTTCTACACTCCATCTTTTATCATAATTCTCACAAACCAGCGTTTTGGCATTTTTGCCTGAAGTAGTGATGAACGCATTATATATGAAATCTTCCTTTCTTTCCCCTGTTCTTTCTGCTATTAACCTGAAGGTTTCCGGATGGCCAGCAAACTTAAAGGGTGTTTCAGCTAAAGCAAACCCTGCCCATAAGGATTTATATGTCAAAGTCCTGATTTGTTTCTGTACCTTACTTGTATTTAAAGCCGGCGTTAAAAGGTTAATATTTTCCTGGTGTTGAGCTTCTTTAAAAAGCGTGTAAGTAAAGTGCTCTTTGTCGGCCATCAATAAGGCATCAGACTTTATTATTTGCCTTACTGAATGGAGTAATGGCAGGGTTGCCTGGCTTGTTGGAACACCGGTGGATGCCATAGTGGACATGATAGGTTGGCCTGTCTCGGCACTGACGGCGAAAAACGTTTGTAGCATTTTCTTAGGCGGGGCCTCGGAAACTTTTCGTTTTTTTGCCATGACTCTTTCTGAACTGCTGAGAATCCGGTGGGGGTCGATAGCTATTAAATCTCCTTTATAATGTCCGGACAGCTGCCTTTGCAACCCAAGATTAACAAGCATTTGCCGGGCCTGTTCCATGGTATGATGATTCATCAATAAATGCGCCTGTTGGTCCGTAACCAATCTTCCCATTCCATTAACCAATTGAAAACCTTGATGGCCCAATGAATTTTGCCTGCGTATCCTATTGACACAAAGGGCCGATTCATTAATCATTTGCAAAGCAATCCTTGGTTCTAATGCCGTATCATTGTCTCCGGTCCAGGTTTTCAAAATGTCCCAAACTCCAAGCCTGAGCAGCTCAGGAACTAAAAGCCATAACCCGGCCGATGTTCCAGAGACTTTTTGGGCAAGCATTTGCCTGAATTCCCGCTCATTGCTGCGGGGTGTCCAGGCTTCATTTGTATTATACCGCTTGGTTTTTGGCGTTTCTATTTCTATTTCTGGCTCTGCCGGAGCTGCTTTATGTAGCCCTTTTTTTGGAGCCCGTACTCGTTAATGGTTCTTTCGACGCTCCGTTTACTAATGTCTTTCCCGGATTGTCGCATTTTTTGAGCTATCACCTCGCAACTGGCTTCAGGATCAAGAAAACGATGACGTATGATTTGCTTTTGAACTTCCTTTGTGCGGCGGTAATTGGTTTTAGGGCCTTGAGGATGATCTTCAAGACCTTTACTTCCGTGTTCTTCATAAGCTCTTTTTATAACGTAGAAATGTTCACGGGTATAACCATAATTATTGGCTATCTCTTGAATTTTGCTATCCGTTGAATTGGCTGCTTCAAAAAGCATCATGAGTTTCCAGGCAACCGGATCTTCAGGAGAAACATCCAACGATATGGTACCTTCAAACAATTTGGGTAAAGCATCCTTTTTCATGATAATGTAATTTTATATATGGCGGTATAAATATACACAAAAAAGATGCATTTAAGGATATTATTTTGCATCATCCTTATTAAATGATACTTAAAATGAAGACTATGTAAAACTCTGATTTTATTTAATGCCATATATTAAATTACTCTAATGAGACTCTACAGAAACTGATTAAATGGGTAAACTCTAAAAAATGTATCAGACTTCAATCTCGACTCAGGTGATATAAAACATAATACATTGACCATCAGGCATCGGTTAATTAGATATAATTACTAATATCCTTACCTGTTATAATTCATCGGTTTATATTTTCAACTGAAGAACAAGAGTTACTCAATAAATGTAATTTGATTTGGCTAATAAAAATCTTTGAAACCTCGGGACTTCGACAAACGTATCAAAGATTTCAATCATTTAATCCGGAATTGCTTTATTGCCAACTGCACTTTTGCCAACTGCCAACTATACTTAAACACCTAAACACCTGTGCACTTAAGCACTTCTTCTCAAACCTACAAACCTACAAAACATAAAAACTTACAAACGAAGCAACCTAAAACTCCACATCCACCCAAACCAGCCGGTGGTCAGAGCCTTCGCGGCCTATGGTGAGGTATGAAAGCGAATCACTTGCTGCCGGCCAGAAGACGCCGCTTTGCGTAACTTTCAGCTCATCAGAGGGCAGCACATAGTCGATGCGCAAACCAAAGACAGCAGTGTTCTGAGCAGGATGGCCCTCATCCGGGTGCTCTTC
>JAASSU010000390.1 GCA_021767705.1 Bacteroidota bacterium | reverse complement strand
CCGTGCTGGAAGGTATTCCTGTAATAATTTGCATAATAATTGAAATTATTCGGATAGGCAAAGAAATCGTTTTTACGGCAAAAAGCAAAGGATGAACTCAGCGAATGTTTCGGAAGGTGCGCCTCTTCAGGGTTTCTTATCTCAAAAACTTCCTTCTTGCTGTAGTTGAGGCTGCGCCCGATCTTATAACGCAGATTGGTGTTGGTGGCACGGTCGCCCACAATCTTCACAGGATTGTGCACTTTTACCGAACCATGATCGGTGGTCAGCACTACTTTTACGTCTTCATCAGCCAGGGTAGTCAGAATTTCCTTCAGGGGAGAATGCTCGAACCACGAGAGCGTAAGTGAGCGGTAGGCCGACTCATCTTCGGCAAGCTCTTTAATTACTTCCATTTCTGTTCTGGCATGTGAAAGCATATCGATAAAGTTGTAGACAATAACATTCAGGTCGTTACTCATCAAGTTACTGATTTTCTCTGCCACACGGCGACCTACGTTATAGCTGAGCACTTTATTGTACGAATATTTGATATCCAATCCGTGACGCTTCAGGTTCTCTCCCAGTAAATCTTTCTCATACTGGTTTTTTGTTCCTTCTTCGTTCTCAGCCACCCAGTATTTCGGAAAGCGCTTCTGGATATCCGAGGGCATCAGCCCGGCGAACATCGCATTGCGGGCATATTGGGTTACCGAAGGCAGGATGCTGTAGTACATCGACTCCGATTCGACTGAGAAATACTCTTCCACCACCGACTGCAAAACTTTCCACTGGTCATAACGCAGGTTATCGATAAGAATAAAAAAAACGGGCTTCCCCGAGTCTTTCAGGAGTGGGAAAAGCCAGTCTTTGAAAAGCGTGTGCGATTGCACCGGCTTTTCGTCTGCCTCGCCATTGACCCAATCGGTATAATTCTTTTCCACATATTTTGAAAAAATCTGATTGGCTTCCTCTTTCTGGGTTTTAAACACCTCTGAGATTCCGGAGTCTTCCAGCGAATCGAGCTCAAGCTCCCAATAAACCAGCTTCTTGTAGATATCCTTCCACTGGTTAAAGTCGAGCGCACTGCTAATCTCGCTACCTATCTGTGTAAACTGCTGTTGATATCCCATGGTAGCTTTCTCGCTGCGCAGCTTTTTCTTCTCCAGGTTCTTCTTTACCGACAGGAGAATCTGGTTGGGATTCACCGGCTTGATGAGGTAATCGGAAATATTGGAGCCAATGGCATTTTCCATAATCGACTCTTCCTCGCTCTTGGTAATCATCACTATGGGCAGGTTGGGCCTGAGGTTTTTTACCTCCTGAAGCGTTTCCAGGCCCGACATTCCGGGCATCTGCTCATCCAAAAAAAGGATGTCAAAATTTTCTTCCTCCAGCATCTCGGCCACCTCACTGCCGCTGTTGGTGGTGCGTACTTCAAACCCTTTCTCCTCAAGGAACATTATGTGCGGTTTCAGTAGTTCAATCTCATCATCTGCCCAAAGTATCTTCTGACTCATATTTTTATTGTTCATTTATTTTTCGATTTAAAGATAATACAAATTTGGCTTTGTTTTATGTTTTCTGCCAATAATGAAACGCCACATTGGTGTGTATATTTGCTTGTAAAAACTAAAAAACCTTAAAATTGTTACTTTTGCCGTAATAATCACTTTAAACTGAAACGCAAAGAGTCTGCGCGCGTGTCGCATAGCATGAAAAAGGAACACAAGCGAAAAATTATCAACGATCCTGTTTACGGATTTATCAGCCTGCACGGCGATTTGCTCTTCGACGTGATGGAGCATCCCTACTTCCAGCGGCTGCGACGCATCTCGCAACTCGGGCTCACACATTTAGTTTATCCCGGTGCTGTGCACACCCGCTTCCAGCATGCTTTGGGAGCTATGCACCTGATGAAGCAAGCTTTGAGTATCCTTTCTGAAAAGGGGATTATTATTACAGACCAAGAGCATGAGGGGGCCCTTCTGGCCATTTTGCTTCATGACATTGGGCACGGCCCCTTCAGTCATGCTTTAGAGCAAAGTATTCTGGCTGAAACCAACCATGAGGAGCTTTCGGATTTCTTTTTTGAGGAGTTGAACCGTCAATTGGGAGGCCGCTTAGATACAGCACATGCTATTTTTGAGGGCACCTACCCCAAAAAGTTTCTTCATCAATTGGTGGCCAGTCAGCTTGATGTCGACAGGCTGGACTACCTAAAGCGCGACAGCTTTTTCTCTGGTGTGTCGGAGGGCATTGTCAGCAGCGAGCGTATCATTAAAATGCTGGATGTGCACAACGATGAGCTGGTGGTGGAAGCCAAAGGCATTTATTCGATTGAGAAGTTTATCGTGGCCCGCCGCTTGATGTACTGGCAGGTGTACATGCACAAAACCGTTTTGGCTGCGGAGTATCTTTTGATGAAAATACTGGATCGCGCCAGGGAGTACGCTACCAGCGGAAAGTACCTCTACGCCTCGCCGCACCTCGATCTCTTTATCAGGAATAATTTCGGGAAAAAAGACCTGGAGCAAAACCCCAGCCTCTTGGGTGAGTTTGTTAAGCTCGATGATTTTGACATCCTTTCGGCCATAAAAAACTGGTGCTATGCCGACGATTACCTTTTATCGCTGCTCAGCCGAAACCTTATAAACCGCAAGTTGTTTAAGATTGAAATACAGGATTACCCTTTCAGCAAAAAACGCATCAGCGAGCTGAAAACGGCTGCCAGGGAAAAATATAAGCTCAGCGATCAGGAAACCGGATACCTGGTATTCAGTGAAAAAGCGCACAACCATGCCTACAATCCGGTTAGTGAAACCATAAAAATAAAACACAAAAACGGAGAAATAGAGGATATTATCAGTG
>JAASSU010000389.1 GCA_021767705.1 Bacteroidota bacterium | reverse complement strand
GTCGGACAAAGCACGCTCACGCGTTTGGTTTTCTGTGGGCAGGATGGCAATAGTAACCTGGCCCTTTTCGATACACTGTTCGCTTAAGGCAGCCGCATTTTTATAATCGGCATGCATCAGGATATTTTGAAAATAGTCGTAGGCCGTGCGGTATTTTTTGTCGCTCATGGATTTCTGACCTTTCATAAACAAAGGCTCGTAGCGCGACTCCTTCAACAGCTTTTTTACATCCCTGTAATCCGGGTCCAGCTGATAAATCTCGCTAAACAGTTTCTCAGCCTCTGAAAATTTTTGCTGCATCAGCAGGTCATATCCTTTTTCATAGCTTCCTGCCAGATGGTCTCGCTTCACTTCCTGGTAGTAAGATTGATAGTTCTCCGGAAAGATAAGATGCACTCCGGTGTTTTTCACCTGCTCAAAATAGTTCACTGCATCGCGATAAGCATAAACGGCACTCTCGGTATCATTTTTTTCGTAGAGTTTCATGAAAGAAGCCAGCTTATCATCCAGCACCTGCTGTCCGGTGCGTTTCAGTCCGATTTTAGCATCGAGGTTATCGTCGTTTTTAAGCAATGCTTCATAATAATAGGAAGCTGCCTCGCGATAAAACCCGGCCTGCTCATGCTCCGCGCCTTTTTTGGCAAGGCGTTTCGAGGCGCAGCCGCCGGCAAGCAGCAGCGTCATCATCAGAAAAAATAAGATCGGCTGTTTTGGCATTATTTTGATTTTTGATTTGTCTTATTTCTCATGGCTTTCCGGCGTTTTCGCTGGGTGCTTTTCTTCATCACCGAAAATCCAAACTTACCAATTCTTTTTCCCACGTTGTAATAGTTTCCGTGCATGTAGGTGATGGGGTCTGAAAACTCAATCTGGAACTCTCCTGTTTCCTTGTTTATGTATTTTTCATCGGCATTCACTGCGATAATCTCCGCAAGGAACATGTCATGCGAGCCCAGGTTTTTGATTTCCGTGACCTTGCATTCAAGCGTGAGCGGCGATTCGGCGATGGCCGGGCATTTTACCTTGGCCGAAGGCTCCGGCGTCAATTTCATCTCCTCAAACTTATTGAATTCCTTACCCGATTTCACCCCGCACCAATCGGTGGCCTTGGCCAAATGGCGCGTGGTGATGTTAATGACAAACTCACCCGTTTCTTTAATGATGTGGTGCGAATGCCGCTCAGGCCTGATGGAAATGTAGGTCATGGGTGGCTTCGAATTTACGATGCCGGTCCAGGCAATAGTAATAATATTGTAGGTTTCCGGGCTCTCTCCGCAAGATACCATTACTGCCGGCACCGGAGTCAGCAGAGTACCCGGTTTCCATGATACTTTTGTGCTTCCATCACTCATATTAAATCGGTGTATTAGTTTTCCGAACAAATTTAAAATTATTTAGCTCATTAACTGAGTTGCTTAAATTATCCTTTTTTGAAAAGTGTTTATTACATTGGCAGGGTAAAGAGAGGCCCTGAAGGAGCTGTTTTTATTAACTTTGTTTATAATTGAGAATTTTGTCCCGATAAGGGAATTTTCGGATTTTGGAAAAAGATTTAAAATATTGTTTATGAGATTTTTGGTGTTTTGGCGTTCTTATTGTTATCTTCACAGTACTATTAATTTAAAAAGTAAAATTATGAAAACACGTTTATCAATTTCGGTTGTACTTTTAATGTTGATCGCTTTTTCTTGTCAAGACAGGATAGGCGACCAAGTGGAGCCCGACATACAGGGTATTGAAGATCTGAATATTTCGGATGACTTTAGTTTTGAGAACACTCAGGACATTAATTTCGAAATCACGTTGCCTTCTACCGTTGATTATTCGGCTATAAAAAAGAGAGTGGACATTTACACTAAGGCTCCTGCTGATGGCGGTAAGCACCTGAAATCAGTTATTTCTGATAATCAAGGGGTAGCAACGATTACGGGCAGGGTTCCCGCTTATTATGACTCGCTCTACATCAGTTCTTTTGCTGGATCCGGCTATGCAGTGATTGAAAAAGCGGCCACTAAGGCTGTAAACGAAGGCGGAATCATTCAGTTTGATTTCAATGAAGAGTATGGATTCGATCCTCCGGGAGAAGCTGAAGAAGGAAAAAAATCCGCGGAAGCGAAATTAGCTTCGGGAAACAGCACAGACTTTTTACCTAAAAACGCAGAAGTGTTGACCAACATCATCGGCAATCCGGGGTTTGATAACGGTGATTACGGTGAGCAATCGTTATGGAGCTCGGCCATGAGCGCAGATGGTAAATGGTATTTCTCTGACAACCTCAGAAACAGGACGAACCAGGTGACCCAGGGGAGCAATACCTTCCTGCGAATTACAGGTGGGAACAGAACTTATGGTGGGGTATCACAACTTGTTGAAGCAAGTCAGGGTGACGTGATTACTTTTAGTTCTGATATTCGGGGAATTGGTGCAAGTAACTCATACTATCACCGAGTATGGTTGTACCTGATTCCCAGAGACGCTTCAGGTAATCCGATAAGCTACTATTCAGTAGTTGATTATGCGCCATCGTCAGTATGGCATAGTAAAACGGTCACGGCATCAATGCCTTACGGCACCGAAAGCTGCCAGGTGCTTTACTGGGTGTGGGCCTACAACAGTAATAACTTACGCATAGATTTTGACAACGCCTTTGTTTCCGGGCCGGTGCAGGATGCCGACGGCGATGGCGTGGATGATGAGGAAGATGACTATCCAAACGACTCTGAGCGTGCCTTTGATATCTATTATCCGGCGCAGGACGAGTTCGGAAGCCTGGGCTTTGAAGACAACTGGCCCGGAAAAGGCGACTACGATTTTAATGACTTAGTGGTGGATTACAACTATCACCAGGTGCTGAATGCCGG
>JAASSU010000388.1 GCA_021767705.1 Bacteroidota bacterium | reverse complement strand
GCAAAAGACGTTCAGGCTCGGAAAATTTACTTTCGACCCGAACAATATGACGCTCTCGCACAAAGACAACAGCAGGGTGCTCACCAAGAAGGAAGCCGCCTTGCTGAAGTTGCTGGCCGAAAACAAAAACAAGCTGCTGACCCGCGAATATGCCTTGAAATCGGTTTGGGGCGATGATGATTATTTTATCGGTCGTTCGATGGATGTTTTTATCACTAAACTGCGTAAGTACCTCAAGGAGGATGAAAACGTAAAGATTGTGAATGTCCATGGCACAGGCTTCAAACTGGAGATCAAAAAGTAATTTATGGAGCTGAAGGAAGCGCAGCAGGTAGTTGACCAATGGATAAACACTACCGGAGTAAGATACTTCAACGAGTTGACCAATATGGCCATGCTTACCGAGGAAGTGGGAGAGGTGGCCCGCATCATTTCGCGCAAATACGGCGAGCAGTCGTTTAAAAAAGGCGATAAAACGAAACTGGATGATGAGCTGGCCGACGTGTTTTTTGTGCTGGTATGTCTGGCCAATCAAACCGGGGTCGACCTTGAGGAGGCTTTTAAGCGAAACCTCGAAAAGAAGAACAGCCGCGATAAAGACCGTCATAAACAAAACACAAAACTTCAAAAATAAAACCTATCCACGAAAGTGCGAATGGATTTTTAATCGAAGACCTGCTAAGAAGCATGTATCGGGCTATTGATTCTTCTTTCTCTTAAAATATTTCCGCCAAAATATTTTTATTCTTTCCCAGATGTAATAGGCTCTTCTTTTCCTGACAAGGTATTTTCGCTCTTGCTGATTGCTGATAAGGTAGGCAATAGCATGCAAGGAGGGTGAGTGCTCACTGATTATTTTTATGGTGGCTACCACCGGAAGAACGACCACCATTCCGGCCACGCCCCAAACCATTCCGCCTATAATGATACTCAGGATGGTAATAAGGGGGTTGATATCGACGTATCCGCCTGTTATGTTAGGTGTAAGAATGTTATTTTCAGTAAACTGGATGATAGTAAACAGGATGAGCACGCCGAGGGCGATTTGAATGCTATCGCCTGTAAGCAGGGCAAACAACAGCGGAACAGAAGCTCCGATCCAGGTCCCGAAGTAGGGGATAAAGTTAAAGAAAGCTGAAATCAGTCCGAAAACAATGGGATATTGGATGCCAACTATAGCCAACCCGATAGAGTTGAGGACCGACAAGACCAGCACCACTACAAAAACGCCGCCAATATAGCGCTGCACCATCTGTGATATTTTCTTCAGGATAACCACGGCCACGGGCTTTTTGTCGCTGGGAATGATGCGCAGCAAAAAGATGAAGAACTTCTGGCGGTAAAACAGCATGTAGTAGATAAATACCGGCAGCAGGAACATTTTCACTAAAGTGGATGTGGTGGCCGTAAAAGTAGCAGAAAGGAATTTACTTCCCGACTCAAAAAGATTGTTGACGTTTTCTTTCAGCCACTGGTGCTGCTTGTGCACCTCAAGTCCGGAGATGGACTGGATATAGGTTTCGAGCTGATCGATATTCAGAAGAGCCTGGGCTTTCAGCGAAGGGAGGTCATCCAGTAGTACCTCAAGCTGTTTGTACATCAAAAAGATGATGCCCGTAAAGACCGAAAACAGCAGCAGGATGGCAACCAGGTTGGCTAAAAACCGTGGAAAGCGGAGCATCTCGAGCCTGACAACCAGCGGATAAAGCAGGTAGCTCAGCAGGATAGCCAGGGTGATGACCATCAGCAGGTGCTTGGCAACGATGATGGAATAAAAAAACAGGATGATAAATATCAGCCCGATGGTTACTTTGGTTAATAATGGATAACTCTTCATTCGTTTATAACTCTCTGTTCTGGATTTTTTTTCGTATTTACTATACCCTGTCCCTTAAATGATACAGAAGCACCTTGTTAATCAATCGTGCCTTCAAAAAACAATTTGCATGGCCACTATTGTCATTGTCTTTTATTGTTTAAATTGCGGATTCTGTATACAGTAACAAATACTGGTTTGATTCGTCTTAAATATTAATCAAAAATACGAAATCTTTAATCTGTGAGTAGAAATATTTTAATCATTTGGCTCATCTTTTTATCAAGTGCGGCGTTTACGCAAACCTATGAGGGCCAGGTTATCCATTCAGAAACCAAACGCGGTGTTCCTTTTGCCAACATCCGTTACAACAACAATCAGGGGGTTATCAGCGACATTGATGGTTTTTATTCTTTTAATGCTGAGGATGTGGACAGCATCACGGTAAGTTATGTGGGCTTTGAAACCGTTACCGTAGCTACTGAAAGGGAGCAGCAAATTGAGTTAACACCAAAAACCATCGATCTCCAGGAGGTGGTTATCGGGCCCGGGCCCAACCCTGCTTTGCGTATTGTGAGAAAAGTTATTGAAAACAGAGACCGGAATAATCCTGAAAGTATTGATAGTTACACTATGAAGGCTTACGACAAGCTTGTTTTTACCATTCACGAAGACAGCCTCGCAAAGCAGCGCGACCAACTGGAGTCTGATACCTCTCTCAGGGAGCTGGTAAAGTTTTTCGACAAGCAGCACTTGTTTTTAGTGGAAAATTTGACTGAAACCAAGTACGAGTATCCGCGAAAGCGGCAGGAGAAAGTGCTGGCCACACGCACCTCCGGATTTCAGTCGCCGATATTTACCTTTTTGCTGTCGCAACTGCAGTCAAACTCTTTTTACAAAAAGCAAATCCGGATTGCCGGAAAAACCTACATCAACCCTTTTTTGAAAGGAAGTATGCCCAAATACTGGTTCAGGATGGAAGATACTATCGTTCATCAGGCCGGAGATACCGGGTTTATTGTTTCCTATCGTCCCCGCAAGGGTG
>JAASSU010000387.1 GCA_021767705.1 Bacteroidota bacterium | reverse complement strand
GGCACGAGGTTCTCTTTGTTGACCATGGCTCTTCTCAGGTCTTTCAATGAAACTTGTTGTCCGTCGAAAGATACGTTCATATCCACATCAAACCAGTCTTCACCTGATTTTATGGAATAACTTACAGATGCCCTGGCCGGATGATATTTAACAGACTTCAAGTCTTTGAATCCGAAAACCTTGACGTTGTGGTTGCGGCATTTTTCATAAAACCCAATAAACCAGTTTCTCGCAAGCATCTGATCGACTGAGAGGTAAAAATACTCCGGTTGAAACTGTTCCGAAAACTGTGGGTGGGTGTCACCGATCAGTTCCAAAACCTCGGTTTCGACTTCCTTATCCCTGCTGATTTCATAGGTTTGCCCCTGCTTCTTATGGTACAGCGCACCAACCGAGTTATGCATCATGTTCACCTCTGTTTCGCCGTATACCATTACCGGAATAAACAGGATGAACCCATCCTGCTCTTTCAGGTAAACCCTCTTTTCCAGGTTCATTTCAAGCAGAGGCTTCACAGCACTATCCTCAATCTTGATTTCTATTTTATCCTGGAAAAACCGGATAAACCGTTCGAAAACAAAATCGCTTTGCTGACGGATAAAATTGAACTGCTCTGTATTCTCATAATCTGTAAGCTCGAAAAGGAAAAGTGCCGCACTGTTTTGCCAGGGGTATAGTTTAGATTCTCGTAAAAACCCCCAGAAAAGTGTCCTGTTTTTTTCATCGGGAGCTATTTGCTGATCCCCGATACGGTAAGACAGCTCCAGGCTCCCTGTTTCCTCGTGGGTTTTTTGTGTGATGGAAACATTTATTTTCTGAGGTGAAACTTCTATAGGAGAACAGTCTTTTAATTTCAGGTTATAAAACCCACGTTCGCTGAACGCTAGTAATACCCTTCTTTCCGTAAGCAAATCAAAGAGGACACTTAATACCGAATAGATGCGGGAGATAATATTATAACCTAATTTATCTTCAACAGGTATATAATTAATTTCCTTAAAAAGAGACGTTAACTTCGTGTTTCTTCTTAAAATCTCATAATCCAAATGCCCCGCTTTACTTTGGAAAACGTCATCCTGAACGGGATCGAAAATGGCCTTGAAATTACTTTTAATTCTTGTCCTGTCCTTGGTTAGCTTTCCTTTATAAGGAACACACTCGATTTTCGGCACCCCATTATTGAAATAGCTAACTTCCAAAACATAAACAATACCATACTCTTCATAAGAAGTCATATCTGATGTTAAATCAGCATCTAAGCCCTTCTTATCATCGGGTATTAACGAAAGGAGGCCATTCGACATCAGATGATTCGTCTTATGACCAAAGCTAATGTTGCGGTTATCAAAAGAAAAATGAAGTAATTTGCTTTTTTCAACCTGTTCAATTGTTAAGCCATGACTTGAAGCTAATTGTTCCTTTTCCTTCTGCCAGTTCAGGCAAGTATCAAAAACATCTGATTTATAGTTATTATTCAGATATCTGAGACCAGCAATTTTGTGTTTGCATAAAATGTTAAGCTCATCCTTGCAGGTACATTTAGTTACTACCTTGGTTATTCCTTTTGATGATATAAACTCCACAGGAATTTTCACATCATTAACGCTTATGCCGAGTTTAATATGGCCGTTATCCATAGAATCGACCTTGATATTTGCACTTTTTTCAAGGATGGCAACCTCTTCATTAAGGGCATTTGGAGTATTTTTCCTGATCCAGCTTTTATCAAGCTTAGCTATCTCTACTGTTGTTTCGGCCTGGTCGATGGTCAGAAAATTCTTTGCGTTTCTGTGCAGGCCACTCATCAGGTAATACACCGAGGCAGATAAATGCTTACAGAAACCCCAATCATAAGGGCAATTGCAATGGCTGTTAAAAAAGTTATCTAAATGTATCTCTACTTCATAAATAACGGAAGAGCTCCCGGACTTTACCCAGCTCAATATCATTTCCTGATCAGGGAGATATTGAATCGATTGAACGTGTTTTGATCTCCAAAGTTGCTCTCCTCTGTACCTTACAGATAATGAAATAAAAGTAGAAAAATCCTTTAACCGCCTGAGAAGTGTTTTCTTTTCCTTCTGATCCATAAATGTCTGCTATTCTGCTCTCCCATCTTAAAACTCATCCTCATCAATGCCATTGTCTTGTACTTCTTCTTGCTGCTCCATTTTTTCGCAGTCTATTTCTACCGGGAGGTAGTCTGGCCTGTCGAAGCTGTTTTTGGGCATGTAGAGGGTGGAATCGTTATACAGCTTTTGCATGTAAAGGGCCCAGATGGGCAGCGCCATATTGGCTCCCTGCCCGAGCGTAATTGTTCGGAAGTGTGCGGCGCGGTCTTCATTCCCCACCCAGATTCCGGTGGTGAGCTCGGGCACCATGCCGATAAACCATCCATCCGACTGGTTTTGGGTGGTTCCGGTCTTGCCGGCTATCGGCTGGTCAAAACCGTATTTGAATCGCAGACGAATACCGGTGCCTTCATCCACCACCCCTTTCAGCATCTCAATCATCAGGTAGGCCGTTTGCTCGCTCATGGCCTCTTCCTGACGCGGGATAAAGCGCTCGATGATGTTTCCGTTCTTATCTTCTATGCGTGTGATAAAGATCGGCTCCACAAAAATTCCCTGGTTCGAATAGGTGTTTAGTGCACCCACCATCTCGTAAAGCGACAGGTCGGGTGTGCCCAGTGCTATGGCCGGCACTTCGGGGATGTGGCTCTCCACTCCCATCTTCTCGGCAATCTTTTTTACACTTTGTGGCGAGTAACGTTTTATCAGGTAGGCGCTGATCCAGTTGTTTGAATGCGCCAAAGCCCACTTCAGGGTCACCATCTGCCCGATGCGGTCGTCGGATGAATTTTCAGGGGCCCAAAACG
>JAASSU010000386.1 GCA_021767705.1 Bacteroidota bacterium | reverse complement strand
GCCTCCTCACTGGGTTACTTGTCGGTGTATGAAAAAGTAAATTTCCTTGAATTTCCTCAGCGCGAATGGTTTATTCCTGCCATCATTGTTGGGTTTACATTAATCATCGCTTTCAACTTTTTTGCCATGTCGGCCCAGAGAGCCGGCGTTGCTGTAACCGCCATTGCCAGCCGCATGTCGGTTGTTATTCCAGTGACTTTAGGATTTTTTCTTTTTCACGAAGAGGCAACATTTCTTAAAATACTGGGAACTTTAACAGGATTGGTGGCGTTTTACCTGACGTTCAAAAAAGAAAAAGGTGTAGAGGTCAATAAAAAATATATTTACCTTCCTTTCCTGCTGTTTTTAGCCGTTGGAGTAAATGATTCAATGCTAAAGGTTTCGCAGCACTTTTTTATCAATGGTGAGTTTGTGTTGTTTTTAGCTACCGCATTTTTGGTGGCTCTCATTATCGGATTTGTGGTATCTCTTTTTTCAAATCAAAAGTTTATCTTTAATTTTAGGGTCAGAAATATTGTAGCGGGTTCTTTGCTTGGAGTATTCAATTGGTATTCTACCTTTTATTTTCTGAAAGGGATGGATACTATTCCGGTGTCGGTCATTGTACCTGTATACAATGTGAGTGTGGTTGCCTTGTCGGCCATTATCGGGTTTTTATTTTTTAAGGAAAAAATCACCCGCGATAATTGGATAGGTGTTCTTTTGGCTGTGGCAGCAATCATCATGATAGCAAGGGCATAAATGATTTGTTTGTGGTATTAAAAACTGTGTTTGCAAAAGATGGATATTAAAGGTACAAGAAACACTTATTTCATCTTTATTCTGATGATAATCGGAATAGGGTTTTCCAGTCCTGCCCCTGCGCTTCCGGATAACAATCAATTCAATGCTTCTCTGGAGGAAAAGGACAACACAGAAAAGCTCCCCCTGCTTTATGCGCATGCCCGCCAGATGAGGTTTGTCAACCTTTCGGATTTTGAGAAATACACCGAAACCTACCTGAACCTGGCCAAAAAGCTGGACAACCCCGATCATATTTTCAATGGGCATTACCTCATGGCGATGGTCTTTTTTCAAAAGCATAACCTTGAGAAGGCTCAAAGTTATGCTGATACTGCTTTTGATATGAGTATTACTAAAGACATTGACTTGTGGTATGCCAAATCGCTCTACCTGCAAGCACTATTTTCAGCGCACAAGTTTAACCTTGAGGATGCTTTGATTCAGTTAGGTGCTGTTGAGAAGATATTTAAAAACTCAGGAAATGATCAATACATCGCTGCGGTATACCTGCTCAAGGCCCGCATAGCTGAACATCAAAATAAAATAGAGCTGTCTGAAAAGCATTTCAACCTGGCCAAAAGAAAAGCAGAAAAGGTCCTTGACTCAGTCAACCTCCTGCCCTATCGAAAGTATTACGCAGATTTCCAGCTAAGAAGAGGAAACTTCGTGAATGCGTTGACCAACTACAACTCCATCCTTCAATTTGAGAAGCAAAATAATCTTGACTATGCCAGTGCCTCCACGTTAGTGGGTATCGCTAAAGTCTATTTGAGCCTGGATGAATGTGGCTTCGCCAAAGAAAAACTTGAGCGGGCCTTTCTTTTAGCGATGAGCAGCGGTAACAAAATTGCCAAAGCCGATGCTTCAAAATATCTCGGCAACTGCAAAACCAAGCAGGGACACCTCATAGAGGCCATAGACCATTACCGTAAAGCACTAAAGATCTACAAGGAAATTGACCAAAAGATTGGGCAGGGCCGGGTATATAATAACCTTGGGGTTGTTGCCGTACAAAAAAAGGATTACCATTTGGCAAAATCGCATTTCAACAAGGCGATGGAAATCTACTCCCGGTTTCCGTTTTTATACTCGCGGTCTAAAACCTTAAGAAACCTTGGCAAACTCGGACTCGAAACGAATGATATTGGATCGGGCATCGATTATCTGGAGCAAAGCAATGAGCTTGCGCGAAAAGGTTCTTACACCGAAGTGCTGCAAATGAATTACCTGACCCTGGCAAAC
Source organism: Bacteroidota bacterium (assembly GCA_021767705.1). GTDB lineage: Bacteria > Bacteroidota > Bacteroidia > Bacteroidales > JAIPAH01 > JAIPAH01. The sequence goes on along the minus strand of JAASSU010000386.1, from coordinate 867 downwards.
TTTTACAAAAATCAAAAAAACTATCACAAAGCGCTGGAATATCAAACGAAAATTGACTCTCTTAAGGAAACCTCTTCCCATAGCTTCCATCAAAAGCTAATCGATATTCAGGAATCTTATGAACGGGAGCTTTCACGACTGGACTATCAAACCAAAAACCAGGAATTTAAAAGCCGGAAAACCATTGAGGGTAAATCGCGCACCATCAGGTTATTAACCATCACACTCATCGTCCTTTTCTTGATTTTCCTGATAGTCATCCTTTTCATTTACCGACAATCAAGGATAAAAAATAAAGCCCTTGACAGGCAACTAAAAGGCCAGCAGCAAAGTTTCGACCAAACGAAAAAAGATATCCGTATTGCCCAATACACCTTTAACAACCTCGGAGACGCCGTAATGTGGGTAAGGAAAGATATGACCTTGCTTTACCTGAACAAAATTGCAAGCGAATACTCTTCGAAAGAGCAAATAGAAACCATTAGCGATATTCTTCCTGATATTGACCTTCGCAAATGGAACGCATTGTGGAAGGAACTGGAAACGAGCCATCCATTTATCGTAAAGGAGTTCACTATCCGTCTTAATAAAAAACTGATTCCCACCGAAGCCTCTTTCAATATGTTCACCTTTGAAGGGGCCAGTTTTGTGGCTATTTTGCTTAAGGACATCACTTATCGAAAAAGGACCGAAAAGAGTTTGCGTGAGGCTAAAGAGCGTGCTGAAGAGTCTGACAGGTTGAAAACGCGCTTTATTGCTAATATGTCTCACGAAATCAGAACCCCGCTAAATGCTATTGATGGTTTTACCAGTGAGCTTATCGAAACCGATGACCAGCAAGAAAGGGAGCATTATATCGACATGATT
>JAASSU010000385.1 GCA_021767705.1 Bacteroidota bacterium | reverse complement strand
TGGATAAACTGCGGAGGGTAGCGAAGGTTAAGGGACACATATTCATTGAAAATCTGCTCATCAATTCTCCCGTCATCTTCCAGAATAAAAGCGTCGTAATTACTCGATATCAGCAACACATGATAAATCCTGTTCTTCATCAGGTTATCAAACTCTGTATCCGTAAAGTAAAACTTCTTCATCCTGGATGCGCGATAATTTCTCATAGGTCTCTTTGGTTATAGCAAATCATTGCGTTCAGGGTGTAAAAATAAAAAAGTCTGCCACTTCCATGACAGACTTTTCGAAAAATGGAGCAGAGGGGTTAGAAATCCCTGTTAATCTTATCAAGCATTTTTTCGGCCTGCGAGCTGTAATAGTTTTGCTCGTTCTGCGCGATAATCGTAAACTGGTTGATAGCTTTGTCTATTTCATCCTGCTTGAGGAAACACAGGCCCAGATACCATTCGGCATGTTCGATATAAAGGTTGTTCTGGTCACTAATGATATACCTGAATGAATCGGATGCCTTTTCAAAATTTTCCGTCTCTATATAAGAAATCCCCAGGTAAAACCGAACCGCAATATTTGTCTGATCCTTCTTCAGCAATTCTTTGAAATAACCGATAGCATTGTAATAATTCCCTTCGTGATAATTGAGCATGGCTTCAGCAACAGTAACGCTCGAAGCACTTGATATTCTGGAACGCTGGATATCCTGCTTCGTTTCGCTATAGGCTTTTTTAAACAAGTATTCATTACTGTTTCTATTATTCACGAAGAATAATACCGAAACACCCACACCCAGCACTAAAACTACTGAGGCTGCATATTTCCAGTAAGTGCCGGTGATTTGCCTGAAAATGGCTTTACGGTTGTGTTTTTTAATGGTATGTGAGATTTTATCCCTGAAGTCGAGTAAATCATCTTGTTCAATAGCGGCCCTTACACTCTGTTCAAAATTCACGTCGCCCCTGAATCCTTCGTCTTCCTCCATCAACTTATCAAACTGACGCTGTTCTTTCCTGCTGAGGTTTTGCTCAAAATATTTGTCTATCAGCATTTGTTTGTAATTATTTTTCATACTCAAAGTAGTTTTTGAATTGCGGATCGTCTTTTATTTTTTGTTTTAGTTTTTCTTTACACATGTATTTCCGGGTCTTAGCATATTTTTCGTTCGAAAGCCCCATAATATCAGCAATTTCGCTAAAAGGCATTTTCTGAAAATGCAGTTTCAGGATTTCTCGGCACTCTTCGCTCAGTGAAAGAAAGTGTTTTTGATAGAGGCCCATCATTAAGTCATGGGCATTTATTTTCATTTCACCAATTATATCATCGTCAAAAAGCAACTCATTCACTCCGGCAAGCTCCTCATTATCTAAAGAATCCTCTAAATTGCCTCTTGAAATTTTCTTCAGCCACAACATGCGGCAAATCCCAAAGAAATAGTTTTTAAAAGAACTCGTAAATTCAAAATCTCTTCCTGTTGATTTCTGATAAATAACTATCAGTGCTTCCTGAAATATGTCTTTGGCATCGTCCTCTGTTCCTGAATTGTTTTCCAAAAAGTGAACTATTCCGGGAAATAATTCATCGTACAGATAGGATACCACAAATTGACTCTTCAGTTTTATTCCTTCAACAATTGCTTCATCCGAGATTTGATTCATTTCACTATTATGTTCTGGTTTTTACAAAAGGTCATACTTTTTTTTGTGTTTTTCTAAAAAAAAATCATTGTCCCCTACAAAAGTAAAAAATTAGCTATTTAAGTTTGCTCCCTTAAAAACACGTTTTTAATCTATATTTCAGAACCTTGTAGGCTTTTCTGACAGTTTTCAAACATTTCAAGAATAACTTTTTTTCTTTTTTTTCATAAAAAACGTATGACCTTTCCTAAAAAAAGGAACTTTTAGGTGAATGGCTTTATTTTGACTAAAATTTATCAATTATGAAAACATTGAAAACACTCTTTACATTACTTATTGCATTAACAGTTATGAGTGCTGCAGCACAAAGCGACATAACCGGTAAAATTGTTTACCACAATGATGCCGAAACCCCGCTGCCAGGAGTAGAGCTTCAGCTTTTTGACGCGGATAATAATTATATCGCCACTACATTCACCGATGACAATGGCGACTATCTCTTTGAAGGACTTGATAATGGCACCTATTCCGTGGAAGCTTTTTACGATGCAGAAGCAGGCGGCGTAGACATGGGCGATGCCTTACTAATTTTATTTTACCTGAACGGCCTTTATGAGTTTACACCCATCGAGTATGTTGCTGCCGATGTAACGGCTGACGGGGAAGTAACCTGGGACGATTATTTCTTCATTATTATAGATCATTTTATTTTCGGCGAACCATTTCCTGCCGGTGATTGGGTGTTTGAAGATATTATAATCAACTTAGGAGCCAAAGAAGGGGGTGATGATGATGGTGATGACGGTGACACTTATGGCTCTTCAGCGGGTGAAGTAGCTGGCACATGGGAGCCCGGTCAAAGAACCATGCCAATGGTTGATGCTTCCTACAAGAATTATAGTCTACTGGAAAATCAATCAACCCACCTGTCTGTATTAGCTGATAAGTCTCTTGATATCAGCGGTACAGGCTTAGTAATCAACTACCCTGGTGAGTTTATAAATATTGCATCAGTAAGCACTCCCTTAAGGGATGCAGAGGTAAACGTGATAGGAAACCAAATCAGGATGGCATGGACTGCAAGTTCTGAGAATATGCAATCCATTGAAAAAGGAGATGAGCTGATTAGCATCGAAGCTACATTAAAGCAATCAACCGATGAAATCTTGAAATTCAACCTTTCAAATGAAAGCCACTTTGCTGATGCAGAAGGCACAATATTAAAAGGTATGGCTCTTGAACTTCCGGCTGTGAGCGAAAATAAAAACATA
>JAASSU010000384.1 GCA_021767705.1 Bacteroidota bacterium | reverse complement strand
TTATTCAAAAGCTTCTTTTTATGATACAACCAATTGCGGCAAAAAGTTGCTTTGCATAATTTCGTTTCTTTCTTTTTTGGCAATTTTAATCTTAAGTAAGTCTTTCGCTCTCGATAATTGAGATTTTGAGGTGTTTACGGAAATATTGAGCATGTTGCCGATCTCTTTATGAGTGTAACCTTCAATTACGTAAAGGTTAAACACCATCCGATACCCTTTAGGTAGTTTTTGTACTGTTTCCAGGATTTCTTTATGCGACAGTGAGGCGGTGATGTCCTCATGTAAATGGTGCTTAAGGTGCAGTCTGTCAAAATCAATATCCGGAAAAGCGGGGTACTTCCTTTTATAGAAGTTAATAGCGGTATTAACCATTATTCTGCGAATCCAGGCTTCCAGCTTCCCTTCGTTTCTGAATGTTTTCAGGTTTCGGAACACTTTTATAAATCCTTCCTGAAGGATATCCTCTGCTTCCTCACGACATTTGGCAAATCGAAGGCATACTCCAAACATTTTCGGAGAATACTTTTGATAAAGCTCATACTGCGCGGTAGTATCGCATTTCAAGCATTGTGCTATCAGATTTTCAGTTGAGCGCATAGTTTTTTGTTAGTTCGTTCTTTCGGATGCAAATGTTCACCCCCCTTATTTAGAAAGCAATTATTTTTACTTACAAAACCCTTACAGTAATAAAAATATTTGCCTTACAAAAGCAATACACAAAAATGTAAGTGGCTACAAAGTAATGATATACATGTGTCGTTTTATAACTTCTGTTTTTTAACCTGTAAGTGATAATTTCACCCGTGTCTTTTGTTGGTATAAAAATAGGTAAATAAATACATAAATGAATAACTATTAACAAAATTCCCGTGTTGGGTTATAGTGATGATCAAATCCTGTTAAGGAATGCACTGATAGATATGTCTTTATTGCTGATGTTTAGTTTTTTCCGGAGGCGCGTCCGCCCCACCTCAATACTGTTGGGACTCTGTTTGGTAATATTGGCAATTTCTTTGGTGGTCATATTCATTCTCAAAAAAGCGCAAAGCCGTTTATCGTTGGTAGTAAGGTTTGGAAAACGATAATTGAGTTTTTTGTAAAAACCGGTATGCACTTCCTCAAACCTTTTCTCAAACTCTTCCCAAACAAAGTCATTCGCGCAGTTTTGGAGATCGCGGATAATATCATCAATCACTGCCTGATTTTGCTTTTTAAAACTGAATTTCTCTCTCTTCAGTCGTTTTGAGAGATGCTCAAGGTTTTCGTTTTTCTTAATTTGATAGATGGACTGGGTTGTTAGCTCCCGCTTCTTTTTTTCAAGTTCATTTTTCGTGGACTCATGTTCATTGGCAAGCCTGGTTTTTTCGGTATTGAACGCTTTTATTTTTTTCCGCAGGAAGTAGAAATATAATCCGGAGAAGATAAGGAGAATCAGTAGAAAAACCGCAAGGAGCTGAAGCATCAGGCTGCGGCGATTGTAGGTTAGCTTTTGGTCTTCGAGTTGCTTAAAGAACGTATACTTGGTTTCCTGCTGCGCGATGAGTTTGGCCATCTGTTCTGTTTTAAGGCTGTCGCGATATTTTTCATGCTGTGAAAGGTAATCGTATGCTTCCCTGAAATTGCCTTTGGAGGCCATTGTCGTACTCAGGTAATCATAAACCCTCGACATCCATTCATAATTATTAAGCATGGTAAAGAGCTTCAGACTGTTTTGGTAGAAAGGAATGGCGCTGTCGGGCTTTCCGAAAGTCTGGTAATAGTTGGCCAGGTAATAGTTGCCGGTGGCCAGGTTGAGCGTATCCTTATATTCTTGGGCACTTTTTATCTGCTGACGGAAGAAAGTTTCGCACTGACGGTCTTTTTTTGCGAGCATCACACTGCCTACATTCCCATAATTTTCAGCGATTAGCTGACTGTTTTTTAAGCTGCGGTTGATATAAAGTGCCTTGTTGAAGATGTCAAGGGCCTGATCGAATTTACCCTGTTTTTTATAGGTTTTCCCAATATGTGTATAGGTTTCGGCAAGCCCTGACTCATCATTCAGTTCAAAGTAAAGCTTTACACTCCGATAGTGATAATTCAGGCTCTTATCCAGGTTATTCATCTCAAAACTAATCACGCCCAAAGCGTTGGATATCATAGCAATGGCCTTTTTGTTGTTTTCCTTTTCAGCGATATTCAGTGCCTGGTGGTAAAAGTTGTAGGCTTTGCTTTGGGCATTTTGACGATGGTAATTATCAGCAATCAGCATGCAGGATTGACAGATCCCAAACGAGTAGTCAATTTCATCACTGATGTTCAACGCATGCTGGGCATACTCCATTGATAAGGCTGGGTTTTTTTCGGCCCATATACCGGCAATTTCGTTCATCAAAACCACGCGCGTGGTATCTTCTTCCACATCGTTGAGCCTGAGCATCAGGCTGTCAGAATGAGAAAGCTGCTGTCCTGCAGCCATTACAGGAAAAGTAAAAATGATGATGTGGAGAAGCAGCCTGTTCATTTGTCAGATATTGGTAAAAAACAGAAATGCCATCCACGCCGAGGCAATCAGCTTTAGCAAAGTACCGGCCAAAAGACCGATGAAAGATCCAAAACCAGCCCTGAAAGCATCGTTGGAGTTTTTTCCTGCCATCATTTCGCCAATGATAGCACCAGCAAAAGGGCCAACAATAATGCCGATGGGAGGGAAGAAGAAAATCCCCGCAATCAGTCCGATGACACTTCCCCACACTCCTTTTTTTGTGCCGCCATATTTTCGTGTTCCCCATACAGGGACGATATAATCGAGTACGGTGACAAAAATTGTTACCCCCAGCCAAATCATGAGTGTTTCAGTGCTGAAAGGGGCGCCATCTGTCAGTTGAAGGAGTATAAGTCCGGCGTAGCTGATGGGTGGC
>JAASSU010000383.1 GCA_021767705.1 Bacteroidota bacterium | reverse complement strand
GATAAAGAGAAAATACCAGAATCTACTTATAAAGAGCTGATTGAATTATTTGGAATTGAAGATGCTGAGAGAATAATTATTAAAAAGCGATATAATTTTTTGGCGTTATCACATATTATTTTTGGTGAGAGGCTCATTAGGCATTTTAGACTTGAAAATTTTAGGATATGGTTAAAGAAATTTACTGGATTATCAATGAAATCGCGACTTGTTATCTTGGTAATTATAGGGTTTATAGTGTTCTTCTTTTTACCATTTTAGTTTTATGAGAAAATTAAATCACAGCATATTAATCCTACTTATTATTCTATTTGGGTGCAAAACTTCCACCAAAGATGCAAGTGAATTGAATGAACCTACATTCACTTTGAAAAATGATTATTCTAACTTCCAAAAACTGATGTCTGAAAGAGACACAATAATGTTCTGGATGGATTTGAGTGTTTGCTTACATCAGGGTATGGAAAAATCTGTTGTTACCAAAAAAGGTGATTCATTGAAAATCATCATTTACTATAAAGAAAGTGCATTCTCAGACAAAGAATATACTGAACGAAAAACTATAAAAATATCTGTAAATGATACAACCTGGAGCTTTGGTGAATTCTTAGCGGAAAATAAAAACAGAACAAGGCAAAACGAGAAGGGAGATCCGACTTTTGGAATGTATTCTGACACAGCTAAACTATATTTTTACACATATGGACTTGCTGACCTTAACAGGTTCATCATAGATTACAGCAAAGTGATGAGGAGGCTGGACCCTGAAAATCCTGTTTATAGAATAGCTGATCTTGAAGATGTCGAAATCGAAGAGGGGATTGAATTATTAAATGATATTAAGGACTAAGTTAAACGAGCTCGATTAATCACGTGTCAACCAAATACATTATCCGGGAGACTTAAGAAATCATCTTTTATTAATCAACAAGAAAGCGATTTGATGCATTACCGTATGTGTTTGAAGAATTCAGGGTTAGATGCATGTCTGGCTCTGCTTGTCATTAAGTTTTCCGGATTTTCTTTCGGGTTTTGTTAAATGTTTGGTAAAAGTTTTTTTAACCTCATTAACAAGTCTCATTCGTTATAAAACATATCAAACATTCACCCAAAGCACCTGTTGATTGGCCTGACAAGGCAAGTGCAAGGGCTTGCTGTTTTCGGAAATTTGATTGGAATATTTATGTTTGAGCGTTTGGATTTTGTGGCGGAGCGTTATGCGCAGCTGCAGGCAGAGGGTTGCAGTTTGATTGAGCAGTGTGACGGAAAGGAGTTTTTCACAAAGGACCGGTGGAGCAAGGAGATTGGCTCCGGTATTACGCGGGTGCTCTCTGATGGCGATAAGATAGCCAAGGGCGCCCTGAATTTTTCGCGGGTAAGCGGGAATCTGAACGAGGGGATGTCGGCGGCGCTGGGCGTGAAGGCTGAAAAGTATGCCGCCACGGGGATTTCCTCGATATTTCATGGTAAGAATCCATTTGTCCCGACCATCCATATGAACGTGCGGTATTTTGCCTTCGACAACGGCATGGAGTGGTTTGGCGGCGGCATCGACCTGACGCCGGTTTACATCGATACCCGTCAGGCGGCAGCTTTCCATCAGCACCTCAGACAGGTCTGCGATAAATACCATCCTGGTTTTTATCCTGAGTTTAAGTCGTGGGCCGATGATTATTTCTTTTTGAAGCACCGCAACGAAACGCGCGGCGTGGGTGGAATATTCTTTGACCGCCAGCAGCCCGGCGCCGATTTGGACTTTGAGGGATGGATGGCCTTCACCACCGAGTTGGCAAGACTCTACCCGGTACTCTACAGTGAGTTGGTGAACGGCAATGCTGACAAACCTTATTCTGAAAAGGAAGCTGAGTGGCAGAAAATCAGGTGGGGGAGGTATGCGGAGTTTAACCTGGTGTATGACCGCGGCACGAAGTTCGGGCTGGAGAGTGGCGGCAATGCCGAGTCGATCCTGATTAGCCTGCCTCCCGATGTGAAGTGGAAGTATCAGTTTACCCCCGAAGAAGGCTCACGCGAAGAGCAAACCCAAAAGCTTTTGAAGAAAGGAATCAACTGGATTGAGATGGGGTAGGGGTTGTTGTTTTATTGGACCGGAAATCTCTAACCATTTTGCCTGAAACTTCTGATAAAAATTTTTATCTTTGAGAAAATGAATATCAAAGAAGAGATATTAGACAGGTTAAGCGATTTAAAGCCTTATTTGCAAAGGGAGTTTGTCGGTAAAAAATATTGGTTTGGTATCTTTTCTGATGAAACAATAATAGGGATCGCGATATAGATTTACTTGTTGAATTCGATAAACCTTTTGGCAAGAAGTATTTCTCACTGGAGATATACCTTGAAGAAGTTTTGGGAAGTATGATTGATATCGTAACTAAAAATACACTTAAGAAACAAATTAAAGATCGGATTTTGAATAAGGTAAGATACGTTTAACCTAATACTTTTGATTGGATTGTATCAGCTTCGTATTCCTTTTAAAAGCATCAAATCAGCAATATGAAATACTTTATACTTTTTTTAGCCCCTCTTTTTCTTTTTACATTAAGCTTTTGTCATCCAGAAATTGAGGAAAAACCAGACAGCTGGGTTTTTGACCATGAAAATATCTTTACCAAGGCACAAGAGGAACATCTTGACTCCCTGATAACTGATTTTGAGCAGCGAACTACGAACGAAATTGTGATGATTACAGTGCATGATATTGGCGACTCAAAAACTATGGCTGAACATGCTACAATGCTTGGCAATAATCTGGGTGTTGGTAAAAAAGATAAAGATAACGGCTTAGTTATTCTTTTTAGCAGGAACCTGAGAGAGACTTTTTTGGCTACAGGCTATGGCACTGAAAAAATCCTTAAGGATGAGGTGTGTAAGCAAATAGTTGATTCGATAATGATTCCTCACTT
>JAASSU010000382.1 GCA_021767705.1 Bacteroidota bacterium | reverse complement strand
TATACTACCTGAACACTTCGAAAGAAGCCAAGTATGATACTCCTGACAGCCGCCTGGCCACAGAGGAGATTAATCGTAATATTAACGCACTGGACGAAAACCAGCGCCTCCCTTTCGAAATGCACAACCAGGGATACAAATACAAGGAGATCGCAGACCAGCTCGATCTGAGTATCGGTACGGTAAAAAGCCGCATCTTCTTTACTCGCAAAAAGTTGATGGAAAAATTACAAGACTTTAGCAATTAGCATTAAATTTCATAAACTCGCTCTGTGGGGCTGCCTTTTTACAAGGGCAGTCTTTTTTTATGCTGAAAAACCTAAAAACCTTGCTAAAGCCAGCTTTGTCCATAACCATGTCTAAGTGCTCTCAAAATAAAATCATAACGAAGGAAAAATAGCCCCTACCCATTCTTCGGAATTGCCGCGAGCTTATGCGTGCTTGTTCATTTCTTTCCAAAAGCACAAAATTTTAAACTATCGCCCCGATTTACGATTTATTAACATTTCAAACTTGATTTCAACTGCCTCTTACATTATATTGCTGTTCATTATTTCTCATAATGAATTAAACATTTGATTTTTATTTCAAAAGAGACACAGGGCAGCCTGACAGCTTGTTTTGCAGGTATTTTAACATTTTTTTAACTTTAAATTTCTGCTTATTTAGTCTTATTCCAAATTTTCTGTTTACATTTGTAATGTATTCGTTAAACAAAGAAATTATTTAAACTACTAATATTATGACAGCAATTGAATTCAACAACAAATTAATGCAACTCCAGGACAACCTGGGTTATTTTGCCCGTTCACTTACTAATAATGATGAAGAAGCTAAAGATTTGGTGCAGGACACCAACATCAAAGCACTGACCAATCGCGATAAGTTTCAGCCAAACACCAATCTCAAGGCCTGGACTTACACGATAATGAAAAACACCTTCATCAATAATTACAGGCGCAAAGTGAAAGCGAACACTATCGTAGATACTACAGAGGATCTTTACTATCTCAACACTACGAAAGAAGCAAAATACGAGTCTCCTGACAGTAGTCTGGCAGCTGAGGAGATTAACCGAAATATTAAGCAGCTGGACGAAAACCAGCGGACACCTTTTGAGATGCACAACCAAGGGTATAAGTACAAGGAAATTGCTGACCATCTCGACCTTTCGATTGGTACAGTAAAAAGCAGGATTTTCTTTACCCGGAAAAAACTGATGGAAAAGTTGCAAGACTTTAGCAACTAGAAAAAACCTTTCTTCACACAAACGTCCGGCTTTAAACCGGGCGTTTTTTATTTAAGCCTCTTTTTGGCTGTATCGCGATTAAGCTGAATGATTGCAAATATCATGACCCCTGCACTGATCCACTGCACAGGTTTCAACTGGTAGTTGTTAAACAGGTAATCAAATAAGACTGCCGACAATGGAAAAAACAATTCGCAAATGGTGGCCACTATTGCCTTTACTTTACGAAGCCCATAGTAATAAAGGAATATTGCTCCGGATCCGGTAGTAAATGCAATTATCAAAAAATAGACCCACTCTGTTGGATTTGTATCCATCACCTGCATCATCGTACCGTTTAACACCACGTAAACCAGCATGATTAAGGACGTAAATCCGTAGCGATAAAAAGTAGTGGTGTAAAAACTATATTTGTTCAGGACTTTCTTACTGAATACCGTTGAACTTCCGAAAGAAAATGCGGCCAGCAATGCATAGGCTGCGGCAAGCAGTGTGTTGTTATCTCCGCCTATACTGGGCAACTGCCAACCAAAGGTGAGGAAATACCCGCCAACAATTGCGAGCGAGGCCCACAAAAGATACCTGGGTCCCAAGCGCTCATTGAGGATAATGGCGGCCAGCACAATCCCGAATACCGGCTGAAGCTTTTGAAGCAACACCACCACCGAAAGCTTTTGAAAACCCACCAAAAAAAGGGCCTGCACAATTGAGAGCGTGCCCACAGCACCGCCAAATAACGCCACCAGAAAAAGGTAGAAATAATCTGATTTATCGAATTTTTTGAGAAAGGAGAATTGTTTGGAGAATACCACACTCATTATCAGAAACGGGATGATATGGAAAACAAACACTACATAATCGATAGGAAGGCGGTATAAGCGCGGCGTCAGCACCACTCCATCGAGCCCCCATAGTATAGCTGCCAACGAAATGGCTACCCCTCCGATTACTCCGCTCCTTCTGATTGTCATATGCGTCAATTCCTAAACTGGTTATTACTGCATTCAAGCACAAGCTCTTAGATTCAAAACAATTCCTGCACTTCTGCTTTCAAGGCCCTGCCGGCCATCTCTGTCGCCGAAACACCCTCCTCCACCGATTTTTGAAAAACAAGCTGGGCCAGGTCTTTCCCGCTGGCATCATCATCCAGCTCCAGCGCCGCACTGTTGATCAGCCTGACCATCTCCTCGCGGGCAGCAGTAATTAAAGGCCATACAGAAGCTGAAATATAAATTTGCTGGGAAAGGTTGTGCTCGAACTCCTCGCGGATACTGGCCAGCAATTTTCCCTGGTACTCTCCGGCGCTCAGCCCCGAAGAATCGACTCTGAACAAAAGACTGCCGGGTTTCATGCGCTCAAGCATAAGCATCACACGCTCGCAGGCCTGCAACCTCAGCGGAAGGGCTTCCTTTTGGTATTGTGATTTTAAAGAGTACAACTTCTGCTTCTCCTGTGAATCAAGAAATTTCTTTAGCAAAAAATACGACGATAATGCCACAGCAAGTGCCGGTAAAACGATTGCCAGAAGGGTGAGAAAGCTCATACGATTCTTATTGCTTTATTTTTAATATTTCTAAATTACCCCTGCTTTAAAACATCCGGGAAATAATCATCTTAATGGTGCACAAATGTAATAGATATTATTAAATTTGTCATCCTCAAAAACAATCAGCTACGATG
>JAASSU010000381.1 GCA_021767705.1 Bacteroidota bacterium | reverse complement strand
GAGTTTCACATCCTTGATGGCGTCGTTGTTGAAGATGGAGAAGAAGCCCATCAGGTGCGAGGCGTTGTAAACGGTGGCCTCGTCGAGCAGCAGGAGGTTCTGGTCGGGCGAGCCTCCCCTGACGGTAAAGCCTGAAGACCCTTCGGTGGCAAATTGCACCCCCGGAAGGAGCTGCAGCGCTTTGATAAGGTCGGTTTCGCCCATCATAGCCGGAATCTTCTTAATGGTTTTGGTGTTGAGCCGTGAGACGCCCATCTCATTTTTCCTGACATTGGCATTTTTCCGGGTGCTCTCTATCACTACCTCCTTAAGTTGCTGCTGCTTCAGTGCCAGCTCGATATTGATGGTGGTGTCTTTTCGCATGTTCAGCGAAAGCGCTTTGCTTTGATAGCCGATAAAGCTGTAAGAGAGATTATATTCTCCCGGAGGAAGGCTGATAGAGTAAAAACCGTAGGTGTTTGAGGTGGTTCCGGTTTCGAGCTCCTCGATGTAAACCGTGGCACCAATAAGGGATTCTCCGTTGTTTTGGTCGGTGATGTGCCCGCTGATGGTGTGGCGCTTCACCTCACTGTTATTGTTGTCAGCATCCACAGGCAATCCCAGGCCGAGCAGAACTATGATACTGAGAATTATTCTATTCATTCGTTACGATTCTTATTGTTTTAATGTCTGTAATTCAGAATGTTTGATGATTTCTTTTATCAGGATTTCAAATCATTCATTCTGTTGTTTAATATATAAGTGTAGAATATTGATCAAAATTCCCGGGGAATTGTTCATCCTTACTTTGTTAAAGTCAGAACAGAACCGGGCAAATTCTGTCTAAAGTTCAACTCTTCAGTTTTTTGAATAGTTTTTAGCGAAATCCTCCAAACATAAAAGAGAGGGTTGTGTGCAGTCCGCTGTAATCGGAGGCACTGAACACGTACGATTGATCGATCTGATTACGCGTGTTGTCTACGCTTCCCACATGCCGGAAACCAGCATCCAGACCGATGCGCATCCATGGAAGAACATTGAGTTGAACGCCCACCTCGGGGATGGCCACAAACACCACATCATCGTAAAGTTCATCATAAAGGTCTTCGAAAGAATCGGTGATGGTGAGGGCCCCGCCGGCAATTTTCAGGCTGGCTGTGAGGTGAATCAGTTTGTTGGGTTCATGGATATATCCTGTCCACAGGCCACCATAACCAAAGGAGGTATACACATCGTTATAGTCCACGCCCTCAATCCTGATTTCATCGCGTTTGTGCTGTGTGGCAAGGCCTTCGCCAAAGCCACCGATAAAAAATTTCTGGTTGAGGAGTACTGCTCCGCCACCACCTGTAAAGACTGCGAATTCATTTTCTACTTGACCAAAACTAACCGTGGCACCGCCAAAGCCATTTACCCGGACGTCGTTTTGAAACAGGTATTGCATTTCGTCGTTCTCATCTTTATCCTGAGCTGAAACTGAAACACTTAATCCAATAGTAAACAGTAAAACAAGTAATAAATGTTTTTTCATGATTTTGTTATTTAGCGTTGATATTTTTTTTCACACCGAGCGTTTATCATAAATTGTGCCATCGGATGATTTGTGATGTGAATTTTTTAACAATATTTTCCGGGCTTGCTTTGTGTGGCTTAAGTGTATGTAAAAGAATAAGATACAGATAAAGTGTTAATTTATTGTTTTAGTAAGGGTTGTTGTTCAACATCGATTTTAATAAAACACAAATTGATTTTTTAAGAGGTTGTACGGTTTCTTAACAAGTGTGTTCGTTAGCGTTCACCCGGATGATCCCGATAACCATCGGGAGGGTGATAATCTCATGGGGTGTTTGTAAAAATTGGGTTGGAATTCATGGGTTTAGTTCTTTTTGAAAGTGCGCTGAAGCGCATTGTCTCGGGTACAAGGGGCATGATGCTTTTTGGCTGGGCGCTTGAAAACCATCAAACTTTTAGTTATCATCTTAAACTCATTATATGTTTTTTGAGAAAGCATTGTGTAGTGAAGCGAGATTTTTGGTTAAAATTATAAGATGCATAATGAAATGATATTAAAGGTTTTGCAAAATATTCTTTTTACAAGTATCAAAATCTTCGTAGATATCAGTTAATCTTTTTATTTCCTGATCATAAATATTTCGTTTCTCTTCAAGCTTGCTTTCAAATTCTGAAAGGATGAATTTTTTGTCGTAGGTTTTAAGCTTTTTGTTCACGAGATCGAAATCAATTTCAGTTTTGTTTAGAATCAATTCATTAAGGTCGAAAACATCACGGGCTTTATAACGGGTTAGAATAGCTCTTATCTTTTCTGCCAGTATTTCTTCAGTGTTCATTGCCAGTATGAAATAATTAGGAAGATCAAAATATATTGGTCTGATTATTTTTTTTATGGGTTGCTTGTAAATATCATTTTTGCGGAAATCGAAACTTATTCTGCACAATGACTGATTACTGCCATTGTATAGAATTCCTTTAAAACGAACTTTAAAGTTCATTCCAAACCTGGTTTCATTGTAGTCGCTGATCTTTTCATTGAAAGTTTTTTCAATTAAAGAAATGATTTTTTCAGGATGCTCATCGAAATAGTTGAAATACAGATCATCAGAAAACCGCTTTATCCCATAGCATTTTTGCAAACAAGTGCCACCTTTAAAGTAAATGGTGTTGAAGCTTTTATAAATGAAATGAAGAATAAAGTGCTGATAGTAATCCAGTTCTAACTGTTCCAGGTTGTAGCCGGTTTGTTGCTTAAAAGATTGAAGTTCTCGTTTTTCCATATCTACAGCTCCTCGTTAATAAATAGTTTCCATTTTCTGTCCTTTCTTCCTTTTTTGTGAAGGTTTTTATTTAATCGATCATATTTATTGTTGATAGTGAGATTGTCAATTTCCAGGCCATTTTTTTCAAGAAGGAAACCTACTCTTTTATTAAGAACGGG
>JAASSU010000091.1 GCA_021767705.1 Bacteroidota bacterium | reverse complement strand
TGAATGAAAACGTTTTATGGCCTTTTTGTCTTTTCCTGCCAGATTTTAGGATTACGATGGGTACTGATTACTGCTAATACTTCAACCGTATTGTTTCCGTCGTTGACGTAGAAATGAGCCATGTAGGGGAATTTCTTAATCAGAACACAGCGTATTTCTTTGTAGCGGATAGCGTAAACCTGTGGATCTGTTTTTAGGGAGTTAATGTGTTTTATTGCTGCCTTCTGAAACCGTTTACCAAGACCTGCCTGAGCTTTATTATACCAATCGGTAATTTCCTGAATATCGGCAAGGGCTTCCGGTTCAATCTTTACTGTGTACTTTTTCATCAGGGTTTGAGCGTTTCTTTAGCTTCGTCCCAATCCAAAAGCCTGCCGGGGTCTTTTCTAACCTTATCAAAGCGATCCATCACCAGTTTCTGGTGAGCTTCAGGAACTTCAAGGCTTTCCTGTTCTTTTTTCAGAGCGTAGTCGAGCATGTTTTTGATGGCATGAATCAGATTTTCATCTTCAATCTGCTTGAACTGCTCTATGATCATTGCTTTTTCAGCTTGCTTGTTCATTGTAAATACCCTTTATGTTTAAACAGTTAACCATCTTGTTTATTGCATTAAAAAACACCACTAACAACTCAGCCTTATTACTGATTTCTATCCCAAATATACTATTTTCTAATAAATGTTCTCATGTCCGTTAAGCAGAATTTCCCTACCTTTAAACTACAAAACCTTAAGCAACAAGCAATGTCGAAAACCCGGCCCCAACCTTCAGCTACAAATTCTCTCCGGATGTCTGTCCTGGTGGTGATGGCTGTGCGTAAAAACCCTGTAACCAGGAGCATAAGCTTTGAAAATATATACTGGGAAGGAAGTTTTAAGAAGTATCCTGAACACAATGTCATTCATGGAGATCAAGGTTGCTGGAAACCATCACAAAGCAAATCCAGGATTACTTTATCAGGGTTATAATACCTTTAATTACTTTGTTAATAAAATCATTCGTTACACCAGTGTATTTGGAAATTATCAGGTCTTCATTTAACAGGAATATCTTGTGCAGTCTGATAAAGCTTCGTAATGGAAGTTCTTTACCATTAATAAAACTGTTTTTATGAACCGGAAGGGATAAATGATCATTTTTGATTTTAGAAGTTATTTGAACCAGGAGGTAATCACCAGTGTCGTTAACCCGGGAATTAGAAATAATTAAGGCAGGTCTTTTCTTTGTTCCCGACAAATCTGAAAATGGAAAACCGATAATTACAATATCTCCTTTTTGATACTTCATTATTTACAAAACTTCATCCCACCGATTATCTTCATCGGAGAGCCACTCTTCAGCCAGACTCTTTTCTGATAATACCTGTATATCATAATTACTCTGCTCTTCGTTAGCTATATTCCTGTCGAGAAGGCTTTCTCTGATTTCAATATCAGAAAACTCATGCTTAAGTCTCTTAAGAATTTCAGGATATTTATTTTCCGGTATATTTAAAATGATCTGCTTCATATGTTTACCAAATATACAATTTTTTGAAAAATATTTATAATCCTGATAAGTGTTATGCAAATTTTTTCCCTACCTTTAACCCACAAAACCTCAAACAACAAGCAATGTCAAAACATTTCCATTCAATAATAAAAATCATTTGTGAAACAGCTCCTTTTACTTCAGCGGATTAGCAATAGTAAGGCTGTTTTCAATGATTTGCCCATCCTGCATGTCTTCGGAATACAATGTTTTGCAGTTAGCGGATAATGCAGCAGCAATAATCAGCGAATCATAAAAAGAATAGTGGTATTTAGTAGCAATCCGGCAAGCCTGTTCAATAGTGTCTGGCTTATTCACGCATACGTTAAACCCGGAACCCACTTCAGTAATAACATTATTCAACAACTTGCCAGTCAAGTTTAAATTTCCTTTTCAAGGTGTTTGCAAGTTCAGTCAACACCTGGGCACTAATAAACGCGTCGGGATGGTTGACAATCCCCAACGCCTTTTGTTTTTTGGCCGTTTCGTCTTCAGTATAGCAGTATACAAGAATATTAGTATCAACAAAAAACCTATCGCTCATTTGCTTCGTTCCTGTCAAATTTGAACCCCATAGTATTTATTGATGCCGCAGAAAAACTTTTTCGGCTTTTGGCAGCGTATATTACATCTTCCGTAGACTCATCTACTGCAAACGCAATTACTTCCATTTTCTTGCCAATATATTTGTCAGGTATATTGAAAGAAACCCGGTTTTTTTTGGGTGTTACAACTGTCCGTATCATAATATTTGGTTTTAAACCAGTTTTAATTCGCTATATCCACAAATATACGGCTAAAATATTACGAATAAAACATTTTTATTGTCCTTTATTCTAATACTTTATCATAAAAACCATCAAGCCAGGCATCATCTTTTTCCTAACCGGAATTACCAAAGCACTTGCAACCGCAAATACCAAGCACTGAGCCACAGCTTTAAAGAATATATGAAACCAACAGAAAATTTCCCTACCTTTAACCCACCAAACCTGAATCAAAAAGCCATGCCAGAAGCCCGGCCACAGCCTTCAGTTACAGTTTCTCTAAGGATGTATCTTCTGGTAGTAACTGCCGTGCGTAAATCGTTTGTGTATGAGGATAGCAAGCTGGCCTTTATCCAGACTCCCGTAGGACGGATAGTGCCCGACCATGACACCTATGCCTATGAATACTTCTTAAGGGTTGAAAAGAAGAGGAAATCCCGAAACCTCGGGAATCATCTCGGCAATACACGGGTGGTATTCAACGAACAAGGTGAGGTGTTGCAGGATAATAGCTACTATCCCTTTGGCGGCATCATGAAAGGGCTCAACTTCACTGCCGGGCTTGCTCCAGAAAACAAGTACCTTTACAACGGCAAAGAAATGCAGGATGATTTTGGTCTGGATTGGTATGATTACGGGGCACGATTTTATGATGCGCAGTTGGGGAGATGGCATGTGATTGACCCTAAAGCTAAAGACTATTCTTCTTTATCTCCTTATAGCTATGTTGCTAACAATCCGCTGAAGTTTATTGACCCTGATGGAAAAAGAATTGATGAGTATGTTTTTAACGCTGAAGGAAAATATACTGGAAAGGTTGAGAAACCGGGTGAGCATACAGGTTTGATTTTGGGAAGCGAAAACTCTAAACCGATGACATTCAAATTTGCGGATCCTGTTAATGACCCAAAAGATATTGAAAAAGGTAATATCACAGGAGTTGAAGTAGTTGGGGATGACGCTATAGCAGAGGCATTAGATGATTCTGGAGTAAATAATGCTGAAAACCAAGAAAACAAAGTTGACTACATTTTGAATGAAAGCGATGCGTCTAATTTAGATGGGGAAGGAAAAATGGATTATGTAGTTACAGCAAAAATTAATATTGATGACCAGAAACAACCCATTAGTTCTAGTAAGCTATATGTAACACAAACTGAATCAGGTGCTGTAGCTCATAATAATAAAAATTTTGGAAATTTCTTATGGGGTGCAGGTGCGCGCACTTTAGGATTTTCCCTTATTACATCAAAAATTGGAGCTCATTATGCTAATAATAAAAAGCATGGAGGACTCGACTCTAAAGATGACCAATATTCTATAGGATTAGGATACAGATGGAAAAAATCAAAAGAATAATAAATTTAGGATGAAACATTTAACTATTATAGCATTAATATTAAGTGCTTGTGCTTCAAACCAAAAAGAAATAATTAGCCCTAAAGAATTTGTCTCTATAAACAGGGGGCATGATTTCTCAATTTTTCAAAATTGGAAAATTTATCCACGGGAAGACAAGGGTGATGTTTTAGTATGTGATTATTTTAAAGAAGATGAAGTTGACAAGAGATATATAGTATTTAAAAACAAAAGTGGTGAATTAATTTATAGAAATATTTACCCTGTGATGGATACTGTAAGTTATTCTTTAGAAAAAGGTGAGTATATTGAAGGAAAAGTTAGTTATGATTTAATCAATACATTTAATGCGCTAAACATATATAATTTAACTTATATTACTAATCTGAATTTATATCTTTTTGATTTACAAGAAACAACTGTAATCTATTCTGAAAAAGGAATAGATATAACTGATATAAAGCAATATGAAGAGTATACTAAAATTGATGCTAACTGGTTTTATTATGATCCTAATCATTAAATAATTGCATTATAGAGAAGCCTGACTAGTCTAGATCTTTTGCTTATATATGAAGGATGAATAAATCAATGAATTGTCTAATTTGCTTAATATCCCCGAAAATAATCATAGATAAATAACTAACTTTACGATGCAAACGGAAACCTGACAAAGGATGACGACAAGCAAATCGAACGCATTAATTACACGCACAATAATTTACCAATGCAAATTGTGATGGCGCAGGATAACCAAAACACCATCGATTACCTGTACGACGCCGCCGGCACCATGCTCCAAAAAATCATTTCGAGCGACAGAGCCACCGGACTGACCACCGACTACAGCGGTCCGTTTGTGTATGAGGACAGCAAGCTGGCCTTTATCCAGACTTCCGAAGGACGGATAGTGCCCGACCATGACAGCTATGCCTATGAATATTTCCTGAAAGATCATCTCGGCAATACACGGGTAGTATTCAACGAACAGGGTGAGGAGCTGCAGGACAACAGCTACTACCCCTTTGGTGGCATCATGGAAGGCCTCAACTACACCGCCGGGCTTGTGCCAGAAAACAAGTACCTCTACAATGGCAAGGAGTTTCAGGATGATTTTGGACTTGACTGGTACGATTATGGCGCCCGGATGTATGATGCGCAGTTGGGGAGGTGGCATGTGGTGGATAACAAGGCAGAAAAATATTCCTCATATACTCCTTATGCTTATGCAATTAATAATCCGATTATTTTTTTAGATCCTGACGGGAATGACATTGTAATTTATTACAAAGAAAGCGGTCAGGATAAATCTTATCGCTTTAATGGAGCAACGACAAAAGCTACCCCGAATAATAAATTTGTTTCTCAAGTTATAAAAGCATGGAATTATAATGTTGGAAACGGTGGTGGAGCACCATCTTTCGAAGCCGCAACAAATAGTGATATAACGATAAACGTCGTTGAAAGTAAGACATTTTCTATTTCAAGCGAGGGGAATGTTTTTTGGAATCCAAACGCCGGTAGTAAATCCAATAACGGCATTGTAAGATCGCCTGCAAGTGTTCTTGATCATGAGTTAGATCACATGGTCGATTTCAGTGAGAATCCTATTAAGCATCGTGAAAGATCTATGCAAAAGAATGACCAGTATGGCACAGCTGAAGAAGAGCGGGTAATTAAAGGCTCTGAACAAGAAACAGCAAAAGCAAATGACGAAATAAAAGACGGGCAAGTCACACGGACTAATCATGCTGGGCATGCTGTTTTTACAGACGGTGTAACCTCAAACAAAGTAAATAATAAGGCCACTTTTGATTTTTACAAAAGCATTTCAAAAGAAACCAGCTACGATGTAGACAAATTTATTAAAATGTATGAAAACAAATAGAATCAACATTTTTATTATTGTAATCATCTTATATACAGCTCTTTTCAACAGATGCGGTTCTGATAAAATAGCTGAGATTCGTATTTTATATACACCAATTGAGACCTATTCAGCAGTGCCAGTTCATTGTGATCTTTTTGAGTTTACATTCGACAAAATAATGAAAGATCATCTTGTTAGGGATAAAAACTTGGTGAAGGAAATAAGCTCAGAGATGCAGACATTAACCGTTTTACAAGATACCTCAATAATTGATGTGAGAATTAAGTGCTTTGTCAAGCATGAAAATAGATTGGACACACTATGTATTACAAATAATGATTTAATCCTGGTTAATGGTTCGTTAAAGAAAAGAAATGAAAATTTAGTAACTCTTATTAGGGATGAAATTTATTAAAATCAATAATTGACATGTTGTATAATCTAAAGGTGTGATGCAGAATAACAGTTAGATACTGACTGGTTATTTATTAGGGGCAGCGTATCCCCCCGACCAACCCCATCTTTTATAGCTGAAGGAAAGCCCTGATTTTTGCTGAAAAAAGTCAGGGATAGACAAGAGCAGATGTTTTCAGAGGTAGAAGCCTGGCGGTCATCAGGCATGGCCAATCAGGATTTGGTAAAAGCAGATTGATTCTATTCGCTTTATTGCAAATCGCTAAGCGTTGTAAGGATTGATTACTTTAAGGCCTTTAATTTTTTCAAAATCTTTGGTGTTGCGGGTAATGATGGTAAGTTCGTTTACAAGAGCTGTAGCAGCTATAACAGCATCCGGGATTTTTATCTTAGTATCTTTCCTGATTCGAATCGTTTTTTCTACAACCTCTTCAGATAGTTCAAATACAACCGCATCATCAACAAAACCGGTAAGTAATTTGTAAGCCTCTTGATTCGTTTTATAACCTAATACCTCTATCTGGGTTATGACAGATATACAAGGAACGCTATTGACTACTTCATGCATAAAATTCATGCCTTTCGGGTTCAGTTTGCCGGAAAGATAGTCTATTACCGCATTACTATCAATTAAATATCCCTTTCCCATTCGCTCCGGCTTTTTTCAATATGATTTTGCAGTTCTTCTGCAACCTCTTTTGATAGTTTTCCGGCATATTTTCCCGAAAGATTTTGGGTTGGTTTAGCCGTATCTTCATCTAACAATCTTAGCAACTTCATGCTTTCCAGGTTTCGAAGTAATGCCAGTGCTTCTTTATTTTTTATTTCAACCAGAACTGTTTTCATAAGCTTTTTTATTACCTGCCGGAATCATATTGTTATCCGTGTTTACAAAACTAAACGTTAACGTAATTACCTTAACAAAGATAACGATTAATACATTGTGATGCAAAGAGGTGTAATCCACCCCAACATGTAAACTGCAAAGACCGCGAAACAAGTCATACATAATTATCAATTACATATTCCTTTCCCATTCCTTACGGCTTTCTTCAACACTGTTCAACAATGATTTAGCAGATCACTTTTAAAACCCCCTCAGCCTTTGCCTTTTCATCTGGATTTTTTCCTGTTCTGAGGCGGCGTAGCTGTAGTTGATAGCTGCGGCATCCCAGGCGCCGTACATGGCGTTGGGGAGCACGATAAAGCGGCTTCCGAAGGCATCTTTCATCGAATCGGTTTCCTGAAAACGCTCTACAATAGTGCCGTTCTCAAAAACTCCCGAAAAGTCAGCAAGATTGTCGCCCATCAAAAAGAGGATGTGATAATCTTTTTCAATGGCTTTGCGGCGTTCCACTTTACTGGAAGTAGTGGTTTTCAGAAAAAGGTGATTCTCATTTGCATAGGGGAACCCAAGGTTTTTCAGGTTCTTTAGCGTGGGCTGGCGCAAAGAGTCGTGGCGGTTCGAAACATAGAATATTTCCACGCCTTTCTTTTCGGCATATTTAAAAAACTCGAGGGCGCCGGGCATGGGTTCGGCCTCAGCCAGGTTGCACCACTCGGCCCAGTAGTCGGGATAAGCAGCGTCATTAAGAATCAGTTGCGCCTGGTGCGGACTGTTATCCAAAACGGTTTCGTCGATATCAACTATCACTGCCTGCTTTTTGGTAAGTCCGGCCACACGCAGTGATTGATCGAGCCTGTAGCGCGCGATGTTGTATGCCTGGTAAGAAAGGGCCCGCATTTCAGCGGCGGTTTGATGGTAAACGGTGGCCTGCAGGGCAGGGTGGGCTCCAACTGTGCTTTGTTTTTGTTTCTCCTGGTTGTTGGTGGTTGAGTTGCTTGAGCATCCTGCCAAGGCCAGGGCAGCGATTAGAATGAGTAGATGGTTTTTCATGGTTTTTAGGTTTTATAAAAAATTATTTTCGGTCTGTTATTTTTCAGTGGATAGTTCCTTTTCCCACTCCGCAATTTTATGTTGAAAAGCAGCGATGGTAGCTGCAGTAAGGGTCTCCTGCACCTCGCCCTTTCCTGTCCAGCCATTGCCTTCATTTACATATTCGGTTTCGAGCATTTTTTTCAGATCCTCCAGCCTAAAATCATCCATCCTGCGCTGCTCATCCACGTAAGTGCACACATTTTCAAAAACTTGTTTGTACTTCTCCTCCAGTGCCTTATCGTTCATCGTCATAATTGTATTTAATTCTTGATCAGTGTTAATCAGTTTAGTCAGTTAAATCAGTGTGCCTGTATTAAAGAGCTATAGAACACTGATGACGCCGATTAAACTGAATTTCACAGATTTTTAATTGCTTTATTTAACATAGCAAAAACAAACATTTTATGGCTTTGTTTCTATCGTTTTGTGTTCAAATAAAGAAATTCACCAAAAAAGGCACCCCAACCGGAGTGCCTTTGTAATATATCTGAAAGAATGTTTATTCTTTGCCGTAGTCTTGCTCTGCAAGGCGTTTGTAGCTGTTGTAGCGCCACTTGGCGTCTTCTTCAGCCTGAACAAAGAGTTTTTTCGCCTCTTCGGGGAAACCTTTCTTCAGTGAAGTATAGCGCACCTCGCCGTTGAGGAAGTTCTGGAACTGTGTCCAGTCAGGCTCTTTCGAGTCGAGCGTGAACGGGTTCTTTCCTTCAGCTTCCATCAATGGATTGAAGCGGTACATTTGCCAGTAACCTGCCTTCACTGCCTTGTCTTCCTCTGCTTGCGATTTGCCCATACCCGAACGGATACCGTGAGCAATACAAGGAGCATAAGCAATAATCAGCGATGGTCCAGGATACGCTTCAGCTTCTTTCATGGCTTTAAAGAACTGCGACTGGCTTGATCCCATGGCCACCTGCGCTACATAAACGTAGCCGTAGCTCATGGCCATCATGCCGAGGTCTTTCTTACGCACCTTCATACCTGAGGCAGCAAACTTAGCTACCGCACCCACTGGTGTGGCTTTCGAAGCCTGGCCACCGGTGTTGGAGTAAACCTCTGTATCGAGTACAAGCACGTTTACATCTTCGCCCGAAGCAAGCACGTGGTCGAGTCCGCCGTAACCGATATCATAGGCCCAGCCGTCACCACCAACAATCCAGTTCGATTTTTTGATGAGGTACTGTTTCAGGTCCATGATTTCCTTCGCATAAGGCTCTTTGTTGCCTTGCAGTGCAGCAATCACTTTCGAAGTGGCTTCTACAGACTTGTCAGCATCTTCCATGCTTTCGATCCATTCTGTAAATACCGCTTTCAGCTCTTCAGTAATGCCATTTTGCGATGCCTTATGCATGATGTTGGCAATACGCTTACGCTGATTGTTAACGCCAATAGCCATGCCGTAACCATACTCTGCGTTGTCTTCGAACAGTGAGTTTGCCCATGCCGGACCGTGGCCGCTCTCTTTGTGCCCGCAGTAAGGAGTGGAAGGAGCAGAACCACCAAAGATAGAAGAACATCCTGTGGCGTTGGCAATCATCATACGCTCACCATACAGTTGGGTAATCGCTTTGATGTAAGGTGTTTCACCACAACCGGCGCAAGCTCCTGAGAATTCAAACAATGGCTGAGCAAACTGAGAGTTTTTCACCGTACGGTCTTTTGGAACGAGGGTGTCTTTGTAAGAAACCTTGTTGGCAAAGTAATCCCACTTCTCGATTTGCTCTTGCTGGTCATCGAGTGGCTTCATTACTAAGGCTTTTTCTTTGGCAGGACATACATCCACACAGTTGCCACAACCCGTACAATCGAGTGGGGCTACCTGGATTCTGTAATCATGACCATCGAAGTTTTTGCCTTTAGCCTTCAGTGTAACCGTACCTTCCGGCATGTTTTTCTTCTCTTCTTCGTTAATGAGCCATGGGCGGATAGCCGCGTGCGGACAAACAAAAGCACACTGGTTACACTGGATACAGTTGTCGGGCTGCCATTCAGGGATGTTTACTGCAATACCACGCTTTTCATACTCCGTAGTGCCTGCCGGGAATGTTCCGTCTTCGCGGCCAAGGAAAGCACTCACCGGAAGGTCGTCTCCATTTTGTGCGTTCATCGGCATCACAACATTCTTTACGAAGTCAGGAACGTCAGCATCCACGCTGTTGTCTTCAGAGTCAAGCTTCGTCCAGGCAGGGTCTACTTTCACCTGGTGTACATTTTCTGAACCTTTGTCAACAGCAGCATAGTTCATATTTACGATTTCCTCACCTTTCAGACCGAAAGTCTTCTTAATGGCTTTCTTCATCTCGTCGATAGCCTGCTCCTGAGGAATAATGTTGGCAATACTAAAGAAAGCCGACTGCATGATAGTGTTGGTGCGGTTACCCAGACCAATTTCATTGGCAATCTTTGTGGCGTTAATGATATAGAACTTGATATCATTATCAGCCATATACTTCTTCATTGAATTAGGAAGGTGGTCGAGGGTTTCTTTCTCATCCCAGATAGAGTTGAGCAGGAAGGTACCACCTTTTTTCAAGCCTTTCAACAGGTCGTACTTACCAAGGTATGCCGGCACGTGACAAGCCACAAAGTCAGGAGAGTTTACGAGGTATGGCGATGTAATCGGGTGGTCGCCAAAGCGGAGGTGCGAAATGGTTACACCACCCGACTTCTTAGAGTCGTAAGAGAAGTATGCCTGGGCAAACTTATCTGTGTTTTCACCGATAATCTTAATCGAGTTTTTGTTGGCACCTACCGTACCATCTGAACCAATACCCCAGAATTTTCCTTCGAAAGTTCCTTCAGGAACAACTGAAATATCTTCACCTACAGGCAGTGAGAGGTAAGAAACATCATCAGTAATACCGATGGTGAAATTGTTCTTAGGCTCGTTCATGCGCAGGTTGTCGAATACGGCTACAATCTGTGCCGGAGTGGTGTCTTTTGAAGACAGTCCGTAACGGCCACCAATGATCAACGGCTGCTTTTCTTTTCCGTAATAAACGGCTTTCACATCCTGGAAAAGTGGTTCGCCCGGAGCGCCCGGCTCTTTGGTCCTGTCAAGAACGGCGATACGCTTCACTGTTTCAGGCATCGCCTTGAAGAAATACTTGGCAGAGAACGGACGGTAGAGGTGAACGACAACGAGACCCACTTTTTCGCCATTCTTCACTTTATGCTCTACTACTTCTTTCATGGTGTCGGCACCGGAACCCATTGCAATAATGACCTCTTCAGCTTCGGGGTGACCGAAATAGTTGAACGGGTGATATTCGCGGCCACAGATTTTACTGATTTTCTGCATGTACTCTTCCACCACGTCGGGGATAGCCTCATACATGTTGTTTACTACTTCGCGTGTCTGGAAGTAAATATCCGGGTTCTGCGCTGTACCACGGGTTACAGGGTGTTCTGGGTTCAGTGCGTTTTCACGGAATTTTTGTAATGCTTCGCGATCAAGCAGGTGTTCAATATCTTCTTTTTCGAAATATTCTACTTTCTGAATCTCGTGAGAGGTCCTGAAACCATCGAAGAAGTGAAGGAAAGGAATGCGTGTTTTGATAGCTGCCAGGTGAGCAATACCTGCAATGTCCATAATCTCCTGGATACTGCTGGTGGCCATCATGGCAAAGCCTGTCATGCGGGCGCTCATCACGTCAGAGTGGTCGCCAAAAATAGAAAGTGCCTGGGCTGCAATAGAACGTGCACTTACGTGGAATACGCCCGGTAAAAGCTCTCCCGAGATTTTGTACATATTGGGGATCATTAGAAGCAAGCCCTGTGAGGCCGTGAAGGTGCTGGTGAGCGCACCTCCCTGGAGCGCACCGTGAACGGCACCCGAAGCACCGCCTTCAGACTGCATTTCTGATACTTCTACTGTTTCACCGAATATGTTGGTACGGCCGTTTGCGGCCCATTCATCGACGTATTCTGCCATATTTGAAGATGGCGTAATAGGGTATATGGCCGCCACTTCACTAAACATATATGCTACATGCGCTGCAGCATAGTTTCCGTCACAAGTGATAAACTTCTTTTGTTGTTGCATAGAATTATTATTTAGAAATGCCTTAAAATAAGGCTAATATATTATTCAGAATTTCATTGCGAAATTAAGAAATATTGAGGTCGTTTTCTTTCTAAATAGCTCCATACGCGTAATTTATAACGATTTTAGATTGACCGCAAACGATTGTGGAGCTGGTGTTATCTCTTCGAGAGGG
>JAASSU010000380.1 GCA_021767705.1 Bacteroidota bacterium | reverse complement strand
TTCTAAAAACTCACTTCCTTTTTCAGATTGGATTTCTCCGGTAAAATATCCGATAGGCTTAAACAGCTTATCGAAAACAAAGAATTGTACGGTAACAATGTCGGCGCCATCATTGATGAAGGCATACATCTTATCCGGATTGTAAGGCAATGGGTTTCCATCCAGATCGAGGCGGCCATTGGAAGGCATGTAATGCGTTTCCACGCGCTGGCTCTTTCCGTCCTGACGGTCGAGTTCGATGATGTGTTCGGGTTGCTGACTTGCAATAGAGTCAATCCTGCTGTCGCGCAAGCGCTCATTCATAAGGTACTCGAACCGGATGTTACGGTATGATGTAAGGTATTCTATCACCTTAACGGTATCGAATTGGCTTAGGTAGCGCTCCTTGCTGATGTCGTAAAGTTTGAACGCCCGATTGTCCACATTTTCAATCCTGAAGGATTGTTCTGGATTCTCCTTGTATACAACCTTCAGTTGATCGATTTCATTGATACGGCTTTCAAAAATCCGGTGGTGCCGCCAATCGGCGAGCAAAGCAGTGTATCGTGTTGAAACAAACCCTCTGAAACCGGGGATGCCAACTATGTAAGGCTTTTTAGCTCCTTCGATGAGCATATAGGTCCCCATCTTGTCTTGTGTTTCTCCTCCCACATAATAGGTGCGGGTGTTTTTCTCATAAGGGAACAGCCTGATTTCATTAAAAAGGTTAATGTAATGTACTTTCTGGTACACCTCAACTTTTACTGAACTTGCTGCAAGCCTTGATATAACACCGTTATGAGCCTTGTTGGATACCGGGCGTTGAACGTCGATACCTTTCATAGTTTCGAGAAGAGTATGAACTTTTTCCTGGAGGGCTTCCAGGCTGTCGTTAACCATCCACAATCCGTTTTCATTCCTGCTGAGTAATATTTGATGGTCACGCTTATCAGCAAGAAAAATTTTTGTGATCGATGCAGTATCTTTCACCGCAAAATTATTCTCCTTTCCCGAAAGGGTGGAATTACTTTGGTTGGTGATGAAAAACACCGCCACAATGAGTAAAATAATAGCAATTATCGATATCAGTAAGTTTTTTTTGTTCATCAGCTTGGTTTGTTAGTAAACTGTTTTTGGTTATTTAATGGTATATCTTTTCTTTCTGAGATGCGCCTGCACCAGCCCGATAAGAATGACCAGCAGCACAGGAACCAATGTGTTGATTATTTGTATCAGAATCCGGTTATCCTCTATTTTTGTCTGATCCATCAATCGAATCTTAAAGTCTTTGGCACGCGCGCTCAAAATACCCTGATCGTTGGTCAGGTAATTTATCGTGTTTAAAATCAAGTCTTTGTTTCCATACGTCTGGCGTGTAAACTGATCGTAACCGAGCGGCAACGGAAACCCTCGGCTGTAATGCAGCTGGTTTTTGATGATATCCCCGTCTGAAAACACCACCATTTGTGTTTCTTCACTGTAGTTTTTGAAGTCGATCATTTTGCTGTCGATAATCGATGGCGGTACGCGATTGTCGTAGAAAGAACGGAATTTTCCTTCCAGCAGGAGTCCCACCGTTTGAGCAGGCCCTTTGTAATCGTCAGGATTAGGTTTGTCTCTGGCTGTTTCGAGGGAGATAGGCGCCGGTGCATTGATGGTTTTCGAGTAGGGCGAGGTGGTAAGCAACGCTGTTTTCTTAATCAGTGGCGTTCTGATAGTGTCGATGCTGCTCACAAACTCGGTTCGCACATTATTTAGCGTGGCCACTATCGGATGGTCAGACTCAGGCACCAACACCGGGAAATACAGCCATGGCAGGTACTCGTATTGTGGTTCCCCACCTACATTTCCTGTGATAATCGGGATGGCACTGCTGTTGAGATCCATCACCAGGTTGGTGTTGACACGGAAGCCGTAATTAAAAAACATGTTCCGCAAGCCCAAATCGCGTGCCAGCCCAATCGTACGTGCCTTACTGCGGAGGCTGTCCATCGAAGCGTGAACCGGATCGACAAACCAAACAATTTTACCGCCATGCATCAGGTACTGGTCTACGATAAACTTGTCTTTATCATTGATGGCGGAGTCGGGTTTGGCAAAAATGATCACGTCGTACTTCGGCTGTACAATAAAGTCGACGCTGTCAATTTCTTTTCTTTCAGTGAGCGAGTGCAGCTTCCCGTCGATGCGTATTCTTTCAACAGTATAATATTCCTTCAGCGCATTTTCAATATCTACCGTGCGGTTCTCCGGAAGCTCTCCGTTGCTGGTGATGAACGCGACCCTTTTCTTTTCTCCGGAGATGAGTTTCTGAATGGCGTTGCCAATATTATATTCGAGGTTTTGCACCGACTTGTTCAGCGCCTGCTCCGGGGGCTGTCCTTTCTGGCTTACCAGCAGGTGGGCCGACACCTCCCGGTCAAGGTAAGTGACAATCATTCCGGGAAAGATAATTTTTTGCGAAGCGCCCTCTTTCTCTGACACTCTTAGTTCGGTGGGGTTGAGCCCCTTGCGCATCAGTTCGCGGTATACCCTGTTTCTTTCTTCTTGCGTGCCTGCATCGGCCGGGTTAATAAATTCATACTGGATATTTTTATTGTACGCCCTGAATTCATCCAGCATCTCACGCGTTTCGCGCTTTAGTTTTTTAAAGCCTGCCGGGAAATCGCCTTCGAGGTACACTTTAAAAAACACAATATCATCAACATCATCAAGCATTTGCTTAGTGGCATCAGAAAGGGAATATCTGTTTTCGGATGTAAGATCGATACGTGTAAACAGAAAAGAGCTGATAATATTAACGGCAACAATGATAATAATTCCTGCCATTAACTGGATAATGCTGTTTTTTTTCTGTTTTGAAAACCTGTTCCACATATTTCTGATGCTTATCTGAATGAGTGTTTAAGATTTATTATTTACCATTTTCTGCTTTCGAGCGATATTTTTGTAAGG
>JAASSU010000379.1 GCA_021767705.1 Bacteroidota bacterium | reverse complement strand
CGCACCTGCACCGAACGGTTCAGCTCATCAAAAGCCACGGCATGAAAGCCTCAGTAGCCCTCAATCCGCACACACCGGTGAGTGTTCTCGAAGATATCCTTCCGGACCTTGACATGGTGTTGGTCATGTCGGTGAACCCTGGATTTGGCGGGCAAAGCTTTATCGAGAACACCTACCGCAAGCTGGAAAAAATCACTGAAATGAAATCGCGACTCAACAAGGAGTTGCTCATTGAAGTGGATGGAGGTGTAACGCTCAACAATGCTGCTGACCTGGTTAAAGCAGGAGTAGATGTATTAGTGGCCGGCAGCACGGTTTTTAAGTCGGGGGATCCTGAAAAAACCATCTCTGAGCTCAAGTCTGTGAAGTAAAATAATCTTTTTCTGCGGAAGCTTATTTTTGTTTAATTACAAGAATTTGCGCTGGTTCGTCTCCTGTGTTTTTCAGTTTTCGCTGCTGAGTTGGTGAAACCGGAAGCATATCATTTTGCTCCAGGATTTCTTTCTGACCATCCAGTTCAACTGCCACACTACCACTCGACACATAAAACAATACAAACAAGGGGTTTTTGTGCTCCGGAATCTCTTCGTTGGGTTTCAGGCTCAGGAGTATAATTTCATTGCAGCCATCATCGTAATACTTAAAAGCATCCAGCTCCTGATTAACTTTTTTGCTATTAAGGGTATTGATTTTCAACATCAGATATTAAGCTTTGCTACGAAAAAAGAAAGCCACATAAATACTGAACAGCAGCATGGTTCCTACCTGAATCCATATCGCTGTGCTGATAAGCGAAGTTTCCAGCAATGCAAAATGAATCAACAAATATTTTCCGAGATAATAAATCATTTTGCTTACCACGATACTTGCTAAAATGGCGGTGAACCTGGTTTGGAAAAACCTCAGGAATGCGAAGAACAACGCAACATTCAACACCAACTCACCACTAATCAGAAATGATTTGAAGAACAAAGGGTGCCCTGAAATCAAAAAACTGACAAAAGGCAGGGTTGCCGCCAGGATGTAGGCGTTCTTCTTGTTGGTATGAACAAGGGCTAAAATCAACACCAGCCTCATGGGTTCAAAAAGGTATAGCGGAAAGCTCAGCACATGTGAAATAGTTGGGATAAAATAAATCAGCGCCACCGCGGCAATATTGAAAATCAGCAGAAAGGGAATCTTACGGTCAACAGCAATCGTATTCATAATAGTGTAATTTTCAAAATCGAAAACAAATATAACGGATAAAAACATCCTTTGTCAGGATAAGCGGATTATTTATAAAAATTTTAAATAAGATTGTTTCAGAGCCGTTTACCTCAAATCTTTCTAACTTTACAAGTTCAGGAACAAAAGCGTCACAACAAAAAATCAATCCGATGAAAAGAAGACAGTTTATCAGGAACAGCGTTACTGCAGGCATTTACACCGGAGCAGCCCTTTCTTTTGGGAAGTACGGAAGAATTCTGGCCAATACGGCTATGAATGATGAGATCCCTTACGATTTGGTGGCCGTAACCGGCGGCGAGCCCGCCCAAATGTATCAGCGGGCCATCAATGCGATGGGAGGCATTTCGCAGTATGTGAAGAAAGGCCAGACGGTAGTGGTCAAGCCCAACATTGGCTGGGATGTAATTCCTGAAAAAGCGGCCAACACCAACCCCCACCTGGTGAAAGCCATCGTTAAAAGCTGTCTGGAGGCCGGTGCCAAGGAGGTCTATGCTTTTGACCACACCTGCGATGAATGGAACAAGTGCTACAAAAACAGCAAGATTGAAGAATCGGTGAAAGAGGCCGGTGGCAAAATCGTTCCTGGAAACACTGAGCGCTACTACGAGCCGGTGGAAATCCCGCAGGGCAAACGCCTCACCTCCGCCAAAGTGCACGAGCTCATTCTTGAATCGGATGTCTTTATCAACGTTCCAATCCTGAAAAACCACGGCTCGGCCACCCTGACCATCGCCATGAAAAACCTGATGGGCATCGTTTGGGATCGTGGTTTCTGGCACCGCAACGACCTGCACCAGTGTATCGCCGACTTCTCTACCTGGCGCCAGCCCGACCTCAACATTATCGATGCCTACAACGTGATGATGAAGAACGGTCCGAGAGGTGTTTCGGAGGCGGATGTGGCGAAGATGAAGTTTTTGGTGATGTCGGACGATATGGTGGCTGCCGACGCTGCCGCCGCGAAGATTTTCGGCATGAAACCCGCCGACGTGCCGTACATCTCTCATGCCCACGATATGGGAATCGGGAACAAAAATCTGGAAAACCAAAACATTGCCAGGATAAAGATCTGATTGAATGAACTATAAAATCCTGAAAGCTGCGCGCGTTGCGTTGGCAGCTATTTCCATCCTTCTTATCGCTTTTGCGTTTATCGATTTCCTCGAAATCATGCCCGACCCGTGGATCAAGAGTGCTTTGTGGCTACAGTTTGTTCCATCCATCCTGCTTTTCTCTAAAGTATTCACCCTGTCCGCCGCAGGATTTATTGTGGTGCTGCTGCTTACCCTCGCTTTCGGGAGGGTTTACTGTGCAGCATTGTGCCCCCTGGGCATCCTGCAAGACCTTATCCTGCGCATAGCCCGGAGGTACAAAAAAATCCGCTTTAAATATCAAAAGCCCATCACTTGGGTCAGGAACTTTATCCTGGTTTTCACCATCCTCACAGTTTTATCAGGCAGCATGCTCATCCTGAACCTTCTGGATCCTTACAGCCTTTTCGGAAGGATTATCTCGGATATATTCAGGCCTTTGGTTATTCTTGTCAACAATTTGTTTGCGGGCATCCTTCAGAGCCAGGACATTTACGTACTTTTTGATGAACGCGTAAACCTTTTAAACTGGACGCTTTACGTGACGCCGGTCCTTTTCTTTTTCCTGATTATCTACCTCACTGTCACACACGGAAGGCTCTACTGCAATACAATTTGTCCGGT
>JAASSU010000090.1 GCA_021767705.1 Bacteroidota bacterium | reverse complement strand
TTTATCCTGTATTAGTAATTTCATTTTCTCGATTAAAGAGCTGAGATGTTTGTTTTAGCTTACCGCCTTTTTTTATCAGGAAGATCAATCCTCGGGAAGGTTTTCTCTTGAGATGCCGAATTTTTCGTTCTTTTCGCTTTTGCCGTAGGGCTCCATATGGACGAGGATGTCGTAGACGTTGGGGATGGAGGTTTTGATGCTGTTTTCTACCTGTCCGGCGATTTCGTGTGATTTGTTGACGGTAATGCTGCCATCCACTTCCACATCGACGGCCACCACGTACTGGTTTCCGATTTGGCGGATGCGCACCCGGTGGGGGTTGTAAACGCCTTTGACGCGGCTGATGGCGCGGAAGACTTTGTTATAGACCGAGGGGTCCTGGAGGCCGTCCATGAGCTCGGTGCTGGAGGTGATAAAGATTTTGTAGGCGGTCCACATGATGTAGAGCCCGATGACGAGTCCGAGCACCAGGTCGATGATGTAGAGCTCAAAAACGACGGAAAAGAACAATCCGACCAGCACCCCGGATGAGATGAGGATGTCGCCCTGCATGTTGCGGGCATTGGCCGAGAGCATGTGGCTGCTGAGTTTCTTTCCGGCGCGGCGCTGGTGGATGGCCAGCATTGCTTTTCCTGCCAAAGAAATAATGGTGACGATAATGGCCAGCTTGCCGCTGATAACGTGTGTTTCGTTGCTGACAATCATTTCCACGGCCGACACCACGAGCTGCGATCCTGCAAAAAAGATAAAAAAGGCTATGGCCTTGGAGGCCACGGATTCGGCGCGGTCGTAGCCATAGGGGTATTTGATGTTGGGAGGCTTTTTCATCAGGCGGGCGGTGAAGACCATGATGACGGAAGAAATGACATCGCCGGCCGAGTCGAGCCCGTCGCTGATAACGGCCAGCGAACCCGATATCAGTCCGATAACGATTTTCGCGGCAGCGAGCAGGGCATTGCCCACCGAGCTGACCAGCGCAGCCTTGTGTATTTTCTTCAGGTTTGGATTTCCCATGACAAATGTGGTGCAAAAATATTAATACTCCAGAATTTCCAAAGCCTCGTCCATAATCCGGTTAACGGAAGGCAGCGCCATGGTTTCGGCTTCTTTTTGGTAGGGCACCGGCGTAAACTGTGTGCCCACGCGTGCCACGGGAGCCACCAGTGAGGTGAAGGCTTCCCTTCCGGCCATAGCGGCGATATCGGCGGCGGTGCCGGCAAAGAGGTAGTTTTCGCTGACCACCAGTGCGCGGCGCGTTTTACGGATGCTGCGCAGGATGCCGGCCTTGTCGAGGGGCAGCAGGCTGCGCAGGTCCACCACTTCGGCTTGTTGGTTGTATTCGGTAAGCAGCTTTTCAGCCGCTTTCAGGGCCAGGTGGGTGGCATTGCCCCAGGTGATAAAGGTGATGTCCTGCCCTTCGCGCAGCACTCTTGCGTGGCCCATCATCACTTCATGATCGGGGTGGATGGCGGCCATCGACAGCTTGTCGTTGTGCAGGGCGGTGCTTTCGAGCATCACCGTGATTCCGGGTGACCTGAAGGCGGTGCGCAGCAGTCCGGCCGCATCATCGGCGAAGGAAGGGTAGAGGACATTGATTCCGGGGATGGACAGCAGCATGGTTTCGGGTTTGTGGCTCCTGAAGGGCCCCGAGCCGTCGTAGCCCTTGACAGGCATGCTGACCAGCATGTTGAGGGGCGACTTGCTTTTCCACGATTGGAAGGCCAGCTCAGTGAGGTGGTGGATGGCTTCGAGAAGTGCGGTGCCGCTCTCGGGAAGGCGGATAATGGTGCGCAACGACTTTTTGTAGATGCTCATGCCGGCGGCAGAAGAGATCAGGAATCCGGGGTTGAAGGGCCGCTCAAGGACCTGGCTGGCGTTGTTGCTTTTTAAGTATCCGACCACCTCATCGTCGTCGCTTTGTGTGGGCGTCAGCAGAAAGCTGTGGCGGTATCCGGAAAGTTGTTGTGAGAATGCTTCCCGCATCGCGCCAAGCAATGTGATGGTCGGCGTGTTTTCTTCGGCCTTTTTTTCTTTGGCGTCGACCATTTTTACCGTTTGCCGGATAAGGTCGGCGGGGGCGGTGACCTCGAAAGCCCTGACGAGGTTCATGGCTTTTTTGATTTCCTCGAGGACGCCATCGCCAAAACTATGGATTTGTGCTTTGTCGTACTTGCCCGATTGCACCAGCAGGTCGGTGTAGCTGTCGAAAATCTGCTCCGGAGGGAGTTCGCCTTTGGCCACAACGATGACCGGGAGGCGCTCATCGCGGCAAAGGTGGGTGGCTTTGCGTGCGGCGTTGACGGCATCGAAAAGGTTGGTGTTGTCGCAGTAGGAGAGGTAGGTGTTTTTGAGGCGCCCGAATAGGTCGGGGTTGATGGGGGAGTGGTCTTGGTGATGGCCGTGGACATAAAAGACGACCGGCAGCTTTTCGGTGTCGGCAGCCAGCAGCGCTTCATACACCGTTCCGCTGTTGAGCTGCGGGGCGTTGAGGTTGCACATCACGATGCCTTCGCTCTGGTATATCTTCAGGCTGCGGGAGGTGCCGGCGGCCATGGAAGCGTGGAAGTCGTGCTGCCCGGTGGCGGGGAGCAGGTGGCGCTCTTCATCATAGAAATGGACGGGCGAGAAGATGTTGTCGCTACTGCCTTTGCTTTTAAAGCCGTAGGCTGTGGCCAGGATTTTGCGCGTGTCCGTGCCGCATGAGAGGGCCTGCATCAGCTCGCCCGCTTGGGTGTAAAAGAAGTCCTTGTCGGGATTGAAGAAGTCGCCCGAGGCCAGCTTCAGGTATCCCGGAAAGGGGTTGAGCTCGTCGTGCAGCACCACCTTTTCCTGTTCGAAGAAGCTGTGGAACTCTTCAGAGAGGTAAAGGTCGCGGTAAAGGACGCTGAGCCATTGCTCCAATGTGTTTCTGCTGTAGGTATTCAGATTGTATGAGAAAGGCATAACCGTGGCTTTAAACTTATTTTGATCAAAAGTAAGTAAGATTCGATTAATATAAAAGCCCGATGCAAGTAGCGGCTTTACAAGCTGTGCTTTGCATGAAGCTGAAGGGCCGAACCCGCTGTTTTTGCGCCCGGCACTGCTGCAGAAAGGTGCTTGACGATGGACTGAGGTGGGGGAAAGACTAACTGGATTGATGGAATACCTGTCTATGTCATGTGAATTAATGTCTTTGTTGCCGGCATTACTATCTAAGTGTGCGGGATGATTATCTATGGTTGCTGAATGAGTTTCTATGTGTGCCGGATTGCTTTCTAAGTCATCGGAATTACTGTCGATGTAGCAGGAATTTGTTTCTAAGTAGCAGGAAAACCCAATAATGTTCCCGGAATTAATAATAATGTTCTAGGAATTTATAATAATGTTGTCGGAAAAGCTAATAAGGTTATTGGAATGAATAATAAGGTTGCCTGGTAGCGCAATAATGTTGCAGGAATGAGTAATAAGGTTACCGGGATGGCTGATAAGGCCAGCGGGTTGCTTATTAAGGTGGTGGTATTGAGCAAAAAGGCTACCGGGTGGAGTGTTAAGGCCGCCGGAGGGTTTGGCGGGGAGAGAGGGGTGGTTTTTTAGGGTGTGGTGTGGCCCGCTATTCTTGACATGCAGGAATTTTTACGAATTTTCTTTTTGATTTTGTTAAACGTTTGGTAAAACTTTTTTTAAATTAGTGGCTGATAATTCTGGAAGTATGAACCCATACCAAGCAAAGGACAGATTTTCGGTGGATTTAGGATTGGTTGTACATGCAAGCAGCAAAACCACTCAGATTTACACAATGGTAAGCCGCAAAAGCATTAAGAAAATGCGCAACCTTTTAGACTATATGGAAATATGAAATTGACTTGTAAAACAAAAAATAAAAAGCGGACAAAAAATTATAAGTTTGTCCGTATATTAACAAAATATGGAATGATTAACGGACAGGTTGTCCGTATATAAACGAGTTAGCCCTTATTTATGAAGACGACACTACAAATATTACTTTTAATTCTCTTCCAAAGCTCTTTGGTCTTCGGTCAGAATACCTATGAAATGGAATTCGTTGAAGATAAAAACATAAGCGATAAAAGTGGGAAACCTATATCTGAAAAAATAACATATCTTCCTGAAATTTGGGGAGCTGACACTACTAAATTTATAAGGAAAGATAATTATTTCCGAATGATACCAGACTTTCAGTTAGAAATCTTCATTAAAGAATTCGGTGCTGAAAACATTCAAGATTCAGTGAATTATCATTGTATTTGGGAGCCAAATCAAAAGTGGTATTCACGATATTTGTATGAATTTAATGAACCTCTATTGTATAATTATTATTTGGGTCGGGAAATTATAAGGTTTACGTTATTGAGAAGTTTTGATAAGCCCCTTATGATTAAAATTGAAAAAAGGAAAGATAGTAGCCTGTTACATTATAAAATACTGGAGAAGCAACTTGATATAGAAATTTATGGAGAATTACTGAATAAAAACACAAAAAGGTTAGATGTTCCAGAGAGATTTCTCGCTATTGAAAGGAGCGGAGAATTTAAAATTAGTAACGATATTATATTGCAAATAATGTCTATTATATCAAAGTCTAAACTAAAGAATTTGCCTCCATCTTTGAATATTTTAGAAGGTGAAGATGGAGCAGCTTGGATTTTGGAAGTCCACCAAGAAACAGGGTATTATTATATCGAAAGGTGGAGTCCCGAAAAGGATGATGCTATGTATAAAATCGCAGAAATCTTGATTGAAACAGGAAAACTAAATGAGAAATTATATTGAAAAAACAAGGGCTAACACGCGCTCATACATCATAGCCTTTGCCGCGGGCGCAACACAAAGGCTACGCTGCATAGCGCCACACGTTGGCAAGCATATGAAAAAAGCGACTATCATATTATTACTCGCCTTTTTAAGTCTGGGAACAGTCGGGCAAGAACTTGACAGAACTTTCTATTTATTAGGAACACTAGAAGATTACAATGGAAGGCATTATCCAAAAAACAATCCAGGTAAATGGAGTTACATTATGACCCTTCATCAAGATAGAATTGGAGAAATAAAACGAATTGAAGAAGTAACAGGTGCGAAGTTTAAACAGAGAAGAAAACAAAAGGACTGCTCCAACTGTCAGGAATTTTTTGAATTGAAATCCATTTTTCGAGCGAAAAAGATAAATTCATTCTATGATTTTAATAAAAATAAAGGAATGAGAGACTTATTAGGATTTTCATTCTATACGGGACAATTAAATTGCGAAAGAATACTAAAGGCTACAACGGACCAACAAATTTCATTTTTAGCCGGACAATTCTTGACAGCTGGTGAAAAAAATTCACAAACGTACAAATTAGCACTTTACAATTCACCTATTAGGTTTGAATGCTTGCTTAAAGTACTTCAGAATTTAAAATGTGAGGTTATACGAAAAGAAAAAGTTGAAGGCATTCCTGTTGGTTATTTTATTGAATTCAAACCGACTGATGAAATAAAGAAAGTTCTTGACAATGAGATATTAAAAGAACAGACGCTTGCTAACAGCGGCTCATAGTGCATACCGCAATTAGTACAATTAAAAAAGATAATAGCAAACATAAAAATGGTGTAAATCAAGAAAACTAGT
This sequence comes from Bacteroidota bacterium, assembly GCA_021767705.1. Lineage (GTDB taxonomy): Bacteria > Bacteroidota > Bacteroidia > Bacteroidales > JAIPAH01 > JAIPAH01. The sequence continues at coordinate 6,543 of JAASSU010000090.1, read as the reverse complement.
AGTAGAAATGCGGCACGCACCAATGCCGCCAAACGTTATGCAACAATTTAAGGAGACAAAATCAGTAATGATAAAAAAGAATCTATCAATGAGAACAAAAACTATTATTTGGACTACAATGTTATCACTTGGACTAATTCTAACAAGTTGCGTTGTAAGCAACCCGAAATTTTTTGCGAATACACATCAGACGGATGACCCGTCATATGGATACACACCTGAAAATCCAATTACGATAAAAAACGCAGACTTAAATAACAGTATCGGTTCATCTTATTATTATTTGTCTAGACTTAGGACTGAAAAAGGTAATAAACTTCAGTTGATTCAGCGATTTTCAGTTAATAATCCAAATTATAAGAAACCAGCAGTTCCATTGACAAATAGATATACCGGACAGCCATTGAATTATGGTACAGGCCCTCTTTTGGACTACTACATATTATTACCAGAGAATGAAACAGATACAATTAAACTCTACATAAATCCATATTTAAAAGGAGAAGTTAAAGTTCCAGTTGGACTGAAATTTGAAAATGAATAAAAATCGTTGCATAACAGCGGCTCATAGTGCATGCCGCGAGTAGTGCATTTAAGAAAAGACAATGTTATATCTGAGTATGGTGCAAATTAATAAAAATACAAGTAAAAATGCGGCACGCACTATAGCCGCAGAACGTTGTGTGCAATTAAAAAAAGACGATTAACTAAGAATGCCATTTACACCAAAAGACCTTCAAGAACTTCCAATTTCATTCTGTAGCCGAGAAGGAGAAACTTGGGTAACAGTCGGACCTTGCTCTATAACTGCTTGGAAGAAAAGAAAGATTCCACTTGACGGGAGACAATACAAATGCGCAGGAACTATTATCCTGAGAAATGGCAAGGAACTACAAGCAAGTTTTTCCATAACGACAACCAATTTTGACTTTATAATAATGGACTCACTTTACATTCCAGTCAAAGGGACATGGTATAGATGGAACGAACCACAACTTCTTGACGCCTTGAATTTATCAAAGGAAGAGTTCATTCCTTATCAGTGGAAAACAGATAAACCATTGGACTATCACGTCAAAGCTCCATATGTAATTGATGACCGACTTTTAAAAGAAAAATAAAAAACTGCACACAATAATTAGGGATCAATCACACGCATGATCCGGGGGACTCTGCTGGGATTATCCCTTTGTTTTTTCAAATTAGTAATGGGTTGATGGTTTGGCGGGGTGCGTTGGATGGATTGTGTGCGTGCGGTCTGGCTTGTGATACTTGGCTTGGAGAAGTTTTTTAAATGTTTTTTCCGGTTTTGTTAAATGTTTGGTAAATTTTTCTTTAAATTAGTGACTGTTAATTATGGAAGTATGAACTCATACCAAGCAAAGGACAGATTTTCGGTGGATTTAGGATAGGTTGTACATGCAAGCAGCAAAACCACTCAGATTTTAACAAAGGTAAGCCGCAAAAGCATTAAGAAAATGCGCAACCTTTTAGACTATATGGAAATATGAAATTGACATGTGAAACAAGAAAGAAAAAACGGACAAAAAATAATAAGTTTGTCCGTATACTAACAAAATATGGAATGATTAACGGACAGGTTGTCCGTATATAAACGAGTTGTGTGCCATATAAAAAAAGCCTTGAGAATATGAAGGAAAACCTAAGAAATATGCTTAAATCTGTTAATATCCTGACAGATTCAGAAATAACCAACGGGTTGAGATATTTCGAAGCAAAGTCTTTTGAAAAAGGAGATTTTTTGATTGAGGCTGGAAAGATTTGTGATTGGTTGGGATTCGTAAACACAGGTGTTTTAAGAAACTTCTATATTTCAAGTAAAGATGAAGAAGTAACTTACTGTTTAACTTTTCCAAATAAAGTAATATCTGCATTTTCTTCTTTTATGACTCAAAAAGAGACTTTTGAAAACATACATGCACTAACAAATGTGGAACTTTTAGTAATGCATCAAAATCAATATTATGAGTTAATGAATTCTAGTGAGAATTGGCTTAAATTTTCAAGATTCGTTGCAGAACAATCATATATTGAAATGGAAAAGCGATTGCTTGCACTACAAATGGAATCGGCAAAAAAGCGTTATGAAGATTTATTAAAGTTTAATCCAGATTATTTACAGAAAGTACCCCTAAAATATCTTGCATCTTTCCTTGGTATTACCCAAAGGCACCTTAGTCGTATAAGAAGAGAGATTTCGTTTTAGACATTTGTCCTTTTTGAAAAAACAGATTGCTGATACTTTTGTACTTAAACTTTAAAATAGATTAAAATGAAGACAACAATAGTATTTGCTCATCCTTGGCATGGTAGTTTTAATAAGGCAATATTAGATACGGTTACTAAAAAACTTGATGCAAAATCAAAAGATTATCAGATTATTGATTTAAACAAAGATAATTTCAATCCAGTACTTGAGGAAAAAGAACTGGCTCTATACTCAAAGGGAACTACCACTGATAAATTAGTACTTACTTATCAGGAGGTTTTAAAAGAAACCTCAGAATTAGTTTTCATTTTTCCAATTTGGTGGTACGACATACCTGCAATATTGAAAGGATTTATTGATAAGGTAATGCTTAAAAACTTTTCCTATGTTGAGACAAAATACGGATTGAAAGGTTTACTTACTCATATTAATAAAACTACAGTCATAACTACGTCAGAATATCCAACGTGGTACCTAAAATATTTATCAGGTAATCCAATAAAACGTGTTTTTGTAAATAAAACATTAAAAGGGAATGGACTTAAAAATATTAAGTGGTTAAATAGTGAATATACCACATCAGGCAAAATTGAAAAAAGAAAGAAATTCTTACACAAGGTTGAATCACTTTTTTAGGAAGTTCTGTTTTATTTGAAAAAAACAGTAGAATAATATCATGTAGAATTAAAACAAAATAAATTATAATATGAAATGGATTTTTTTAGTTGTTGCCATTATTGCAGAAGTTGTTGCAACAACAGCGTTAAAAAGTTCAGAGGGATTTACTAAACTGATTCCTTCTGTGATTGTTGGAATTGGTTATATCGTTGCTTTTTATTTTCTATCATTGACCTTAAAAAGTATGTCTGTAGGCATTGCCTATGCAATTTGGTCAGGGATTGGAACAGTTTTTATTGCATTAGTCGCCTTTTTCTTCTTCAATCAAAAATTGGACTTGCCTGCAATAATTGGGTTGTTGCTGATTGTTTCTGGAGTGATTGTGATAAATGTATTTTCCAATAGCGTGTCTCATTAAACTATTAATTTTTATATTGGTGATAAAAAACAACGATAATTTTGCGGTGAACAAGCGGAAAAGTAGAAATACGGCACACAACAATGTGTATAGTGCATGCGGGTTTCAGCGGTTTTCGGGCGTTTGTGGCTCGTAAAAAAAGTTGGTGTAACTGGACAAGTTTTCGCTTCGTAATCCCGCACGACACCATACACTCAACGTTAGGCAAACATTATAAAAGAGACACCTGCAAACTTTAAACGAATTGATGAAAACATATATAATAGGATTAATATTTCTTCTTACATTATTTAGTTGCTCAAACAATAAACAAAAAGACAATAAAGTAAATGAACAACAAATAAATCCGGATAGTACAGAACTTCTTGAATCAATAATTGAAGAGGAATGTGATGACAATGTTGACGTATTTTATGTTGTTGAAAAAATGCCTGAATTCGGAAATGGATGGGAGGATATTAGAAAATATATCCTTGACAATATTGAATATCCACAAACAGCAATTGATGACAGTTTAGAAGGAAAAGTTTACATTCAATTTGTAATTAATGAAAAAGGTAGAGTGACTGAGGCTCGTGTAATTAGAGGAGTAAGATACGATTTAGATAATGAATCACTCCGAGTTGTTAATGAAATGCCTGACTGGAAACCTGGAAAGCAAAGAGGAATTCCTGTGAAAGTTTGGTATACACTTCCTTTTTATTTCAGGTTGAATTCGGATTCAGAAAACTCAAAAGGGAATATAATAAATCCAAAAAAGAAAACGGAAGATAAATTGATTGAATTAAAAATATACCCAAACCCAGCGACTGATTATGTAAATATTGAGATTTTAGATTCTGAAACTGATTTAGAATATCAATTAATAAATACAAAAGGCCAGATTTGTTTAAAAGGACTAATTTATAGTAATCAAGAACAGATTAATATATCAGAATTGACAAATGGTCTATATATGGTTCGTTTGATTTCTAAAGAGAAAGGATTAATTAAAACAGAAAAATTGATAAAAAAATAAAATAACGATTTGCCAACAAGCGGTCATAAAACATAGCGCGGATAGTGCTATATTTGAACGAAATAACATTTAATCAACGACTTAGCGGGTTGATAGGTTTGTGCTTCGAAATGCGCAACGATTTTATACCGCCATCCGTTAATGCAAAATGGAAACGATTCTATTAATATTGACAAGTGTAAGCTTCCTGATTTTTTGGGTAGTGACAGTCATTTTTTATACTCCTGCCTGCTTCAATTTAAGGACTATGATGGATTCCATTGATGCGGACGGAGAACTAACAAAAACACAAGCCCCGATAAGTTGGTATTTGACTAATCTTCACACTTTGGACTGTTTGACAATTGAACTTCCAAAGGCTGACAAATACTTGAGATATGAAAAACTCAAGCGGACAACGAATCGAATTAGAATTTGTCGAAAAATAATGGCTTACACTGCACCGATAATGATAGTATGTGGAGTCATATTATTGATGACAGTCGAATAATAAAGAAAAAACATCGAGCCTATTAATTAGGTATCAATCACACACATGATCCGGGGCTGCTGGCTGGCTATTCTGCTTCAGCCATTACAATAGCTATTATAAAAGGACCTACTTAAAGAACCAATAGGATTTATTCTTTCTCCATAAAAAAAAGCCGCATTACGCGGCTTTTGTACTAGTTGGATTTGACGTTCATGTTTTGGACGACCCTGCTGAAGGTGAATTGTTCCTTTTTGAGGGGTTCGAACTGGTAGAAGGCGGAGGCGATTTTGCAGATGCCGATGACTTCGGTGTAGATGTCGTTGAAGGCTTGTGTGGCTTCCTGCGACAGCTCTTTGCCAGACTCTTTGAGGGTTTCCTGGTTTAGGTTGGCTTGTTTGAGCTGGTCGGCATAGCCGGTGATGCGGTCGATAAGCTCGGCGCTGGTGCCTTTGGCGGTGATGGTGTTTTTGAGTTCTTCGGTCATGGCGCCTTTGATGGCGTAAAGCAGCTCAATGAGTGCTTCCTGGTCGCCGTTTTGCACCTTTCTGAGGTTTTTGTTGAAGCCCATCGTATTGAGCAGTTCGGGTGCCTGGTCGGGGAAATCGACTTCGAGCTGAGTTTTGAGGAAACTGACGTCGCGACGTGCGGGTGCCTGAATGCTGGTGACCTGCATGGTGGCCTGGCGGAGTTCGCGGCGCTTGTCGAGTCCGAGGTAGAGCTCGATGGTGTTGTCGACATGGTTGATGCGTTCGTCGGCGTATTCGGCCGTCCATGTGGTACGTACGGGCGATAGTTCGGCGATGTGGTCGCGCATAGACTGGTAAATGGTTTTAGAGGCCAGCAGCATGTCGACGTCTTTGTAGTTGTAAATGCGTTGATTTGTCATAGTTTTTAGGTTTTAGTTAGATAAATGTCCGCGAGGGGATGAGTGCTGAAAAAGCGCTAATTCCGGTGCGGGTTTCGATAAATTGTTTTGTTTGTTTTCTGCATCATGTTAAAAAGCAGGTTTTGTATTTCAAATATACAAATTTTATTTATCGAGATGTGGTGGATGTGAATTTTTTTTTGATTGTTTTTTTGGATTGTTTTTTTGGCTGTCGTTCGTTTGTTTACCCCATCCCTAACTCCCGAAAACTTTCGGGATCCCCTGCAAGCAAGGGAAGGGGATACGTTTGGGTGGTTGTTGGTTGTACTTTTGGCTTGTCCCAAAAGTACCAAAAGGACAAGGCTGACGAGGGCATGTTGGCAAAAGCTACGCGTGAAATTATCCACGCCATTCGAGCCGTTCGCGAAATGCTTTTGGTTTTTTGAATGACGTATTCCTTTTATAAGATTTTAACTTGAATTTTACCGGCTCACTCGCGAATGGCTACCACACAGTCCTGCGCCATAATTTCCCGCTTGTTTTGCGAAACATACCCTCGTAGGCCGGGTGGTTGGCTTCATTTTTTCTGGGTTTTGTTTCGAATTTCAAGTTTGCAGGTTTGGTTGGCTGGGGTGGATTGTTGGTTAGCGTTGTGGTGTGGCAAACAGATGTCTCACTTCGTTCGACATGACGAGCTCTTGTAAGATGGGGAAAAAGGGCGCGCCGACACCAAACAAAGTTCCAATTGCGTCGGCGCGCCCTTTTTTTGGCCGGTGTTGGTTTTTTACCCCATCCCTAACTCCCGAAAACTTTCGGGATCCCCTGCAAGCAAGGGAAGGGAATACGTTTGGTTATTCTGTCAGTTGAAAGTGACATCTTGCCCCCGAGGGATCGGGGGCAAAGGATATTTCATTATGAGTTT
>JAASSU010000378.1 GCA_021767705.1 Bacteroidota bacterium | reverse complement strand
TATGGATTGTTCTCCGTGGATTACGAGCTGGTCAATTATTCTAAAGCCACTTTGGATTCAGATACCTTTGGATTTAACGACAGCAATGAATTTATGGAAAACAATTTCAAACGTCAAGGCAACCTGCGTTTGGGCACTGAGTGGCGCTACGGGCACTTCTATGCCCGTGGGGGTTATGCCCTTTACGGATCCCCATATAAGAACGGTGGCGATTTTGGAGAGACCACATTTAAGTCGTTCGGATTTGGATATCGCGATGGCTCATTCAGCTTAGACTTTGCCTATCTGAACTCACAGAGGAGCGACACCTATTTTATTTATGACAGTGATTATGCTCCGCAGGCTGTAAACGATTACCAGGAAAACCAGTATGTGATCACATTAGGGTTTCAGTTCTAATAAAGATTATCGCCTGAAATAAAACACTGAAGAAGAATTGTATAAAGAGGTGCCCGGTTAATTCAGGGTGCCTCTTTTTGTGTTTTCTGCCTCCGCAAGGCCTGCCCGGGCTTTCTGATGGATAGAGTACTGATAATTAAACCCCGACAGGTCGAGGCAGCGCTCAAAAGCAGATTCGGCCTTTGCCGTCTCCTGAAGCTTCAGATAAATCCGCCCTGTCATCAGCATGGCATTGGCAGCAAAATAATCTTCCAACTCCTGACCGGTGACATAAGCACGCAAGTAATAATTTATTGCCTCCTCATACCTCCCCAACATATGCAGAACCCTGCCCATCCGGTAATCGAACTCTGTTCGTTCAGACAAATTCCCTAATGGAAGGCTACTCTCGTTTAATACCTCAAGAGCGTCTTTAAAGTAACCACCATCGAATAAAAGCCTGGCCCTTAGCAAGTCGGCATGAGGAACATCGCCGCCTTCTGCTTCGTTCAGCGCCTGCTTATCTGCCCCGGTCATTGCGGCACCCTCCTCCAAAACGTATTGCATCTCATTTAAATACCTCGCCGTGTCTTGGTGGAGCAAATAAAACCACGCCTTTTTTTGATACGCTGACTTAAGAAAGTGCAAACCGTTGAAATTATCGGTGAAAATGTCAAACGATTTCAGGCATTCCTGATCAAAACGATATAACTGCGACAGCCCTTTCATATAATACAGGTAATGAAACCTTACTGCATCCTTACCGGGATTATAATAATTCAGTATTTCTAATGCCCGCTCATTTTGATACTCCTTTTGCAACAAATCGGCATACAAAAAGATGATAAGGGGCTCTTGCTCTACCACTCCGGCTCTGTCCATGGCAAGCAACCTGTTCATCAGCTTGTCATCCACCTTCTCAGAAGTATTCATTTCCACGAAAGAAAGCATGAACAGCGTGGGCTTTTCGAGGTATGCCCATTGTTCACGTTCGAGGGAGGCCTGCAAAACCTTATAGATTTTTTTCTTCCCTTGCGCTATTGTTCCCTCAAAGTTCAGAAGATCCATTACCCACCGATAGCGATCAGGTACAGTGCCTATCAATACTTCCATAATGCCCAAATCGGCTACAGCCGGATAATAACCCGGATGCTTTTCCACGCTTGCTGAAAGGTTCCGGTAAGCTTTGTTCAGCTCCCACCCGGCCCGTATTTTCTGATTAAACTTCATCCGAAGCATCGACCATCTCAGGTAGGAGTCGCCAATAAAATATTCCTTTCCGGGAAAAGAATCGGGCAAGCCCTCCCAGAAATCCAAATACTCATCGCGCTTTTCAAGGGCTTCGTCAAAATCATTACGATTTTCATCAAGAAATATCTTTAAAAACGCGCGGTAATCCCTCAGATGGTAGCGGTAGGCATCCAGCAAGGGGGCTTCCTTGTTGGTTTCGAGATAGCTTTTTGCTTCATCAAAATGCAGCCTGGAAATCGTATTAAAACAACTCCGGTACTCTTCCGGCGAAACGGCTTGCAGCTTTGCAAGCACCGGCAGCAGCATTAATATCAGACTGATGAATATTTTCAAGGTGTGCATAAAAAAACCCGTTTGATGGTCATCGAAGATAAGCAATCAAACGGGTTCCTGAAAAAAAATGATGATTAAATATTCAACTTCGATTCTACTTTTTCAGCGATATCGTCATCGATCAGTATTCTTCCGCAATACTCACAAACAATGATTTTTTTGTGCGTACGGATATCTAACTGACGCTGCGGAGGAATTTTGCTGAAGCAACCCCCACAGGCATCGCGCTCAACTTTTACAACAGCCAGGCCGTTGCGGGCGTTTTCGCGGATACGCTTATATGCAGTAAGCAAGCGCGACTCAATGTCTTTTTCAACCTTTTCAGAAGACTTCATGAGCTCCTGCTCTTCTTTCTCTGTTTCAGAAACAATATCATCAAGCTCACTCTTCTTCACCTCAAGGTCTTTGCTGCGCTCATCGAGATCCGACTTTACCTTGTCAATCTCTTCTTTTTTAGCAGCTTTCTTGTCTTCGCTTTCCTTAATACGCTTCTCTGCCAACTGAATCTCCAGGTTCTGGTATTCGAGCTCCTTGCTGATAGAGTCGTACTCGCGGTTATTGCGAACATTCATCTGCTGCTCTTCATATTTCTTGATGAGCTCTTTGCTTTCCTTAATCAGGTTTTGCTTATCGGCGATATTCTTGTCGATAGCTTCCATCTCTTCCTCATACTTGTTCAAACGGGTCTGCAAACCTGCCAACTCGTCCTCAAGGTCTTGCACTTCCAGCGGAAGCTCACCACGGATAATACGAATTTTATCCGCCTGGCTATCTAATTTCTGCTTGGTATAAAGGGCAACAAGTTTCTTTTCGATGGCGTTAACAACACTCTCTTCAGTTTCGTTAGCTTGTTGTTTATTCTGTTTCGTTTTTATTTCCTCAGTGCTCTTAGCCATATTTAGCCTTCTTTATGATTTATATACTTGTTTATAAATATTTTACCGGATTTGTATCTACTTTGGATAAAGTTGGTGCAAAAGTAGGAAATTTTTC
>JAASSU010000377.1 GCA_021767705.1 Bacteroidota bacterium | reverse complement strand
TTCGAAAGATAAAAATACTGTTTTAGAAAGTCGATCAGCTTTCCGCTCTGTTAGCTGTTTAGACTTGCATTTGTATGAGGAGTGGTCCGCCAAACCGCATCTCACCGATTTTAGTTATTCACTCTATGGCAGACCTCCGCCATCTTTCATCTAAACAATCGTTCTGATACCTTTTCTCAATTTACTTATGACAGTGGCCTTATAGTCACTTTTTTAATAGGGTCATGTCAAATAATAAGTCATGTACATAAGTGCCAGGGTGCATATCTTTCAAGCATGTTGAAAGATATCTGATGCTATGCAGAAAAGCATCTGAAAAAGGTATCTCCCATTCTTTATCCGGGAAACCGGAAACAAATCATTTTTTCTAATCTTAACTAACGAACACAACAATGAAAGTAATGTATAGGGGAATTGCTATTCTATTCTTTCTGTCACTGATGATTCAGGAGGGAATCGGTCAGGATCAGGTAATTATATCACGCGACAGCAACTACATCCCTCCGGTGCAGCTGGAAAGTTTTGAAATAAAAGCCAGTAAAGAAAAAAACGAATTACAGGAGCTGCCGATGTCGGCATCTGTATTAAAAGCCAGAAACCTCGAACAGCAGGAGATGAATTCACTTACTGAACTATCATCCCGCGTTCCGAACCTTTTTATGCCCGACTACGGTTCCAAGCTCACCTCGCCCATCTACATCCGTGGTATTGGCTCACGAATCAACTCTCCATCTGTTGGTTTGTATGTAGATAATGTTCCCTACTTCGAAAAAGCAGCTTTTAATTTTGAGTTTTTCGACATCGAACGCATCGAAGTGCTCAGAGGACCACAAGGAACACTCTACGGAAGAAATACGATGGGAGGACTTATCAATATTCACACGAAAGATCCTCTTGACTATCGCAAAACCAACCTTTCCTTAAATGCCGGAAATTATGAAAACTACAAGGTTGTGGTCGGCCATCACCAGCCTGTTTCTGATAAATTCGGGTTTGTGGTCAATGGCGCCTTTGTGGATCGTAATGGCTATTTCACCAATGAATACACGGGCAATCCGGCCGATGACCTGAGGTCTTACTCAGCCAGGCTGAAAGCCTTGTACCAGCCGAAAGACAATCTTAAAATAGAATACTCTTTTAACTTCGAAGACAGCGACCAGAACGGCTATCCTTATGCCGAATACGTTGATTCGACGAACACCGCGAAAAATGTGAACTACAACAATCCGAGCATGTACACACGTCAGATGCTCTCTAACAACGTAACGATTGAGTATGAAACCAGCCACAGCATCATCAAATCAGTGACCAGTCATCAATACCTTGATGATGTGCAGAGTGTGGACCAGGATTTTACGCCGGCCTCGCTGTTTTTTGTTGAGCAGTTTCAGGAACAAAATATGCTTTCTCAGGAAATTTACTTCCAGTCAAAGCCTGAAGATGAAACCAGCTACGAATGGTTATGTGGTGCTTTCGGATTTATGCAGGTAACTGATCGTCAGGTGGCTGTTGATTATGGCGAGGATGCTATTGCTGCCTATAATCTGCCCGGCCCAATGAACTATGACAAATACTACGATCAGAATGCCAGCGGATTTGCTTTCTTCCACCAGTCAACAGTAAAAGATTTTCTGACAAAAGGCCTTTCTGTCTCAGCCGGAATTCGTTTCGACTACGAATCAGCTTCGCTCGATTATCAATATGACCGGTTTTTGAACGGAAACCAGATTACTGATGAGTCTTTCGACAGCAACCTCGATTTCTGGGAAGTACTGCCAAAAGTCAGCCTGAAATATCGGCTCACCGAAAAAGTAAATACTTACTTCACCATCGCTAAAGGATATAAAACCGGAGGGTTTAACTCATCGTTTGCACGTGAAAAAGATCGCACCTTCGAGCCGGAAGAAAGCTGGAACTACGAGTGGGGCGTGAAGTCGCGCTACTTCAAAAACAGACTGCAAACCAATCTTTCCGTTTTTTATATCGACTGGAAGAAACAACAAATCTATCAGCCTGTTATTGACGGAGACGGTAATGTACAGCCAGGCTCGATGCTCGACAATGCCGGACAAAGCGAAAGCAAAGGTGTTGAGCTGGAGTTCAGGGGAGTGCCCTCGGTTCACACCGAAGGATTCCTGAGCTTTGGATACACGGATGCTAAATTTGTGGACTATGTGGACGGAGAAGATGATTTTAGTGGAAACCGCATTCCATACATCCCGGAATACACATTCCATGTCGGGTTTGTCTACAATCATGAGTTTGATTACAATATGCTCGATAAAGTGATGTTCCAGATCGATTATCGTGGCGTTGGAAAACATTACTGGCAGGAAGAAAATATTTCGTACCAGGACTATTACGGTTTGCTGAATTCGAAAATCACCTTCGAGAAAGATGATTTTGCAATCAGTCTGTGGGGAAAAAACCTCCTCAACGAAGACTTTCAGGCGTTTTACTTTAACGCACTGGGCAAATCGTATGCACAGCTGGGACAGCCTGCACTGTACGGAGTTCGTCTCGATTTTAGTTTTTAAAATGATTCAATGAGCCATCAGCACCTGAAAAAATATAGCACACTATTAAGCCTTTATGTGGCCCAGTCGATTCCGATGAGTTTCTTCTCTACGGTGGTGCCTGTCATTATGCGCCAGGAAGCCTATTCACTGGAATCGATTGGCTACATCCAGCTGGTGAAGCTGCCCTGGATTTTTAAGTTTTTGTGGGCACCTTTTATCGATAAGCAGTGCAACAGCCGAAAAGATTACCGTCAGTGGATTATCGTTTCGGAGGTTTTTTATGCCATGATTATTTTAAGCATCAGCTTTTTCGATCTGAGCATGCATTTCACTACGATTATGGTGCTGATGGTTATTGCCTTTACGGCCTCGGCCACACAAGATATTGCCACCGATGCCTTTGCTATCCTTTCGCTTTCGCGCGATGAGCGTGGCGTGGGAAACAGC
>JAASSU010000376.1 GCA_021767705.1 Bacteroidota bacterium | reverse complement strand
GGATAAATGTCGTTGTAATCCACTACCGAAAAGAAAACATCATCGCTAAAAAGCTTTTCCCGGGGCTCGCCTATGAAATCATCGATACTCACCATCACCGAGCATTCACGGAGGTCAGTGTCCACGAAAAAACCATGTGCTGAGGGGAATATTTTCTGCAAACTTTTCTTTACTTTTACCTGTTCGTTCATAAGTCTGAAATTTTTGTCGAATGTGCATTTAGATTATAAACTGAATATAAAGTCTGTATAAAACCTATATTAATTTTTATGAAAACGATTCACACGGTTATCCTCGTGGTATTTTTATTTGTAGTTACTTTTCTGGTAATTGCCGCAATCTTACCTTCGTCATACCATCTTGAAAGAAGAATGGCTATAAAAGCCACGCCTATGGAGGTGTATGATGAAATTAACAATCTTGAAAACTGGAAAAACTGGAACCCGCGTATGCCGGAAATGAGGTATGGCGATAAGACTAAAGGGGAGGGAGCCAGACAAACCTGGAAAACTCCCGAAGGGGGAGAGGGTTTTCTTGAAATCCTGCGTGCACAGCCTGCCGAAATGGTGAAAGCAAACATCCGTTTTCCGGGGTATGATACATTTGAAACGGTATGGATGCTAAGGCCTCACAATGATTCTACTTTTGTAACATGGGGGATGGACTTTGACAATCTCAGCTATCCTTTTGAGCGCTATTCCGGTTTGTTAACAAATAAACGGATGCAAACAAATATCCATCTTGGCTTACAAAACCTAAAGAACCATCTGGAAAATCCGGAAATGGCAAAGGAGGAGTAGTGTTCGTTTTCGTTCATTCAATCGTTCGCTAATGTGCTTTTTTTCTGTGCAATTCATTCCTTTTTCCAATGTAAAGGCTAACAGCATAAGGGTTTAAAGATTTTGGTTTGGAAATTGATAAATGAAGCCAAAATCAAACGCAATGCACCAGAGTATGGACTTATGTCCGGCTCTATCTAATGCATGATCAAAAAACACAAACTTATGCACGTAAAAACTTTTTTACCCTTACTGTTGTTGGCCGTTACGTTAATGAACACAACAGTTATGTCACAAAACAAAACGTATAAAACCCGCGATGAAGTTCCTGCGGAATTTAAATGGAACCTGAATGATATTTATCCTGACTGGAAGACGTGGGAGGAAGACTTTGAAGAGGTTAAAAACCTTATGGACGAGCTTGCCTCTATGAAAGGAAAAGTATCTGAGAGCAAAGATAACCTGAAGGAGACCCTGAAAAAGCAGACCATGCTTTCGAAAAAAGCCATCCGGCTTTATTCTTATCCGCACCTGATGAAAGCTGTTGAGTCTTCCAACCCGGAAGTTTCTCAGCGCTTGCAGCAGGCACAGTATCTTTTTGCCATGTACTCCACAAAAATGTCTTGGATTACACCGGAGCTGCTTACAATTCCAAAGGAAAAAATGATGGATTGGATTGACAGCGACAGCGAACTGGCCGATTACAAGTTTTCTATGGAAAAAATGTATCACAGCCAGGAGCATGTGCTCAGCGAGGATATGGAGGCGCTCCTTTCATATTTTACACAGGTTAATAATGCTCCGTCAACCATTTACAGTGAGCTGGCCAATTCGGACATGAATTATAAAGAGGTGGAACTTTCGGATGGATCCAAACTGAAAGCCACCCCAGGAGCTTCTAAGCAGGTTCTTTCATTTAATAAAAACCAGGATGATCGTCGCAAGGTGAGCAAAGCACTTTATGATGTTTATGATGAAAACAAGCATGCCTATGCGGCTATTTATAATGCAGTATGCCAGTCAGACTGGGCTTCAGCGCAGGCCAGGAAATACGAGTCAACACTCGACTCTTATCTCCATGGAAAAAATATCCCGAAGGAAGTGTACCTGAACCTGGTTGAGACGGTTAAAGAGAATACGGAGCCACTGCAGCGCTACGCAAAGATGCGGGCTAAAGTTTTGGGCCTTGAAGGAAATTATCACCGCTATGACGGAGCTCTTTCACTGGCCGATTCGGACAAGCAATACCCTTACGAGGAAGCCAGAGAGCACATTAAGGCTTCAGTGGCGCCTCTGGGCAATGATTACAGTTCAAAACTCAGCACGGCAATGTCTGAAGGGTGGCTGGATGTATATGAGTACGAAGGCAAACGCCCCGGAGCGTTCTCAAGCGGGGTTTACGGCGTGCATCCCTACATGTTACTGAACTACAGTGCCACTATGGGCGATATGTTTACTTTGTCGCATGAGCTGGGCCATACCATGCATACGTTGCTGGCCGATGAAAATCAGCCTTATCCCACTCATGGATACACCATTTTTGTGGCCGAAGTAGCTTCCACATTCAATGAGCGCCTCTTGCTCGATTATATGATGGAGAAGTCAGAAGATCCTAAAGAGCGTATTGAACTGCTTACACAAGCTATCGACAACATCACCGGAACCTTCTACATGCAAACTTTGTTTGCCGATTATGAGCTACAGGTGCATCAGATGGTGGAGCAGGGAAAGCCGGTAACCGCCGATGTTTTAAGCGGGATTTTCAGGGGGCTGGTTGATAAATACTATGGCGACGCCGTAATCAACGATGATTTTTACGATGTGATTTGGGCACGAATCCATCATTTTTACGGAATGCCATACTATGTCTACCAGTATGCTACAAGCTATGCGGCTTCGGCCAAGCTCTACGAAAACATCATGAACAGTGATGATAAAGAGAAGGCTTTTGCCAATTACCTTGAGCTGCTTAAAGCGGGCGGCAACGATTACCCTGTAAATCAGCTAAAAAAGGC
Source organism: Bacteroidota bacterium (assembly GCA_021767705.1). Classification (GTDB taxonomy): domain Bacteria; phylum Bacteroidota; class Bacteroidia; order Bacteroidales; family JAIPAH01; genus JAIPAH01. The sequence continues at coordinate 176 of JAASSU010000376.1, read as the reverse complement.
AGGTGTGGATATGACACAGCCAGAGTCTGTAACAGCAGTTATCAGCCAGTTGGATGAACTCATTAACCAACTCGAAAAAGAGCTGGAAAAAATATAATTTGTTTTGGGATTATTAATTCAGCCTGTTTCGGATGCTTCCGGAACAGGCTGTTTCTTTTACAGGATTAAAAACTCCT
>JAASSU010000375.1 GCA_021767705.1 Bacteroidota bacterium | reverse complement strand
GGGCTTTCCCTCTTTAAAATATATATTGTAGAAAATTCGGTTAAATAAGATTGAGATCATTTTTTCAAAAAAAGTTCAGGTGTACACATAGCGTACACAAATAGTATTATCTATTGAGGTAAGTTTTGGCTTATTTTGCTATTAACTTTGATAATTCACGTCTTATAGTTAAGTATAACAGTTATTTAATTAAAATTGACCAATAGACAAAACAGGGGTGTATTCCTGGCGAGGCTACAACAAAGCCACCGAAAATGGCTTTTTATGCATATGTCATTTACAGTCCAGTTTTTAGCAAAAGAACACATTAGTTTTTAGATATTCTCTTAGAACTAAGGATTTCGGAATTATCCATTACAGAGTAATATTACAAATGCTCTATTTTCTATTTCTTAATCATTTTATACTTTTCTTATTTTGAAACAACTAAGTGGTTAACACACCCTTTCTTTTTCAACTAAAATAGCTTATATTTGTACAAAATGTAATTCACACTTACAAATTGTACAGCTATGATAAAAAGAACTATTGAAGACGAGCTTCACATACTGGAAAATGAATTTCCCATAGTTGTTATTAATGGTCCAAGACAATCAGGTAAGACAACAGTATCAAAAATGGCCTTCCCTGAGCACACCTATGTTTCACTTGAAGATCCTGAATGGAGACAATTGGCGGAAGATGATCCGAAAGGTTTTTTTGAGCGGTTTAATGGAGATGTCATAATCGATGAAGCTCAAAATGTACCTGAGCTTTTTTCATATCTGCAGGTGCTCGCTGATAAAACAGAGAAGATGGGTAAATATGTATTAACTGGTTCACAGAACTATCTGGTATTGGAGAAAATAAGCCAATCATTAGCTGGTCGTGTAGGGATTGCCACTCTTTTGCCGTTTTCATACGAAGAAATATCAGATCATTACAGTGAAGAACTATCAGATGTTAACGCATATTTATTGAAAGGTGGTTACCCTCCCATTTATGATCGAAATATCAGGGCAAATTCCTTTTACTCAACTTATATTGAAACTTATGTGGAAAGGGATATAAGGAGAGTGTTTAATATTAGCGATTTGAGTCGTTTTCGAAAAGTGCTTAGCCTATTAGCAGGAAGAGTAGGTCAGTTATTAAACAAACAAGAATTGGCTGTTGAATCTGGTGTATCTCATGTTACGATTGAAAATTGGATTTCTATTCTTGAAGCGTCCTATATAATCTATAGGTTACCCCCTTGGTTTAAAAACTTTAACAAAAGAGTTGTTAAACAGCCAAAGTTATATTTCTATGATACAGGTTTAGCAGCATATCTACTTGGAATCAGGGACAGGGATAGTCTAGTATTGCATTTTGCCAGAGGAAACTTATTTGAGAATATGGTTATCAGTGAGTTCATCAAAGAAAATTTTAATCAAAACAATGGATATTCATTTTACTTCTGGCGAAATAATCATAAAAAAGAAATTGATTTAGTCGTTGATTCAGGCATCAAGGTGCATGCTCTTGAAATAAAATCTTCTGCCACTTTTCGAAAGGAGTTTTTATCCACTTTGCGCTATTGGAGTGAAATTTCGGGTGTTCCATTTGAAAACCTATCTCTTATTTTTGACGGGGATAATGAGTTCATTTACAAAGGGATTAAAGTCAGTAATTGGAGAAGTGTTAATAAAGAATTTAAAAAGATGTCTGGAGAAAGCTAGATTATTGTTTGTTTAGTAATTGAATAATTGCCTTTCACGTATGATTAAAGAAGCATGTGTTGAAACCCTTGAAGAGGCAGTAAAAGCTGAGTGGCTCGGCGCTGAAAGAGTGGAGCTTTGTTCTAACCTCGAGATTGACGGACTTACACCGCATCCGGATCTTGTGAGAAACACTTGCCTTACTTTGAATATTCCTGTGATGGTGATGATTCGTCCGCGCCCCGGCAACTTTGTTTATTCCGGAAAGGAAATCCAAAAGATGAAATCAGCCATTGATATGGCCAAAGAAGCAGGTGCCACCGGCGTGGTTTTCGGACTGCTTACTCCTGAGAACAGGATCGATGAAATAAACACCAAAATATTAGCGGATTATGCCTCCCCGCTTTCAGTGACCTTTCATAAAGCGATTGATGAGGTGGATAACCTTTTAGAGGCCGTGAAAACTTTGCAGCGCATTCAAACCGTCAATTACATCCTGACGTCAGGCGGCAAGGCCACAGCGCTTGAAGGCGCCAGTCAAATCCGGAAAATGGTTGAGGTGAGCAATGGCATTCCTGAAATTATTGCCGCCGGAAAAGTCACCACCGAAAACCTGGATGAAATCCGCAAACTCACCGGAGCTAAAGCATTCCATGGAAAGAGGGTTGTTGGGTCTCTAGATGACTAAAACCAAAGTACCTCAAAATTATTCCTGAAAACCTTTACTGGAAAGCCTTCGTTTTTTATTTCTTTAATCGAAAAACGCTTTGACTCGGTTTTTTTCGGCTGTAAATAAATCTCATCTTTGTTGTCCAATCCCATCAACCCTAAAGCATGTTCCGGGATTCTTACCCTGATTTCCAAATCCTCGTAAGAGAAGTTGGCAACAAATAAAACCCTTTCTTTATCTGTATAGCGAATAAAGGCATATGCTTTTTCAGTATCAAAATCGGGATTATTTTGATTGGCGTACATCAGATCGTAGAAAGCTCCATTAGCAACGACTTCATGCTGTGAGAGGCGCATGATCCCCCGGTATTTTTCGAGCAAAGCTTTTTGCGATTCCTCCAATTTTTCTCCATCAAACTTGCCCCCATTCATCCATTTCTGATGTTCGGGAACATGCCAATAATCGAAGATGGTGGTGCGTCCGTCATTGCCGCTGAACCCCGAGGCTCCTTCCGCCGGCTCTCCCACTTCCTGACCAAAATACAACATGGCCGGACCCGTATTCATGCAGACCGAAACCAGCATCGCCGGAATCCCCTTCCAGGCATCGCCGGCAAAAAACCGGG
>JAASSU010000374.1 GCA_021767705.1 Bacteroidota bacterium | reverse complement strand
GTTGAGATGCAGGTGTGCGCTCCTTTAAGAACCACATAAACGCCATGTTTTACAGAAAACTCTTTTTGTTTTTCAAGTGTTTCGAAGTCATTGGAGCTTTTTCCGGCGAGGCGTTCAAACTCTTTGGGGTGCGGAGTGAAGATGGAGTTCTTAGGCACGAACGGTATCCAGGTTTTGTTTTCGGCAAGGATATTGATAGCATCGGCATCAAAAAGAAGGGGGTTGGAACTGTTTTGGATGAGCAACTTAAGTGCGTTTTGTGTCTGTTTATCTGTGCCAATTCCCGGTCCGGTGCCTATAGTCTGGTAGTGCTGGATGTCTTTTATCTGAGTGAAATACTTATCCGATTGATCGAGTGAAGTCATAGCCTCTGGGACTGCTGTTTGCAGGATATCGTAGCCCAGCTTTGGGATATGAGTAGTTAACAACCCTGCACCAGTGCGCAGGCAGGCACGCGAAGCAAGCACCGCCGCGCCCATTTTTCCATAAGCTCCCGATACCAAGAGGGCGTGACCAAAATGTCCTTTATGTGAGAATTTCTGCCGGCTTTTGATGATACCCTGAATATCTTCGCGCTGAAGGTAAAAGTCTGTAGTCTCGGCACTGTTGATAAAATCATCATGGATGCGAATATTCAAAACTTCCCATTTCCCCATGTAAGGGGCGTTATCAGCAAACATAAATCCGAGTTTCGGAAACTGGAAAGTGAGGGTGTAATCCGCTTTAACAATCGCATGATTTTTAGAATCACTGGTTTTATCAGAAAAAAGTCCGGATGGTGAATCGATAGAAATGACAAAACTTCCGCTGTTGTTAATTCTGTCGATAATTTTTGCAGGAAGCCCGGTGACTTCTCTTGCCAATCCGGAACCAAACAGGGCATCAATAATCACTTCCCCGCTGTTAAAAACCGGAAGGCTGTCTTCATTTTCAATCGTGTTGATTTTTACTTCCTTAACCCGTTGCAGACGATTAAGATTGGTTTCATTATCTGAAGATAATTTCCCCTTTGGATTGTAAACAAAAACTTCTGTAAAATAGTCTTTATCAGCAAGGCTTCTGGCCAAAGCCAGGCCATCGCCACCATTATTGCCCGGCCCGCAAACAATATTAATCTTAGTTGCAGTTTTGATATTCTTGTTAATCCAGCTCGACAAACGTTTTGCGGCCCTCTCCATCAGGTTGATAGATGCAATGGGTTCGTGCTCAATCGTATAATTGTCGCCTTCACGGACTTTTTCGATGGGTAATATCTTAATCATAACTTTCCGGATTTTAATTCATCATTATCAGGATAACAAAAGTAAAAAGGATTAGTTAACTAATAAAGAATTATTACAGCAAATGTTGACAGGTTTTTAATGAATGATTTGGTTAAGCTTAGCAAGCATTCGTAGTTTATCAAGTATATTTGCAACAGATAAAATCATATGAATAAAACAGTTCAGGAAATACTAAGTCAGAGCGATTTCAGCAGAGAGGATTTAATGACCCTCCTCCTTTCAGAGGGTGATGACAGGAAGCATCTGTTCGAAGAGGCTCACAACATAAAGAAAGCGAACGTTGGATTAAAAACGTATTTCAGAGGCTTGTTAGAGTTTTCCAATATTTGTGCTAAAAACTGCTACTACTGCGGCATCAGGCGCTCAAACGGTAAAGTAGACCGCTATTTTCTGACGGAAGAGGAGGTGTTGTCGCAGGTGAAGTACGCCATCGATAATCAATATGCTTCTATTGTGCTTCAGTCAGGAGAGCGTACGGACAAGAAGTTTACCAGCCAGGTGACTTCTTTGTTAAAACGGATTGCAGAACTCAATGAGCACCGGGAGTTGGGTGTAACCCTTTCGATGGGAGAGCAATCGGAGGAGGTGTATCGCGAGTGGTTCGAGGCCGGAGCCAATCGTTACCTCATTCGTATTGAAGCAAGTAATCCGGAACTATACAACAGGCTGCACCCTCACGACAAGATTCATGATTACGACCGAAGGCTGGAAGCAATACGGCTGTTACAAAAAGTCGGATACCAGACTGGCACAGGTGTGATGATTGGCTTGCCCTTTCAATCGATTACCGATCTTGCTGATGATTTGCTGTTTATGAAAGAGAACGATATTGACATGGTAGGCATGGGGCCTTATATCGAGCATCATGATACACCGCTTTATCAGTATAAAGATAGCCTGATGCCCCAAAAAGATCGGTATGATTTATCGTTGAAAATGGTGGCCATTCTCCGCATTATGATGAAGGATATCAATATTGCAGCTACAACGGCCATGCAAACTATCGATCCTCTGGGCAGGGAAAAAGCTATAAAAGCCGGGGCAAATGTTATCATGCCTAACCTCACCCCGGTGAAATATCGTGAGGGTTACTTGCTATATGAAGATAAGCCATGCCTGGATGAAGAGGCCGAGGAGTGTAAGACATGCCTCGAGGCTCGTATAGCTATGTCGGGCGATGAGATTGGTTACGGCGAAACAGGGACCTCCCTGCACTATCAACGTAGAATGAATAAGAAATAGGTTTATGAGTAAGAAAAAACCTCTGCTCACAGAGGTAGAGATTGTGGATGCCGGTGCTGAAGGAAAAGCAGTAGGCAAGACCGGAGAAAAAGTGGTATTTGTTCCTTTTGCCGTTCCAGGAGATGTGGTGGATGTTCAGGTTACAAAAAAAAGAAGACGCTACGCAGAGGGGAAAATCGTTAAGTTTCACAAGAAATCAGAGCGCCATGCCGAGCCATTTTGTAAGCACTTTGGCACCTGTGGAGGTTGTAAGTGGCAGCACATGGCATATGAGGATCAGCTTTTTTACAAAGAGAAGCAGGTACGCGACAACCTCGAGCGCATTGGCAAGGTGGATGTGACAAGTATGAACCCCATACTTGGCTCTGAAAAGGATGTTTACTACCGGAATAAGCTGGAGTTTACCTTCTCGCACCGACGCTGGATTCACCAGGGAGAGCCGATGGTGGAGCAGG
>JAASSU010000089.1 GCA_021767705.1 Bacteroidota bacterium | reverse complement strand
TCCGGATGATTTCACCAACAATGTGATTGTTTTGGAGGAAGGCCAGGAAATAAGCCGCAACAAGCTGCTTTATAACTTTGTGGAAAGCTTGTATTCAAGAACCGAGGCGGAATTTAACCGGGGAAACTTCAGGGTGAAGGGGGATACTATCGATATCTATCCTGCGTATGCTGACCAGGCCTATCGCATCTCGATGTGGGGCGATGAAATTGAGTCGATGGAGTCCTTTGATCCTGAAACGGGGCAAATGCTGGAAACATTCGAAAACCTGACCATCTACCCGGCCAATATTTTTATTACATCGCAAGATAAAATGAAAAACGCCATTAAGAGCATCCAGGATGATATGGTCAGCCAGGTCAATTACTTTAAGGAGAATGGCAAGCACCTTGAGGCTAAGCGCCTGGAGGACAGGGTAACCTATGATATGGAGATGATGAAAGAGCTGGGCTATTGTTCGGGGATAGAAAACTATTCACGCTACTTTGACGGACGTGACAAAGGCTCGCGCCCTTTCTGTTTGCTCGATTATTTTCCGGATGACTTTTTGCTGGTCATCGATGAAAGCCATGTTACCGTTCCGCAAATCAGGGCCATGTATGGCGGCGACAGGTCGCGGAAGTTTAACCTCGTGGAGTATGGCTTCCGGCTTCCAAGTGCCATGGACAACCGGCCCTTGAAATTTGAAGAGTTCGAGCGGATTTTTAACCAGGTAATTTTTGTAAGTGCCACTCCCGGCGATTATGAGCTCCAACAATCTGGAGGTGTTGTGGTAGAGCAGGTTATTCGCCCTACGGGGCTGCTTGATCCGCCCATCGAGGTGCGTCCGAGCCAGGACCAGATTGACGACCTGCTGGAGGAGATTCATCAGCGCATCCAAAAAGGAGAACGCGTATTGGTGACCACCTTAACCAAAAGAATGGCTGAGGAGCTTCAAAAATACCTTACAAACCTGAATATCAAATCACAATACATCCACTCCGATGTAGAGACCCTTGAGCGGGTGGAAATAATGTATAACCTCAGAACAGGCGTTATAGATGTGCTTGTTGGAGTAAACCTGCTCAGGGAGGGACTGGATTTGCCGGAAGTTTCGCTGGTGGCGATTCTGGATGCGGACAAAGAAGGATTTCTTCGCTCTGCACGTTCGCTGACACAGACCGCAGGCAGGGCCGCACGAAACCTGAACAGCCTGGTAATTATGTATGCAGACAAGGTCACTGACTCGATGCAGCAGACGATAGATGAAACCAACCGCCGTCGCGAAAAGCAATTGAAATACAACGAAGAGCATAACATTACCCCTGCACCTATCATCAAATCAACCGAGCAAGTATTTGACCAGCGCGGGGGTAAAAAAGAAAAGCCACAATACTATGCTGGTCCGGATAAAACGGATGTGGCTGCTGATCCGGTGGTTCAGTACATGAGCAAAGCACAGATTGATGAAGCGATCAAAAAGTCCAAAAAAGAAATGGAAGCCGCTGTAAAAGAGCTTGATTTTATTTCAGCAGCTAAATACAGAGATGAAATTCAGGCTTATGAAGATCAACTTAAGAAATATTGAGTTATATTTATTTTATTGATATTAAGACTATTAAAATAGTTATTAACAATCAGGTTTAAAAATATGCAGTAGAATTACGGGAAATGAAACATATTTTATTCGTTATTCGTAGCTTAGAAAGGAATTATTCCTATTTTTGTTAGTATTGGCATCAAAAAAAGGAGAGGAAAATAAAAAATTCATCCCATGAAAAAAAAGATTCTGGTCATAGACGATGAAAAGACTATACGTGTATTGCTTGAAAATTATCTCCAAAAGGAGTATGAGGTAATTACGAAAAGTGATGGCGAAGAAGGATTAAACTGGCTTCAGGAAGGCAATTTTCCCGATTTGATTGTTTCAGATATCCAAATGCCCAACCTTGATGGATATGAATTCATCAAGAATGTCAGGGCCAGTGGCTATTTTAAAGACATTCCCATGATCATGCTTTCAGGCATTGAAAGCAGTGCCGAAAAAGTAAAAACACTAAAAATGGGGGCAAATGATTACATGGTCAAACCTTTCAACCCGGAGGAGCTTGCGGTGAGGATAGAATTGCATTTGGCACGAAAATAGCGAAGTAAACGCAAATTGATTGTTGTATGGAGGATAAAATTCAATCAAAATACCACATTCTTTACATTGGAGGGGATGTGAGAACGATAAAACCTTTCGAGGAAAGTGAGGATTTTGAAATTACGGTCAAGGAAAATAGTTTAAAAGCCATTAGCTTCCTGGCGGAAAAGGGTACGGTGGATGTTGTGTTGTGCGAAGTTCATATTCCGGGAATTGACGGCATTGAGACCTACAAACTGATTCAAAGCAAGAAAATCAATCCTGCCATTCCTTTTATTTTGGTAGCACATGAGTTTGAACCTAAGGTCTTTCAGGAAGCTGTTAACAATAAAATTGACGACCTGTACAGAGTGCCGCTGGATCTTGACAGGCTTTATCAGCGGGTAACGTTCCTGAAAAAATATAAGAAGAATCAATTTAAAGCCAAGGAAGAGCAGCCGCGCCAACAACAATATAAAATACCTTTTATAAAGAGAACCTTCGACATTGTCTTTGCCTCAATCGTCCTCTTGATTTTATCCCCTTTTCTCCTGCTTACGGCATTGGCTATCAGGCTTGAGTCGAAGGGAAGTATTATATACAAATCGAAGCGTGTTGGCACAGGGTATAATGTGTTCGATTTCCTGAAATTTCGTTCGATGTATACAGGGGCAGATAAAAAGCTGAAGGAGTTGGAGCATTTGAACCAATATAATGCCAGTAAAGAGGAAGGAGAGCAGCAGGAGGCAGAAATTGATGCGCACTGTCCCCGATGCGAAAAGCTCGGAAAACCATGCTCTCCCATCCTTTACATCGGTGGCAAGGAAGTGTGTGAATACCAGTATCTGAAGCAAAAAAGCTCTAAAACGCAATCAGCATTCGTAAAGTTTAAGGATGATCCCAGGATAACCAAAGTAGGAAAAATCATACGGAAAACAAGTATTGACGAGCTGCCACAGCTAATCAATGTTATCAAGGGAGATATGTCGATTGTAGGAAACCGTCCACTACCACTGTATGAGGCTGAGTTACTCACTTCGGATGGATGGAGCGAAAGGTTTCTTGGCCCTGCCGGAATTACAGGCTTGTGGCAGGTGCATAAACGCGGAAAAAGCGAAATGTCGGAAGAAGAACGGAAGGCCCTGGATAATCAGTACGCAAGGAATAATTCGTTTTGGTTAGACATAAAGATCATCTTAATGACGATACCGGCACTATTCCAAAAAGAAAATGTTTAATTTTGGGACATAAATTCCCGATTCAGGAATTTTCTGTGCCCAAACTCAACGAACAAATGGAGTTGTTCAAAACTTTTTGATAACTTTAAATCGAGCAATTAGAAACAGATACAAGTATTTGCGTAAATTGCAGTTTGCGAATCTGTTTATATTAAACAATTATATAGAAATGAATTAAATTTATGAGACGTATAGTCCTAATAATAACAATGTTAAGCTTATCGTTCGCGGTAAATGCACAGTCGCCTACTGACAGGTATTTTGATCCACTTAGTGATGATATAACGGATTACCTGCCTCCGTTGGCTGCATTGTTAGATTCGGCTGTCGCCAATAGTCCAAGAGTTTTATATGAGGAGCTAAGGACAGAATATTACCGCTACGAAGTAAAATCGGCCGAGCGCGCTTATCTTGAGCATTTCTATTTTGAACCGGAGATCAACTACGGCCAATATTATTTTGACGATTATATTACCTCAAGGGTGAACAACGTAACAGCTTCCTACCCCTACACCGAATCGCAGAGATGGAATTTTAATGGTGCGTTTGCCATCCGTTTCCCCCTGACTTCATGGATAGATCGAAGAAACAGAATCAATAAGCAGAAGAAGTGGGTTGAAATATCAATGGCGCAGCAAGCCATCAATCGCAAAGAAGTCAGATCAAACGTTATTGAGCTCTACAACACACTTGTTCAGCAACAAAAAATACTCAAAATCAGTAATGACTATCAGCACTGGACAGCTATACAAATGAAGATGGCTGAGAACCAGTTTGTTAATGGCCAGATAGGAACTGCTGAAATTACACGTCTTAAAGAAATTGCTACCCGTGGAGCCATTGAATATCAGAAAGCCCGTGCAGAATTTGAAACGGCTTACGACCTGCTCCAAAACCTGGTAGGAATGCATTTTAATGAAATTAAAGGACTTGAATAATGGATTTTAATCAATTCTTCAGGCTACTGAAAGCGAATTTACTACTTTTGATAGGAGTGCCAATCATTCTTGTCATCTCGGTATATTTTTTCAGCCAGAACCAACCTAAAGCTTACGTTTCTGAGACAACCATTTACACCGGCATTGCCTCAGGTTACTCTATCGAAAACCAGTCGCGTACAAATGTTGACTTTTACGGAACCAACATGCAGTTTGACAACCTGATAAACATCATTAATTCCCGAAGCACAAAAGAGCAAACAGCAATCAGGCTCCTTGCACAGCATCTTAGTCTTGAAGCCCCGAACTCGCAGTACATCTCTCAAAACAACTATAATGAACTCCAGAAAATCGTTCCGAAAGAAGTAAAAGATCTTGTCGTAAAATTTGGAAAAACCGGTGCTGAGCGCGATAAAATTGAGCAAATCAGGCAACGTGAGAGGGAGATTCAACGCATGGAGCGTGAATTGAACCGGATGAAAAACCGCGCTATCTCTTATTCTACAGATAACAACTCCACTGATAATAATTCATCACAGCCAGGAGGCCAGGGTAATGTGCTAAAAGCCACTGACACATTAAATACCAACACGTATCACCTGGTCACTTATGGAGAGTCCATATCTTCCATAGCCAATCAGTACGGCCTCTCAACAGGTCAGCTTATCAGGATGAATAACCTGCAGGGCGGAAACCTCAAGGTTGGGGACAGGCTGTTGATCAGTGCTGAAGGTTCTAATGCTTCATCAGGAAATGTGACCTCAAATCAGTATACGGTAAAGAACCAATATCATGTTGTGCGTCCGAAAGAAACTTTGTATTCCATTGCACGCGATTACCAGGTATCCTTAAATGATTTAAGAAGCTGGAATAACCTTTCGGGCGATGAATTAAGCATAGGATCGACAATTATTGTTGGAAAAGAATATCCCAACAACCAGCAGGCACAGTCCCCGGATTCTGATTCCGATGATAAAATCAGAAATTATTCTGATTATGTGATTAATGATTTCAGATATATCGATACGGATCAAAAGGCCACAGAGCGAATAAAGAAGGACGCTATCATTCCTCCGGGTGTGGACGAGGAAGATTTTTACAGAACAGTTGAAAACCTGACGGCTTACTATCAAAGCAGTGATTCGAACTTTATTTACGAGTTATTGCAGTATGGTCATCCGCATTACAGCGTGGGAGCCATTTCCAGGGCGCAGGTTGCCCGTGTGCAAAACTCTGACCTGGTGAAAATAACATACTCATCCGATGATCCGGGGATTTGTCAGCAAACACTTAAAATTCTTACCGGCGTTTTTATTCAAAACTACAAGAGCCTGAGAGCGCGACAAACCGACCAGGTTGTGAAGTATTTTGAGGAGGAAGTCCGTAAAGCCGCTCAACGTCTTAAAGATGCCGAAGACCGGTTGTTACGCTTTAACCAGGAAAACAACCTGATCAACTATAACGAACAGACTGAAGCAATCGCTGTACAGAAAGAAGAGCTTGACAAGACTTACCAGGATAAACTGGTGGAAATGCGTGCCGCGGCCGCCTCGCTCGAAAGACTTGAGTCAAAGCTCATTAAAAAAGATAGCATCTTTCTTAAAAGTGATATGATCACCAACACGCGCCGTGAGCTTTCAGAAGTTACTGAAAAGCTGGTGATTAACCAGGTTGCTCAAGACTATGATCAGATCACCTCACAAGGTGTGAGAGAGCTTCGCCGGAAAAAACAAAGGCTTGAAGATGAAATCAAGCTCTACCTTGATCAGCTATTCATGTATCAGCAGTCGATTGAAGGGGTGCCGGTGAGCGACCTGCTGAATGCATGGCTTGAAAATGTAATTCTTTACGAATCTGCAAAAGCAAGCTTAAACGTTTTACAGCAACGTAAAAACGAATTTAAACGGATTTACGCCATTTTCGCGCCACTGGGAGCTACTCTCAAACGAATTGAGCGTGAAATCAATGTGAGTGAGCAGGAGTATCTTGAATTGCTACGCAGTCTGAATGAGGCTCGTATGCGTCAACAGAACCTGGAGATGTCATCGAACATCAAAGTAGTAGACCCACCCTACTATCCACTCACTGTTACAGGCAGCAATACCCGTATTTTGATGCTGGCCGCAGCTTTCCTCGGGTTTATCTTAGTAGCCTTTGTGATACTGGTACTGGAGTATTTCGACAGCTCAAACAAAACCCCAGACCGTGTACGCAAAGCCACCTCGCTTTCAATGGCTGGCATATTCCCGGATTTGGATATCAAAGACGAGAATATCGACATGCCTTACGTTATCAGCCGGGTTACGGAGATTATTATCCAAAACCTGAGCTTGCAACTGCGGCATACATCGGTGAATAAGCCTACCAAACCTTATTTTATCCTGCTTTTCAGTACACAGCCCGAAGCGGGAAAAACCACCGTAGGGCATTACCTTAAAGATAAGCTTGAATCATTCGATTCTAATGTTCTGTATATGAATTATAAGCAGAGTGATGAATTGGAGCAGGGCGAGAGTGAATACATCTACGATATTAACAACAGATTCTTTGAAATTAATCACGTCAGACAGTTGTTGGATTCAGCAGCATTACGCTCTGACAATACTGAATATGACTATATCCTTCTGGAAATTCCTTCTATCATCCATAATTCTTATCCGCTCGATCTGATGAAGACGATTGACGGCTCGATCCTGATTTCCAAGGCGAACGATTCATGGCAGAAAGCCGATCAAATGGCTTTGGATAACTTTATGAAGGTAAGCCAGGAAGAGCCTATGTTTGTCCTGAATAAAGCTGATAAATATGCTATTGACGAAATTCTGCATGGCGTTCCTACTACCGGAAAAACCCCGTGGAAACGTTTCAAGAGAAGTGTTACAGCACCATTCAGAGTAAGGATTAAGTTCAAGGATGAAGAAGATCAGAATAAATAGGTGGTGATTGAAAACATAAAAAAAGTCCTGAAAAATAAGAACTTTCTGTCCCTAACGGCCAACTTATCCGTGGCCGTTTTTGGGTTCCTGAGTTTCTTGTTGCTTACACGCACCCTTTCGAAAGATGCTTTCGGTGAATGGGTGCTGTTTATCACAGCCGCCAACTTCCTCGAAATGCTGCGCTTTGGTATTACAAGGACAGCAATTATCCGTTTTTTGTCGGGAGCCGTAGGTGAAGAAAGAAAAAAACTTATCGGTTCGAATTGGTTGATAGGGCTCATTGTCAGCGCACTCATCGCCGTTATCATTTTAGCCGCCCGATTTGTTTTCCCTGCACTTACCGAATCATCCTCCTACCGGCTGTTTTTTATCTGGTATCCCTTGCTGGCGTTTCTTAACCTGCCGTTTAATAATGCGCTTTCGGTGCTTCAGGCTGATCAGGATTTTACTAAAGTGCTAATCATAAGAATTATACAGACTTCTACCTTTGTATTTTTTCTTGTTTTTAACCTTTTCATTTTTAAATACCCTTTGGTTACCATCGTAGTTGTTTATCTCGCCATTCAACTAATAACCAGCTTGTTTGCTATGCTGAAACAATGGGATGGGCTCAAGTTTATCGGAAAAGCATCTGCCGAAACGAACAAAACCATATTAAATTTCGGGAAATACACTACAGGTACGCTTATTGGCTCTAACCTGCTGAAGAGCTCCGATACTTTTATCCTGGGTATAAGCACCTTTATGGGAAGCACCGGGGTGGCTTTATACAGTGTACCTTTAAAGCTCACCGAGATTATCGAGATTCCACTCCGTAGTTTTATGTCCACTGCTTATCCAATGATGTCGAAAGCCAGCATCAATAAAAATATGGAGGAGTTTAAAAAGATATATTACACTTATGCGGGGGCCATCACCTACCTTCTTCTTCCGGTGGCAATCATCGGGTTTATTTTTGCTGAAGAGTTTGTGATTATTCTGGGTGGGTATAAATATATCTACACGGCTGATATTTTCAGGATTTTTGCTATTTACGGACTATTGTTGCCCATAGACCGCTTTACGGGCGTAGCACTTGACAGCCTGAACCGGCCAAGAAAAAATTTCTTTAAAGTTATCTGGATGGCTTCAGCGAACATTCTGGGTGATATTTTTGTGATATTCGTGGCATTAAAATACGTGTTGGGGATTTCACTTGTTGCATTTATTTTTGAAACGGGAATTCGTTTTGGAAACCTTTTTCCGGCGGCAGCCCAGTTTAGTTTTTACTTTACGCTGCAAGGTGTGGCCCTGGTTACAATTTTAATGACGATTGTTGGAATGTTAGTTGGATATAGTTATCTTCGAAAAGAAATTGATGTGCATTTGAGAAGTGTGTTTACCGAAGGGCTGGCCTTCTACATTTCATACATCAAAAAGTTAAGAAACAAGGATGTACAATCATCACAAAATGGTTTATGACATCATTAACAAAAAATAGAACCGGGGCGAATATTTTAAGAGATCCTCTAATGATCATCTTTGTGCTGCTTTTTGCCGTAGCTCTGGGATATCTGATCAGCACAGGTGGTTTCCAGACAGCCGCCGTGCTCATCATTATTCCTCCTGTTCTGATTTATCTCAACCGCTTTTTTGTTAACCCGCGCATCGGTATATACACTGTCATTATCCTTGCTTTCACGGCTATCGGTCTGTCAAGATATATTCCGGGGGTGCCATTAGGGCTTAGCATTGACGGCGTATTGGTGCTTACCTACATCGCCATTTTCTTTAAATACTTTTACCAGAAAATCGATTTAAGACCTGCACAGAATGAACTGACACTCATCGCACTTATTTGGTTTCTCTATTCTGTAGCGCAGTTTTTTAACCCGTTAGCACTTAGCCGCACTGCATGGTTTTATGCAATGCGCGGAATGTCACTCTACATGCTTTTGATCATCCCCCTCACCTTCTGGATATTTAACAGGATAAAATTTGTTTACGTGTTCCTTTATATCTGGGCCATATTTACGGTTTTGGTAACTTTAAAAGGGGTACAGCAAATGGTGTTAGGGCCCGACTTTGCCGAGCAGCGTTGGTTAGACCAGGGAGGAGCCGTGACACACGTTATTTTTGGTGAGCTCAGGGTTTTTTCTTTCCTTAGTGATGCCGGACAGTTTGGTGCCGCCCAGGCCGTGGCTTTTGTGGTCGGGACGATCTTGGCATTGCATCTTAAAGGGTTCAACAACAAAGTTATTTTCACATTGATGGCCCTTACCGGGTTTTATGGGATGATGATCTCCGGTACCAGGGGAGCCATAATTGTTCCGGGAGCAGGATTTCTTATTTACCTGATTCACACAAAAAACTTCAAAGCCATAATCATTGGTTTAGCTGTGATGACGGCGGCGTTTGTATTTTTCAGGTATACATACATTGGCCAGGGTATTTCTCAAATTCGTCGTATGCGAACAGCTTTCCGGCCAGCCGACAATGCTTCGTTGCAGGTGCGCTTACAAACAAAAGCTATACTCAGGGACTACCTGTCAGATAAACCTTTTGGAGGAGGAATCGGTGCTGCCGGTAACTGGGGTAAGCGCTTCAGCCCGCAGGGCTTTTTGGCTAACATCGCCACAGACAGTTGGTATGTGCAAATTTGGGCCGAGCAGGGCATTGTAGGGCTGATGCTGCACCTGATCATGATGTTCTACATCGTATTGAAAGGATCGTTTTACGTGATGGTAAGACTTGAAGATCCCGAGATAAAATACATAGTCAGTGCCCTCGTCGCCGGAATGGTCGGGCTGATGGGGGCTTCCTACGGTAATGGTGTTTTCGGACAGATGCCTTCAGGTATCCTGGTCTATATCTCCATGGTGTTTATCTTTATTTCGCCATGGCTGGATGATGAAATGATTGCGCTTAGGAAACGGGGAGAAAGAGTCTTTAAGCAGGATGGAGAATATTTTTAAATAAATAGCCGCCGGCATTTTGCCATAAGGTGGTGTTCAGTAAAAAGCTCTTTTCTGTTATTTTGTAAAAAATGCTACAGCTATGGAAGAAAAAGATTACGCTTTAGTCTCCATTATTACAATTAATTACAACCACTCCGACGTCACTGCCGAGTGCCTTGATTCGTTGAAAAATATTACCTACCCGAATATCGAAATTATTGTCGTGGATAATGCCTCGCCCAATGAGGATTCTTCATGGTTAAAAGAAAAATACCCTTACATTAAATATATCCGCTCTGAAAAAAACCTGGGGTTTGCAGGTGGTAATAACCTTGGCATCAAGCAAAGCAAAGGAGAATACATCCTTCTTCTAAATAACGATACAGAAGTGGAGCCCGGCTTTTTGGAGCCCTTAGTGGATAAGATAATTCAAAACCCTGATGCCGGAGCTGTTAGTCCTAAAATCAGGTATCACCACACCCCGGATATGCTGCAGTATGCCGGCTTCACACCTATTCACAAATTAACTGTAAGAAATCATGCAGTGGGGTTCAACCAGATTGACAAAGGTCAGTTCGACGAAGACAGCACCACTTATTATGCCCACGGAGCAGCTATGCTGGTGCCCAGAAAGGTAATAGAGGAAGTGGGAATGATGGCTGACATTTTCTTTCTCTACTATGAGGAGCTGGATTGGGGCTTCCGTATCAGGGAGTCGGGAAAAAAGATTTATTACGTACATAACTCTTTGGTTTATCACAAGGAATCTATTTCTACGGGGTTTTATTCGCCACTTCAGGTGTACTACCTGAACAGAAGCCGGATTTTATACATGAGAAGAAACACCAGGGGCTTGGGATACCTGATGGCTTTGCTTTATTTGTTATTTGTCTCTATCCCGAAAAATTACGTCACATTCCTCGCCAAGAGAAAAACCTCGCTGCTGAAAGCTTACCATAACGCCCTCGGATGGCACCTCAAAAACCTTTTTAATAGTGATATTCACCAACGCCCTGCCCTATGAGTAAGGAGTTCCCATTGGTGAGTATTATTACAGTAAATTACAATCAGAGCGAAGTGACCTGTCAGTTGCTTGAATCGCTCCAGAAAATCACTTACCCTAATATTGAAGTGATTGTGGTGGACAATGCTTCTCAGGACGATGACCCTCAGATGATAAAACGCCGCTATCCGAATATTGTGCTTATCGAAAATCCCATAAATTATGGCTTTGCCGCAGGAAACAACATGGGCATAATGGCTGCCAATGGCGAGTATGTGATGTTTCTGAACAATGATACGGAGGTGAGGCCTGATTTTTTGGAACCCCTGATTGCTAAATTCAAAGAAAATCAGCATGTGGGTGCTGTTACCCCCAAAATCAGGTTTTTTCATACGCCGGATACCATACAGTATGCCGGATACACATCAATGAACCCCATCACAATAAGAAATTTTGCTTACGGGTATAAGGAAGAGGACCTGGGGCAGCACGACGTGGATCGGCTCACACCCTATGCCCACGGGGCCGCCATGATGGTGCCGATGGACCTGATACGGAAAATCGGAATGATGTCGTATATCTTCTTTCTGTATTACGAGGAGGCCGATTTCTGCGACAGGATAAGGCGTGCAGGATATAAAATCTATTATGTGCACAATTCTCTTGTCTATCATAAAGAATCAATTTCAACAGGAAAGTTGAGCGCTTTAAAAATTTACTATCTTTATAGAAATAGAATTGTCTATATGAGGAGGAACATTTACGGAAATAAATTCTATTTAGGGCTATTGTACCAGTTGGCAGTGGCCATTCCAAAAAATGCGCTGGT
Organism: Bacteroidota bacterium; assembly: GCA_021767705.1. Classification (GTDB taxonomy): domain Bacteria; phylum Bacteroidota; class Bacteroidia; order Bacteroidales; family JAIPAH01; genus JAIPAH01. Next base: position 250 of record JAASSU010000089.1, on the reverse strand, counting down.
GTTTCTTTTGAAAGGAAAACTAAAGCTTTTTTATGCTTATTATCGTGCCATTGGATGGCATATTAATCATATGTTTGACAAAACAGTACATGAAAATCCAATGCTCTAACTAATAAACGTCACTATGGAAATTCTTTATCTCATACTTAGGATATTACAATACGTTTTGATGGCTTACCTTGGTGTAGCTTCTGTTTACTTTTTTATCTATGCTTTTGCATCGAAAATCAAGCGCAAAGACCTCAAACCC
>JAASSU010000088.1 GCA_021767705.1 Bacteroidota bacterium | reverse complement strand
TCACTGAAAGTAAGACTTGGACTGAAGTCTGAGAGTGAGCTGTTTGAGCTGATTCCGGTTTTTAACCGCTATCCTGTTAAAGAAATTATTATCCACCCGCGCATTGGAAGCGACTACTACGAGGGACGCCCAAACAGAGATTTATATGAAGAAGCCGAAGCAAAATTGAAGCCTGAAGTCATTTATAACGGGGATATTTTTTCGGTTGAAGATTACCATGCCTATGCTGACAGGTTTCCTCATGCCAAAAAAGTTATGCTGGGAAGAGGGATACTTCAAAACCCTCTGCTGTGCGAGCAGCTAAAAGGTATTGGAAGCAACGAAAGTCGGGGTTCACGTGTAAAATCCTATCTTGATGAGTTGGTAATGGCACTGGCCAACGACCGTACGGGTGGCGAAAAGTTTCCGCAGGGCATTAAAGAGTTTTGGTGGTATTTGTCGAAGAACTTTAATCATCCTGAGGCGGTTTTTGACCTGATTAAAGTGGAAAACACTTTTGAAGGCTATCACACTGCCGTGGAGAAAGTTTTTTCTTCATTTTCATGGCAATAAAAAAACCGGCATGACAACTCATACCGGTCCGATTCTTTCATAAACAAAAACTTACAATATCTCTACTTCTGCCTGGTAGGCTGTTTGAAGAATCAAGTCTACAGAAGAAGTAGGGAGTGTTGTGTTTTCATCCATCATTATCATTACCTGCACCTCATCAGTTTCGTTGATGTAACTAAGGATATCACCATCAATAATGGTAAAGGTAACGCTTTGTGCACCGGCATCAACCTCTGTGATTTCGGCCACCTTAGTTTGCCCTTCACCAAGGTAGAATGTTGTTCCCTCGAATAGGGTCACATCCAGCCCCTGTGGTGCTTCCACAACGATGGTTGCTTCGGTAACTGAAATATTCTGAATATCATCAACAGAGTAATCGGTGTTACTAAGAGCATCACTTAAGTCAATAACATCATTAAAAACAACCACATTGGCCGTAGTGGCTTTATTCTGTGTAAAGATTACCGAGTCGATGGAGAAGTGCATATCATCAGCGTTGAAATTGATGGTCTGCTTTGTGTTTTCCGTAAGCTCGTCGCATGATGACATCATAAAGACGGCCGCCACTGCAAAAAGGGCGATCTTAAAAGCATGATTCTTAAATAATTTCATGGTATTATGTATTTTGATTTCTACGAAAGTAAATAAAAAAAAGCAAGAATTGTTTAATCTAAATAAGAATAATAAAAATTTAACTAAAAAATTGCATGCATTTCACCTAAAACAAAAAACTCACCCCGGTTCAGAGGTGAGTTGATACCACTTTCGAATATAAGTCTTCTACTCCATCACCACCCGCAATGTGCCATCGACGTAGAGCGTGGTGGTTTCCTCAATCTGCGTACTGTTGTTTAAGTCGCAGTATACCCTGACATAAAAAACATCAGATTTGAGATAGCTCCTCACGTCCACCTCATGAATCATGAATTTAATCTCATTTTCACTTACATTGTAACTCTCTGTTTCGGCAACCACCAGTTCATGATGGAAATCCTCGAATCTGGAGATGCTTACCCTTGCCGAGCTTAAGAAAGCCAGACTTTGGTCGGCAGGCTCTAACACTCCCAAAAAGAGGTTTTTGAGCTCGGCGGTTTCAAGAAATTTCATTCCATTGGCCTCTAAAAGACTGTCAGCATCAAAATTGATTTCCTTCTGGTAGTAACCCACTTGGTCAACACCTTTAACATCCCTGGTGTTGAGCGGGGAAAACACGATACGATCCATCGGCACTTTCACCGTCACCTGCGACACATCCTGCGAAAGTTCCTCGCAGGAGGTTAGTGCTGTCAATGCCAATGCAAAAATTACAAGGTTTCCGATTGTTTTTCTTATCCCTCTCATAAAATATATCCCCCTTAAGCCTGCAAATATAAATCATCAGGCTTATTTTGTCAAATCGAAAAAACGACTATGAATTGAGCATCACCGGCATGACAAGCATCAGCACTTGCTCGTTGTTTTCTTCCTCATTTTCATTTATCGGGAAGATAATTCCGGCACGGTTCGGCTCCGACATCTCCATCATGATAGATTCTGTGTCAAGGTTATTCACCATCTCGTGAAGGAATTTAGAGTTAAACCCGATTTCAAGCTCATCGCCCTCATAGCTGCAGTTGAGTCTTTCTTTTGCCTCATTCGAAAATTCCACGTCCTCGGCACTCAAAAACAACTCCTGACCGCTCAGGCGCAGGCGCACCTGGTGGGTAGACTGGTTGGCAAAGATAGAAACACGGCGAAGCGCGTTTAGGAAACTAAGGCGGTCGATGACCAGTTTTTTGGTGTTGTCCTTTGGAATAACTGCTTCGTAATTCGGATATTTCCCTTCAACCAAACGACAGGCCAGCTTGATATTTTCAAAGGTAAAGAAGGCATTGGTCTTATTATACTCCACTTTAACAGGAATATCCTCATCAAAGGCCAGTACAGACTTTAACTGGTTCAATGGTTTTTTTGGCAGGATGAAAGAGCTGTAATCATCCACGGTCACGTCCGTGCGGCGATAGCGTACCAGCTTGTGCGCATCGGTAGCCACAAAGGTGACATTCTCATCCGAAAACTCGAACAACACGCCCGACATTACAGGCCTGAGTTCGTCATTTCCTGTGGCGAAAATGGTTTTGTTCACGGCCTGGGCCAGCAGGGCAGCAGAAACCGTCACCTCATTCACATCTTCCTTTCCGGGAACCTGCGGATATTCATCGCTCCTGTGGCCCGGCAGCTTGTAGTTACCTTCTCCGGCCGACATCTCCACTGTCAGCAACTCCTCGTTCAGTGTAAAGGTCACCGGCACATCAGCCAGTGTTTTCAGCGTATCAAGAAGTATCCTTGCCGGGATGGCCATCACACCGGGTTCTTCCATCTTATCCGGAACAAGCGTCACAGTCATTGTGGTGTGCAAGTCCGAAGCTGTTACTGACAGTTCATCTTCAGTGAGTTCAAATAAAAAGTCATCCAGAATGGGCAGGGTGTTGTTTGTGCTCAGCACACCGCTGATTTTCTGGAGATTCTTTAGTAACGTTGAGCTGGAAACAATAAATTTCATATCCTATTTCATTTGTGTCGTTAATATCAAAATTTCAATCATGTAAAGATAAAAAAATTGCTAAGAAATTAATCCCGGCTTTGTTTATTATTTTTAACATCCAGTCTTGACTCATTTCCTGAAAGCAGGCGTTTGATGTTTTTCTTGTGTGTTACCGGAATGAGTATCGCTATAACTCCCGCCAGAATCATTAAGGGCATGGAAACATCGAAAAAGAAATATGCCAGCACCGGCAATAAAACAGCCACTGTTATCGAACCCAGCGAAACATACCTTGTAGCGATAAATATGATTGTAAACACACCCACCAGGATAAGAATAAGGTAAATGGGATAGAGTGCGATGGTTACACCGAGCAGTGTAGCCACTCCTTTTCCGCCCTTAAATCCGGTGAAAACCGGAAAGACATGCCCCATTACCACAAAAAATGCCAGCAGCAACCTGAAAACGATCAGCTCCTGCTCACTCCAGCTACTGTCGGCAAGCAGATGTGAAAGGCTAACGGCAGCCCATCCTTTGAAAGCATCGATGAGCAAAACAATAATTCCGGGTTTATTACCAAGTACCCTTAACGTGTTGGTGGCTCCGGCATTTCCACTGCCATGCTCCCTCACATCAACATTGTAGAATATTTTTCCGAACCACACCGCTGTGCTTAACGACCCCATTAAATAGGCCAGCACCAGCCCCACTGAAAACATTGAATAATCCATATAAACCGATTGACGGAGATTAACGGCTGCAAATATATCACTTATTCCGAATAAATTATTACTCAACAGCTCATGCCCTCTCCACTAAAAGCGCACACCGGCATCATCAATGCGCTGCAGGAAGAACTCCTTCAGGTTGGTGCCGCTAAGGTCATACTGATACTTTTTCTTTCCTTCCTTGGCGGGAATGTAGCGCTTTGAGCGCTTTATCTCATCAATCTCAGTATTGAAGGCCTGGTCGGATGAAAGTGCCTCCATCAAAGTGCCCGAATAGGTAAAGAAATACCAGACACCCTCATCAGGCTCAATATAAATATTCAAGTTTCCACCATCGGGCGTAGGCTGAACCTCAATCACTCCATTGACAAACCTTCCAAAAGAGATGTCGCCGATATTACCCAGCCCCAGCTCTCCGGCGGCTACGAACGATTGCAGCTCCGGGTTCCATTTAAAGGTAACATCCGTAAAGAACATCGTTTTCGCCATGGGCTCGGGGATATTTCTGATCAGTCCGTAAAGGTTAATCTCATCTAAAACCGTGCGTAGCTGAGGGCCGGAAAGCATCTGCGCCACCGACCTGTCGAACCATTCCCCGCCGGGATTCACGCGGTCGAGGTCATACATACTCAGTGAGTCGGCCATCATTTTGAGGGCGTTTTTTGAAAACAGGAAATCCGCACTCAAAACAGACCTCATCTCGAAATCTTCGCTCATAGCATCATAAACAAACTCACCATGAGGCTCGATATTCATCCTGCCATAAAGCACTCCAAAATCAATGGAGGCCACCCCGCGGTATTTGCAAGTGGAAGGAGAATACTCCAGGTAACGCTTCAGGGTGTCGGGTGTGGCAAGCGCTCGTTCTGTAATCCTGTACTTCTCTTCACCCTTGTGATAGCTGAGTTCACCATCGATTTTCCAGAGCGGATAATCGTTTTCTATTCTTTCCTGACTGAAAAACAGCGGATAAATCGTACGTAAAGAAGGGGAAAACTGAAGGGAGGCATACAGCGGTTCAGCATTAGAAGTATCTTTTATCGGGTGATTCACAAAAATGCCGATATCCTTCGGGTCGAGCTTATCGACAAATTTCACCCAATTACTCTTCTGATAGCGGCAATTTCCTTTATCTATCCTGAAATATCCATCGTATGAGAGCAGCGAATCACCGCCCTGAAGCTCAAGCGGCCCGTAGTAATCGAACCTTGGGCTGAGTCTGAACTCATCATCTACAGCGATATTTGCTTCCCCAACGGTTTCCTTGCCCTCAACATGCAGGTCATCAAAGTAAACATCGAAAGACTCTCCTGCTTCATCCTTAAACTGATAGGTACCGGACCCTTTAAATTGGTTTCTCGATTGCAGGTCGACCGTAGCATCCTCAAAGAAATGAGCCTTGTTTTCGGTACTGGTGAGTATTTTAGCTTTCTCTAAGGTCTCGATAGCTGCATTCTGACCTATCCGCAACTTTTCCTTAAACGGGAAAATGGCTGCATCGGCCACATTGATGTATTTTACCTTCTCGGCCTCTATCAGGTTCATGCGTAAGTCATATTTGGCTTCAAGTGCAAAAAACTGCAGCGAATCCTGCTCTTTTTTTGTGGAAACAAATTTGGCTCCGGCCAGTTCCTCGTCCACAATTTCTGTATAATCAAGCGTATCGAGGTAGCTCAAATCGCTGATATCAGAAACATTCATCTCAAGCAATTTATCGCTCACATCCCACGATATCTCATTCAGGTAACTCAGGTATTGGTTATATGGAAAGTTGATCTGGCTTTCCTGTTCTTCACTGAGAAACTCTCCGGCTTTTGCAGCCACATCCACAAAGGCGTCATAGTTCTTAAGCCTGACTGCAACACCCGACCTGTCGGCCGTAGCCAGCTCCACATCACTGGTTTCAGCAAAGAAGTCGGTATTCCTGAACGAAAACTCATCGGAGGTAACTGAGGCCAGGTCGTAGCCAGCAACACCTTTCCCCTTAAGGGCATCCGGGGTAAGCGCGATCAAGCCATTGAGTTCCACCTGCTTCTGATACATCGCAAAAGGACTGAGTGGTTGATAAATAATCATAGAATCCTGGTTCTGCAACCATCTCATTTTTGCTGATTCTACCTGTACCAAAGGATATTGGGTGGGCTGTGTCATTTCCTTTAAGTGAAAATCTGAAATCAGTCCGTTGGTGGAGTCAGGGAAGAAAATCACATCTTCGGCCACCGCATCGGCAGCGAGGTATCTGAGTTTTCCTTTCCCTTTCAAACCCCGGTTGCTCAGGCTGATACTGTCCTGGTATGTTCCCTTACCTTCATAAAGGGCGAACCCCTCTTCGGGAGTGGCGGTTTTAAAGCCCAGCGAAAAATCCTCCTGAATCATCAGTGGTTCGGAAATATCAGGGAAAATCGATGACTCGAGGTAGCCATCAAAAGAAATGGTTTTCGGATTGAAATTATCCACACTGTCAATGGTAAAAGGTTTTACATGATACTCAAAGCGATTCCGGTCGTATACCCCTACAAACCTTGAGTACTTATCGTAGAAAGCTGAGGCTTCCTGTGTTGAATTGAGGATAGGATATTTTGGTGCGGGCTTTAATCCCGATTTATTGTCTGGCTTATCAATCTGAAGGTTCCCGTCAAGGTTTTCTATCACCGTGTTTACCCGTTTGTAGTATGGTCTTCCTTCAGCGTTGTATGTTCCTGTGCTGAGGTTTATCCGCATCGAATCGATGGTAGGCAAATCCACATTAAAAGCTTCATAGTTGAAATATCCTTTTTGACCAAAAAGCTCCAGGTTTCCCGCAATAAGCCGTCCGGCAAACTCAAAATCCCGGTTCTTTTTCATCACTATCCGGTTCTTTTCCGGGTAAATGAACACACGCTGGGAATCGCTCAGGTAGACCACTGGGATGCCCCTGATTTCAAGCTCAAAATTCTTCAGGTTCAGCTCTGCATTGCTTTTTCCTTTTACCCTCGACACAAAACGCATTACATCATAATCGCGCATGCCATACCATGCTTTTATGTAGTTCAGCAGCTTATCCTTCACGCTGACAATCCTATACTTCCGGTCATAAATAATAAAACCCTGTGCGGCCAGGCGCATCATCAGCAGATCGGTCTCTGTTTTTGAATAATCAGTAAAATCAGCAAACTGAGAAAGATGAAACTCCAGTTGATTGTATTTCACTATAAATTTGTTCAGCAATATCAAAGGGTTTTGCTTATCGTAGAGCTGGATATTGTAAAAGCGCTGTTTTGAATAAAAATCATAAGACTCAAAAACGGCATTTCCACGCTGGTCCATCCCCGGAAGTTCGCTAAACTGAAGAATTGAATCCTGAATATCCCACTCCATCATCCGGCAATACATATCCATTTTATGATAAGAATTGGAATAGGGGATGATTTTACTTTGCCCTCTTTTTGGCAACAATGTGAGCTTGTCGTTTACCGGATCATATTCAAAACGAATGGAAGGATGATAGATAGAGTCATTTTCCCCGATATAAACCGATACGCTGGTGTTTAGGGCAAAAAACCGATCGCTTTTAATATAAAACTTATCGCCGTAGATGCTCATGTATGTTTCGCCATTGCGACGCATGCTTGCCGAAGCTTTAGCCTCCCGCTTACTGGATATCAACACCTTATCGCCTTCATAGCTCAGGTATCCGTTAAGGATGGCATTTTTAACCAGGCTATCGAGGCTAAAAAATTCATCCGTAACAAATTGCGGATACTTTATATCAGCCGAATCAAAAACATAAACGTAGCCATCGCGAAACTTCCCGTTTACCGGATTATCCAGGATCTGTTCATCGTAAAAAGTAACGGATTCTGCATCATAATATGACTTTGTAAGGTCAATGGAATAGCTATCCAGCAATGTTCTTATCCTTTCGGGAGCATAACCGGCCCTTTTCCAGTACACCTCTCCGCCCTGGCCTTTCCACGTTTGCGCAAGGATATCAAAAACCCCTTCCGTATTCCTGATGCGCAAGGTATCGGTGTCTGAAAAGCCTTTGAGGACAGCCCTTTCCACCCTAAAGTTAGGAAAGGGATCTTTAACAAAGCGGAACGTGTCGGCTTCGAGCTTCCAGTTTATCGAGCTCTTCCTGTACATGCTCTTATCCAAGAAAAAAAAGAAGGAAGTATTGATAAACCTTCTGACCTCGTTGTACTCTTCTTCAATGAAGAGGGTGGCCACTGATGAGTGCCATTGGCTGAAAAGTGCTTCATCACGCACCAAAGTTTCCAAAGATTTGAGGTAATGATAGAAGGTGGGATAAACCATAAAGCGCTGTTTTATCATGCGGTTAGTGAAACCGTAAACGGTATCGCGCTGTGCCCCGGTAAAATTTCCTCCAAACCAAAAATCCGTAAATTCTTCCTCAAAGACTTTCACACGCTCTTTATGCTCTTTGGGAAGCTCTTTCATTATGTCAATCACAAACTCGTGGTAAGCCACGGAATCCCTTTCAAAGAGCGGTTCACCTTGCGAAAAGGCATTGACAGTAAAGAACAGCACAAACAAAAAAAGCAGGATCGGGAACCTGAACATATCAGCCAATGGCTCCTTGAAACTGCTTTTCTGCATGTTAATCATTTACTTGATTTTTTGTCCGGTAACTGCTACCCAGTCATTTTTTTCAACGTGTTTCTGTGCTTGGATATTGTTTTGCTCAGCTTCCTTCTCAACAATGATGCGGTCATGCCCATAAAAACCACTCAACAATATCATCCCATTATTTTTCAACACCTTAGCATATGAATTCATATCCCTGACAAGAATATTCCTGTTAATGTTGGCGATGATGACATCGTACTCTTCATCCCTGATATCAGCGGCATCGCCGAGGATGACCTCTGCATTTGTCACCTTGTTCCGCTCAAGGTTTTCTTTGGCATTGGTATACGCCCACTCGTCATTGTCGATGGCCACAATTTTTTCAGCGCCCATCATATGTGCGAGTATTGCCAGAACCCCTGTCCCGGTACCCATATCCAGCACCCTCTTTCCCTTGAAGTCGATGTCAAGCATCAGTTGAGCCACCACGAAGGTCGTTTCGTGGTGTGCCGTACCAAACGACATTTTCGGTTCCACCACAATATCGTAAGTTGCCTTGGGGTGCGGATCGTGAAAAGGAGCACGCACAAAACACTGGTCAGCAATCAGCACCGGTTCGTAATTACTTTCCCAGACCGCATTCCAGTTTTCCTCTTCTATTTCTGCATATTCAAAGGAAATATCAAACATGTTGGTTTCAATTACGGGCAAGGAGTTCAGCGCCTCGGCATCAAACTCGGTGGTTGGTATGTATGCCAGCAGCCCTGTATCAGATTCCACAAAGCTCTCGTAGCCAATTTCGGCCAGTTGAGCTATGAGGATATCTGTGGCAGGCTCGGCAGGGAACACCCTGCAATTCAATTCTGTATAACTCACAATATCCTTTCTATTCTTTCATTGCATCAACAATCGCTATAAAGTCATCGGCTTTGAGCGATGCGCCGCCAATCAGGCCGCCATCCACGTCAGGCTCAGCAAAAAGCTCAATCGCATTATCGGGTTTCACACTACCTCCGTAAAGTATGGTGATTTCGTCCGCAATTTCCTGGTTGTATTTTGCAGCCAGCAACTTCCTGATAAACTTATGCATCTCCTGCGCCTGCTCTTTGGAGGCTGTCTCGCCGGTGCCAATAGCCCATACCGGCTCATAAGCGATGACAACATGCTTTATCTCATCTTTATCGAGATGGAAAAGGCCGTCAACAACCTGGGCCTTCACCACCTCAAAATGTGTTTCGTCTTTGCGCGATTCAAGCTGTTCTCCGCAGCAAAAGATCGGGGTCAGACCGTAGGCCAGTGCGCGATCGGTTTTTCCGGCAAGCATGTCATCGCTCTCATGGAAATAAGCCCTTCTTTCTGAATGACCAATGATGACATAATTAATATCCATCGACTGGATCATTTCAGCAGATACTTCGCCTGTGTAAGCACCACGCTTGTATTCACTAACGTTTTGAACACCAACAGAAAACGGATACTCCTCAGCGTAATCACTCACCATCTCGGCGTAGAGAAACGGAGGGCACAACACCACTTCCTTGTTACTCAGGTTCAACTCCTTTAGTCCTTGTGCAATGCTTTCAACAAGCTCATCTGCTTCCTGGAAAGTCTTGTTCATTTTCCAGTTTCCGGCAATGATTTTTTTTCTCATTTTAAAATTTACTTATGGTTTTGGTTTTAACGAAGATAAAAAAGATTACTCATTTGAATGTAAATTATTTTTAATTTCTTGTGCATTCGGAAAGTCGTTGTGATGCCACTTATCGATAATCACGCCACGGCGGAGCAGCACTACTCCCGGGTTTGCCCTGACCATGGCCTTTAGCTCAATATCATCAGCCTGGTATACAGGAATGTCGGTATCATATTTTTCTCTGAAATGATTTATCTCCCCTTCAAGCGAGGCCGTAATCACAGCAAACTCAATATCACCGTCAGAAATAGTTTTATACGCTTCAATAATTTTTTCTAATCCTTTATCTGAGGCAGAGTTCAGGTTATGGGAAGCCACCAGAAATTGATAGTGGTCTGTTTCTATCAACTGCCTGGTCATGTTATCACCATCAACACTCATTATCTGAAGGTTATGTGGCTTTATCACATTTGAGTTATCGATCTCTTGTCGCACAAACTCCCAATTGCTCATCCAGGTGCTATCGTTCCACGGTAATTCTGCCGACAGGTAACGCTTTTGCTCGCCACTTTCTTTATTTTCATAAACCAGGTAATATTCGGGTTCTCCTTTTTGCTTCATATCCTTGCCCACTTTCCAGTCGCGAAAATCCACCGGGGGCAGATGCCGATAGCTGTACCACGAAAACCCCAGGAAAAGGATGGCAATGAATACTCCGGCAGCATTTTTGACCAGCGTATTTTTTAAGGCTTGTTTCGATGGCTTTGTAAAAACAATGATTAGGGTGAAAACCATCAAAACGATATTCTTGTAAAACGTTTCCCAGTTTGTTAGCTTGATGGCCTCTCCGAAGCAACCGCAATCGGGAACCGGGTTGTAGAGCGCATCGTAAAAAGTCACCACTGTAAAAAAGCTCATCATGGCAAGCACCAAATAGCTTGTGAGCTTCACGCGGATATTCAGGAGGATAAAAGCACCCAGCAAAAACTCCACCAGCACCAGTAGAAACGCCATAGGCAGGGCCAGGTCAAGCGCCCAATCCATTCCGTAGGCTATGAAATAATCCTCAATCTTATACATCGTACCCAGGGGGTCCACACCTTTTACAAAACCGGAAAAAATAAAAGTGATGCCTACTACAATTCGGCTGATAAGCCTAAGAATCTTCATATTAGTTGTTGTTCTCTGATAGTTTTATTAAAGCAAAAACCGCATAATTGAGAATGTCGTGATAATTGGCATCAAGCCCTTCAGACACCTTTGTTTTTCCATCGTTATCTTCAATTTGCTTGATGCGAAGAATTTTCATGAGAATGATATCCGTGATGGAGCTTACTTTCATGTTTCTCCAGGCTTCGCCATAATCATGATTTTTACTCATCATCAGGTCTTTACTTTCATTTACGTATTTTTGGTAGAGTTCAAGTGCCCGATGAGCATCCATATCAATGCGGTCGGCAGCCCCCAATTCTAATTGGATGAGTGCCATTACGCTGTAATTAACGATGCCCATAAACTCAGGTTCAATCCCCTCATCAATTCTTTGCTGTTTTTTTTCATCAATGCTGCGAATACGCTGCGCTTTAATATAAATCTGGTCGGTAAGCGATGAAGGCCTCAGGATGCGCCATGCCGGGCCATAGTCCTGCGCCTTAGCCTCAAAGACATCTTTACATTTACTGATAATTTCATCAAATTGCGCAGAAGTTTTATTGTTCATATTTTTTTATGTTAAATATTTTATTACCTTAGACCATCATTTTAATTGTTTCACCAACAAAAGAGGAAATCGCTATGAAACCAGACATTTTAAATCTCACGGATCCTATCGTAATGGGCATCCTTAACCTGTCACCTGACTCATTTTACGACGGTGGCAAATATACAACGGAAAAGGAATGGATGCAAAAGGCAGAAGAAATTGTAAAAGAAGGCGGTCGCATCATCGACATCGGTGCAGCCTCCTCGCGGCCGGGTGCCGATATTATAGAATCAAAAGAAGAAATTGAACGCCTGAAGCCGGCCGTACAGAAAATCAGGAAACAGTTCCCCGAAACGCTTATTTCAGTTGATACCTACAACGCCGACACAGCTCAAATGGCTGTTGATGAAGGCGCTGATATGATTAATGATGTGTCGGGCGGCTCCATCGATGAAGAGATGTTTAAAACCATCAGCAAGATAAAGGTCCCATATGTGCTTATGCACATCAAAGACAAGCCAGAAAACATGCAGGACAATCCACGTTATGATGATGTG
>JAASSU010000373.1 GCA_021767705.1 Bacteroidota bacterium | reverse complement strand
CTGAGAGGAAGGAGCAACCAAGAAACAAGGACTACTACTTCAAAAGCGACATGATTGAATTTGTGCGCGATAAAGGAGAATAATTTTTTCTGTAACTTTTTTTTACATCTTGCCGTCCTACATCAAAATCAAAAAGCAAATACCATGAAAATGCAAAAAACAATAGCTTACATGCTGACGTTTGTTCTCCTTTTCGGACTTAGCTCAAACGCCCTGGCGCAGAATCAAAAGGAAATCAATACAGCACCGTTCACAGGAATAGATGTGGGAAGTTTTTTCAAGGTCAACCTGATCAAGTCGGATGGGCATAAGGTGGTGTTAAGGTCCTACGCCGATGATTTGGATAAAATTGAGGTGGTGGTTGAAAAGGGAATCCTTGAGTTTTCATATGATGGCGGCCAATACATTTCGGGAACGGATGATATCGATGAAGTTGAAGCAGATGTGTATTATGTAAATCTTGATGAGATAGAAGCCGGAGGGGCATCTGAAATTGAGACCCAGAGTCCGGTGGTGGGCGAAGAGCTGAATATAGATGCCGGTGGTGCTGCAGAGCTTGAAATTGAGGTGGATGTGGAAAAGCTTTATACCGATATCTCAGGGGCTGCTAACCTCCGCCTTACGGGGAAAGCCGGCTCGCACTACCTTGATGCTTCGGGCGCCAGCAATATTAAAGCTTACGGACTGGAAACTGCTTCTACGGATGCTTCTGTCAGCGGTGCGGCCCTGGCTTACGTGAATGCTACCGAAAAGCTGACCGGAACGGTGTCGGGTGTGGCAAAGCTCAAGCACGAAGGAGACCCGGAGGAAGTGGAAATCAACGACTCGCGTACGGTAGAGAAGCGCATTCAGAAAGAAGTGGAAAGAGTGCATCGCTACGAGGATTCGGTGCGTGTGCGTGTAGGTGATTTTGACGTGCAGGTGATCGATTCCGACACCACAACCATTAAGATGGGCCGTTCTGAAATTAAAATTGATGATGACGGAAATGTAGTGATTGGCAAAGAGAAGAAAGAACCTGTTTTTGATGGCCACTGGGCCGGCTTTCATCTGGGTGTGAACGGGCTTATGGATAAAAACCAGTCGCTTGATATGCCCGCCGGGTACGAGAAGCTTAACTTGACCTACGAAAAATCAATCAACGTGCAGTTGAACTTTTATGAGCAAAGCTTTAACCTGATCCGTAACAAGGTGGGACTGGTGACCGGACTTGGCTTTATGTGGGATAACTACCGCTTTGATGACGATGTCATCCTGAACGGGAGTACGGATACACTAAGCTTTGAAACTCCGGCTGCGGACCGTAATTACAAAAAAAGCAAGCTGGTGGCTACTTACCTGACGCTTCCACTGATGCTCGAATTCCAGACTAATGCAGATGATGATATCAACAGTTTTCACCTTTCTGCCGGTGTTGTGGGCGGATGGCGCATTGGAACACATACCAAAACCGTCTATAATGGTGACAACAAGAACAAAGAACGCGAGGACTTTTACCTGAACCCGTTCAGGGGCGATGCGATGGTTACGGTAGGATGGGGAAAGCTGAACCTCTACGCTTCATACAACCTGATTCCTTTGTTTAAGGATGAAAAAGGCCCGGAACTTTACCCGTTTAATATCGGTATTCATCTGATAAATTTCTGATACTTAAATCCTGCAAAAGGAAAAAGCCTGTTGCGATTCTGACGCAGCAGGCTTTTGTTGGTTTAGGCCAAATTTTATTAATTTTATCCTTCCAAAAAAATAATCAAAAACAGAAGAAAATGGCAGGTCACAATAAATGGTCGAAGGTAAAGCATATCAAGGGAGCGGAAGACGCCAAGCGTTCAAAGATGTTTTCAAAACTCTCGAAAGAGATTTCAGTGGCAGTAAAAGAAGGAGGTGCCGACCCGGAAGGGAACCCGCGGCTCAGATCCGCCATTCAGAACGCCAAAGCGGTGAGCATGCCCAAAGACAACATCGAGAGGGCCATCAACAAATCGGATAAGGACAACGAAAATATTGTTGAGGTGACCTATGAAGGCTACGCACCGCATGGCATTGCCATCTATCTTGAATGCATGACCGACAACCAGCAGCGCACCGTGGCCAGTATCAGGGCCATTTTTAATAAATACAACGGTAGTCTGAGTAAAAACGGCAGCCTGAGCTTTCTCTTTGACAGGAAAGGCGTTTTTACGGTGAAGAAAGAAAAGATAGAAGATATTGAGTCTTTTGAGCTTGAGGTAATCGATGCCGGTGCCGAAGACTTTGAAAGTGAAGATGAATTTATTACCATCACCACCGCAATGGAAGATTTCGGGTCGATGCAGAAAAAGCTGGAAGAGCTGAAGATTGAGCCCGAAAACTCAGGATTGGAGCGTATTCCAAACAACACCGAAAAATTAGATACCGACAAAGCACTTAAAGTAATGAAAGTGATTGACCTGTTCGAGGAAGATGATGATGTTCAGAAAGTATATCACAACCTCGAAATTGATGATGAGTTGGTAGAAGCGTATGAAAACCAGGGGAATTAAAAACGGAAAGAGGAAAAGAAAAAAGGAAAAGAAAAAAGGGGAAAGAAAAAATCCTAAACCTACAGAAAACTCTTTCTCTAAGCCTTAAGCTCCAGGCCATAGACCCTTAGCGATAAATTGTACAACTGAATACTTGTGTCTGATTTACAATAGCTAACTGGTTTTGTCAAAACCTTTTCCTCAGGTTCAGATAGATCCTTGAGTAGTTATTATGTTTTTCAAAAACCCCCTCTGAATAAACCGACAGAGAAAAATCTTTTAGCATTTTCCATGTCAGGCTTACTTCCCCGATATGCTGCTGCAAATCAGAATTGGAGTAGATGAAATGATAATCAACATATCGGTATTGGAGACCGCTGTAAATTTTACCCCTGATGATATCGCGCGAGAGGCGGAGGCTGTATAACCTTCCATCGAGATAACTGGTTTGCAGAAGAGTTGCCGAGAGTGTTGCTGCGGCTTCGAT
>JAASSU010000372.1 GCA_021767705.1 Bacteroidota bacterium | reverse complement strand
TCGGAGGTCATGATCCGGAAGATTACCGGCATTTTATCGGAGATCCTCCTACCGACCTCAACCTGCATCCAAACTCCGCAGGGTACAGGCTCATCTTAAACAATGTGCTCTTTCCGGCAGCAAAAAAGAAAAAGAGAAAAACATAATTACAATCCTTTTTGGGAAAGGTATTTGTTGGCTATGTTTATGGTGTATTGATTTGAACAGCTGTCATTATCAATCAAATTGATGTAGGTGCTGTCACCTGAACTGAACCTTAACCCTATTACTCCTCTGGAAGCCCACTGGCAGCTTACCGAATCAATGATTGTATCCTGGATAGTATAATGATAGGATTTTCCCTGGGTAGAAACACCCGATGCCTCTCCTCCCGTTTTGAACCAAAGATTGTTGTAAACTCCGGGGATACCAAATACCTTTTTGAGCATAAACCGCTGATTCAAATCAATTTCGTGCGTTTGACTTAATGTATCTGTGAAATGAAGCGATTGCGCTGAAAGGGAATAAACGGTGAAACTGTTTCTTACCTCTTCAAAAGCAATGGTCAGGTTTCCATGAAATGTCCTGTCATTTATACTGAAACCATTCAGCATCACAGTTGCCTCACCATCTTCAGAGCCAAAATCACCAGTAACCATCACTGAGTATGTGCTGTCTTTATGCAAAAAATCCCAGTCAAGGTAATAATTCCTGAAATCGAAAATGTAATGAATACTGTCGCCCGGTAATTCCTCTGCTGTCACCCAAACATTTTCAATAAAAGTCTGCCCTCCGCCATCTAAACTTGTTTCCCGTTCTGCTTTTACCAAGAGTTTATAGGTCTCATTCACCATGTCCTGAAAAAAGATTGCTTCTTCAGATGCCTTTATCATGGGTGTATAATCCACTTCGCGGTTGGTTTCATCGTTGCATGACGAAAGCAAAACAAACATTATGGCAAAAGAGAGAATTCGTATCATCGCTTAAAATGACTTACTATTATCAATGTCCTGATGCAATTTCCTTGCGTAATCTTCATAAATAAACTTCACAGGATTGTCGCCTTCCGTCTGATGCTCCTCAGCACTGATCAGTTCCCAGTTGGTAAAGTCAACTTTCGGAAAATAAGTATCTCCCTGAAAAACTGCCTTGATACGAGTCAGGTACATCTTATCGGCAAAAGGCAAAAACTGCTCATAAATCTCAGCTCCACCAACAATAAAGTTCTCACTCTTCTTGTCAACAATCTTTAGTGCATCTTCGATAGAGTGCACCACTTCTATTCCGGGCTTTTTGTAATCGCGGATACTGGTAATGACAATATTTCTCCTTTTGGGGAGTGGTCCGGAAAGTGATTCAAACGTCTTTCGACCCATCACAACGGTGTGTCCGGAGGTAATCTGCTTAAACCTTTTTAAATCGTGCGGGATGTGCCATGGAATGTCATTGTTTGTTCCAATCAACCCTTTGTTGTCCATAGCTGCGATGAGCGAAATGTGTACCATAGTCTTTTTTATACTGATATTTTTCCTTTTATCCCCGGCTGGGGATTATAACTGCGAAGTTCGACATCTTCATATCTAAAATCAAATATATTTTGAACTTCTTTGTTTAAAACGATTTCGGGAAGCTGACCTGGCGTCCTCGTCAGCTGTGTTTTGCATTGCTCGATATGATTCAGATAAATATGAGCATCGCCCAGGGTATGAACAAAGTCTCCGGGCTCCAACCCTGTCACCTGCGCCATCATCATGGTCAAAAGCGCATACGAAGCGATGTTGAAAGGCACACCAAGGAAAGTGTCTGCACTGCGCTGATAAAGCTGGCAGCTCAGCCTTCCGTTAGCCACATAAAACTGAAACAGGATGTGGCAGGGTGGCAAATTCATATTGTCCAGGTCACCTACATTCCAAGCACTTACGATATGACGCCTGGAGTTCGGATTGTTCTTAATGCTTTCTATTACCTGGCTAATCTGGTCGATATGCGAACCATCTGGTGCCGGCCATGAACGCCACTGGTATCCATATATATGACCCAATTCGCCGTTTTCATCAGCCCATTCATTCCAGATCCTGACTTTATGATCCTGAAGGTATTTCACATTCGTATCCCCTTTCAGAAACCACAGAAGCTCATGCAGAATCGAATGAAAATGTACTTTTTTGGTCGTAAGCAGCGGAAAACCTTCCTGCAGGTTAAACCGCATCTGGTGACCAAAAACACTGATGGTTCCTGTTCCCGTACGATCTTCTTTCCTGACGCCTTCGTCAAGTATGCGTTGCATCAGATCCAGATATTGTTTCATAAAATCAACCTTTCTTTGCGCAAGTTAAAACCCCTCCGGTCTGTTAAAACAAACTAAGAGCGGATTTTCTCCTGCAAAATTACTCATTTCTATCCAGCGATTCTTAATGTTGTATGAGTCCCCGTTGTTGTCCAAAGCTATCCAAATATGTTCAGATGTCAGAATCAAACCCTCTGCCATGGGGTATCTCGAACTTCTGTATGCCTTTTCACCTCCGGCATTCAATACAAAACCGTAATCAAAATAATCAACAATTTCCTTCGTTTCAGCATTCCATTTAATGACTTGAAAATTACTGCGATTGAGAAAGTAAAGATGTTGGTTTTCATACTTCATATCCGACACATCAAAATTTTCCGGGAAGTCATTAAGCTGTATCCTGACTACGGAGCCATCGGATAAGTCTGCCCTGAAAAGCGCCGGTTCATCGCGCTCTTTCCCTATGTAAATTATCCCTGCTGAATCCGCTGCAATTGCTTCTATTCCTGCATTGCCCCAATCTTCCACATCAGCATCCTGTGGCCAGGATAAGTATACAGGCGTGAACTTATCAGCTCTCATATCAAACTGATAAATCATCGTATGCCTTTCATCGGCAATGTAAAAAGTGCTGTCAAAATAATCTACTGCTTCAAAATCAGATTTAAAATCGTAGCTTAATGAATGAAGTCGATTTGCTGAAGCAGTATTTCCGGAATCATC
>JAASSU010000371.1 GCA_021767705.1 Bacteroidota bacterium | reverse complement strand
CTTCCTTTGTAATCTTAATATTGACGTATGGCATGAATGCTCTCCTTGAAATTTCGCTAACGCCCCAATCACCGGGCCAGCGGAGTGGAGCAATTTTTGTGGTATAAAGGAGCGTAGCGACACCACAAATAATTGCGCAACGTAGCTGGCTCCGCGTGCATTGGATTGTTATGTGATTTTGCGTATTTTGTATGGTGCCAAGACATCAATAAACCTACTTGTGATTTTAGTTTGGAAGTATGTTCCTTTTTCAATCCACTTTTTATCAGAGATGACTGGCTCTACTTGCTCTAACACATCATCATGTGGATAGAGATATAAATCACCTTGCTCGATAAAGCCAATGTATAGGTTTTTACCTCTATACTTTTGGGCAAACGAGATGCCCCCCTTTAGCTGTATTTTGATGTCGGAAACTCCATCAATATGAACAGCGATGAAATCGGCTCCATTCCAGTCGTTACTTAACCAAATACTGTTGTACCCATAATCGGCCAGTATCGCAGCAATTTTGTGGAAATTGTAAGTTTCCTTCGCCTTTGCATTGAGATCTTCATATTTGATTGGTTCGAGCTTCATACTATCCATTCACATAACGCTTTGAATAAGCTGCCGTTTTGGGCGCCAGCGCAAAACGGTCAGCTTGATTCACTTGTTAACCTATTAATCCCAAAGTTCTTTAGCCTCTTCTAACAGCTCTGTAGCCCTTTGCCGGCGAGACTTCATTTCGCTAGCTAGCTTTTCTGATATATCGTTTATTATCGGGAAAGGGAGATCCAAAAAGTCATCTCTTATCACTCTATATCGACTAGGTGTTGACCCACGACCCTTAGAGTAAACCAATTCCTTATACAAATGTGTTCTCAAAATAGCAAAAACTGCGTCTGGATCTACTGTTGGCTTTAGGCGTATTACTAAAAACTCTGGTGAGGCAATCAGCTTTTTTTCGCTCTTAGGAACAGAAACGATTTTTCTATTTTGTATAGTAGGGCCAAGTCTGGCGAACAAAATATCCCCTTCTTCCACTTCGTAGTATGAACCGTCAACCTCTTTACCTAAACAGTCTCGAATAACTTCGACGCGCATCGGGTTGGCAGGCAAATCGTCAATACGAATCAATCCAAATTGCGAATCAGGTCCTACTCTGGAAGGTGTAACTTTTTCCTCCAAGATATCTCCAAGGTCAGAAATTTTTTGACCTTTAAAAATATCTTCAAGAGGTAGCTTTTTATACCTCTCTGGATTTATCGCATCCTGCAACTTAGACACCTCAGTGATTGCGACAATCGACTCAATTAACGTTATTTTTTTATGACCAAGCAAATCCAAAAAAAATCGATCCATTCCTCCCAAATCACCAACCATTACGTCGACTTTTTTCTCTGGAGGGTTGTAGGTTAAAGGAGATTGCAAAAACTGTTTGCAACAATAAGAAATTTCATCAAGATCAGAGTTGCACTTTCTACCAGTAGAATCATAACCAATAAAAGACGGTGTACACATCAATACTCTTTCAGTCTGATCAATCACCTCTCCTACGTCACGCCGTTCCAGAAAAACGATGCTGGTTTTAACGCTTGTACCGAAATGGGCAAATGCGCTTTCCGGAAGACTAACCACAATTCTAAGCCGAAAGTTCTCGAGCATCCAACGCCGCACATAGGATAGAGAATCATTTGTCAGTATGCTATCTGGTAAGATTACTGCAGCCTTGCCTGTTCCTGGTTTCAAAAAATCACGAATTCTTTCAACAAATAGAATTTCTATTTTTTGATTTTTCCTAGACTTTGACCCGGTTTTTGTTTTCTGCTTACCAAAGTCATAGCGTTCTACATAAGGCCTCTCTCTTTGGCTTATAGATGCTCCAAACGGAGGATTTGACAACACCACATCGAAAGAGTCTTTTTTAAATTTTTTATTTATAACTTCAAACGTTTTGAAGTCGTCAAGCGCATCAGCTCCGATAACGTTTGTATGGCCATCGTCATGGATGATCATATTCATCTTTGAAACGCGAGCTATTTCATCATTTATCTCGATGCCAAATAACTTCTTCTCCGCAAAATCATGCCAATGTTGAAAGTGTTGAACACTATGCTCTTCATGGTATTCCGAGGCTTCCTTTCTCACCGCATCTAGCGCGTGGAGCAAAAAGCCACCGGAACCACATGCTGGGTCTAAAACAGTTTGTTCGTTATCAACAGATGTAACTTTTACGCAAAAATCTATCAGTTCTCTTGGCGTAAAATATTGACCAAAATCTCCTTTAAAGAACCCATCCATAAATTGTTCAAAAGCGAGGCCTTTAACATCTAAATCGGTTTCAGAAAGATTTATACTTTCCAAGTGAGAAACCACTGTCGAAAGGGTACCATCCTGTATCTTAATGGTCTCGGTAAAAATTTCAGGATCTTTCTTCTTTTGCTCCTCGTATAGGTCCCGTATTCTTTTGCCAAGTTTTGATGAGCTCTCATGAGTCTTTATCTGAAACTGATATGGTTCACCTTTCTTTCTTTTAGCCTTCTCGTCACTTATTTTGACAAAAATTATTTTACATAGCTCGCTAAAAGCCGTAGGCGGAGACAGGCGCCCCCCCCCCAGAGAGTTTGGTGGCATTTGTTGATTGCGGATATCAGCTCCTGCTTGTTAACTGTTTGTATATCAAGCCCACTGTTTTTGTGGTATTTAAATTCTTGTGGCTTTCCAAAGCGTATTGGAATATCCGCAACAATATTTTTTTCGCGCTCTAGAACACCATATTTATTCGAAAAATCAAAGGCTCTTCTAGTTCTCCCAGCAACAACCATTACATAGCTTGCTCGGAACTTGGCCCAAGTTCCATTTCCACAAGCTTGCTCAACTGCCTGCGCGAATTCTGAATCAGTAACCCCCTCCTTTTTGCACTCAATAACGGCAAATGGCCGCTTCCGCTCCAAATCCTTAAAGACAATCAAATCCGCCCGGTCAGAAGGGGTTCTATCTGGAACAGT
>JAASSU010000370.1 GCA_021767705.1 Bacteroidota bacterium | reverse complement strand
TTGGTTAGTCCCGAAAGCTTTCGGGATGACTCTTAATCAAGTGGCCCATGGTTCAGTGATAGCTTTTCCCTGAATCAGTTTTGAGCTTTGTTGAAGAAACGTTCTTTTATTTTTGGGCCTATAGCTCAGTTGGTTAGAGCACTTGACTCATAATCAAGTGGTCCCTGGTTCAAGTCCAGGTGGGCCCACCACATGAAGCCATCTCATTTTGGGATGGCTTTTTTTTGTACCTTTACCTTTGAGAACCTTTTTATTTCTATGTTATGCCTTGCGTTTATATCCTACATTCTCAGGACGCTGATAAATTCTATATCGGGGCTACTAAAGCATCACCCGAAGCCAGGTTTGAAAGACATTTAGAGAATTATTACGGAAATAGAAAGTTTACCGCTAAGTTTAGCGATTGGACGCTCTTCCATACCATTCGATGCGCTTCCTTTTCGCAGGCCAGAAAAATTGAAAACCACATCAAGAGAATGAAAAGCAAAAACTACATCAGAAACCTTAATAAATATCCTGAAATTGAAGAAAAACTTCTGTCAATGTATTCATAATCTGTTGGTCCCTGGTTCATCCCGAAAGCTTTCGGGAAGGTGGGCCCACCACACGAAGACGTCTCATTTTGGGATGGCTTTTTTTGTACCTTTATCCTTGTGAACCTATTTTTCCAAAGTTATGCCTTGCGTTTATATCCTACATTCTCAAAACACCGATAAATTCTACATCGGGGCTACTAAAGCATCACCCGAAGCCAGGTTGGAAAGACATTTAGAGGAATATTACGGGAATAGAAAGTTTACCGCTAAGTTTAGCGATTGGATGCTCTTCCACACCATTCGATGCGCTACCATTTCTAAAGCGAAAAGAAATTACTTTTATTTGATTTGCACGCATCACGATCTATCAGTAAATTCAAAATTTGCTTTTAAAACATGTAATCCGTACTTTCGGTCGAAATAAATTATATTCATATGGAAAACATCAAACTGGGAATTGATTTTGGAGGCTCTGGCATCAAAGGGGGGCTGGTAGATTTGAATAAGGGCGAATTGGTAGGTGAACGCCACCGAATAGAAACCCCGAAACCCGCAGCACCGCAACCTGTTGCTGAAGTAATTAATGACATTATTACCCATTTTGAATACAAGGGAGATTTTGGTGTTGCCTTTCCGGCGGCCATTCAGAGTGGGGTTGTCCGTACAGCCTCAAATATTGATAAAAGCTGGATTGGCAGCAACGCTGAAGAGATTTTCATGCAGGTAACGGGTCATCCCAACAAGGTATTGAATGACGCTGATGCAGCCGGAATGGCAGAAGTAAAATTCGGCCACGGAAAAGACATCAAGGGGGTGGTGCTGATGATTACCATTGGCTCAGGTATAGGAACAGCAATTTTTTCTAACGGAGTATTAGTTCCCAACACAGAGCTCGGACACATTCATTATAAAGACAAGGTGGCTGAAAAGTGGGCCTCTGATGCCGTGAGAAAAAATGAAGACTTGTCATGGAAAAAGTGGGCCAAACGGTTTGCCGAATACCTGCAATACATGGAAAAACTTTTCTATCCTGAAATAATTATTTTGGGTGGTGGTGCCAGCAAAAAGTTCGAAAAATATGCAGAACATCTTAAAGATGTAGAAACAAAAGTGGTTCCTGCCAAGCTGCAGAATCAAGCCGGAATCATTGGCAGCGCAGGTGCTCTGCTCTGATTTTTATAAACTTAACGAAGCCTTAACGGAGTCGTAATATACGGGCATATGGTTGTGGTATTTTTGTACAGAAGTAAAAAAATAACAACCATGATTACAGATATTTTATGGAGCTTATACATCATTTTGCTGTTTCCCTTTCTTTACGAATGTGAAAAGGTAAAGTTTGAAGGCCTAAAAATACTATTGATCGGTGTGCTGTTCACACCGATAATAGGTTATCTGGCACTTTACTTTTTTAAGAAGAATCAGTTAAGGCAGAAAAACACGGCTGTTTAACATTCTTTAATAGGGAAGCAAGAACGCGGTCTTTCTTTTTATTATTTTTGCATTGATTCAAAATAGTATTAAGAAAACAGACTTTGTTTTCAGGTATTCATGAAAATGGCACTTTTGTTGAAACGATGTTTTATAATTCTGAAAACTTAGAAAGAAATAAAATCAAATGAGAAAGACTGCACTTATCATCACCATCCTTGTATCAGTTGCTGCAATCACGGTACATGGTCAAGACAGCGAATTTCGCCGCAACCTTGAAACGAAAGTAGACCTTTTCAGTGATATTTGGCAAAGCACCCCTGACGCATTGGATGCTGCCACTATCAACCGGGGAATCAACATTTACAGCATGTATAATTTCCCCATCAAAAACACGGCATTAAATTTTCAAATAGGTGCGGGCATTGGTATCCACAACCTTTATCATGAGAACACACTTTCTAAAGATGACAATGGCGTAACGGTTTTTGGCGCCATTCCTGACACTCTGGCCGACGGTTCGAACACCCAGGTGGACAATGCAAAACTGAGCTTTGGTTATCTCGACGTGCCTCTTGAGTTTCATATCGAAACAGAAAGCGCCCTCAGAGCAGCTGTAGGCTTCAAGGTAGGATTGCTTATTAACAGTCTGAGCAAGTATAAAGGAGATGATTACACCTCGGACCATGCCGGCACCATCAAAGTAAAACAAAAAGATCTTGACAATACGAATAATCTCAGATATGGCCCCACTTTAAGGCTTGGTTATAAGTGGATTGATGTATTTGCATACTATTCGCTTGCCCCGGTATTTGAAGAAAACAAAGGCCCTGAAATGTACCCGATAAGTGTTGGTATTTCGGTGGTGAAGTTTTAAAGGAAGAGAAAAAAGAAAAATACAGTGGTAAAGCCCACAATATATCCCACATAGACCTGGGATGTGTTGTGGGTTTCTAATTTTAGCCTCGCATAGCCTACAACCCCTGCCAAAAGAACAACACCTAAAACCGGTAGAATAAAGTCGACCTTCAAGGC
>JAASSU010000369.1 GCA_021767705.1 Bacteroidota bacterium | reverse complement strand
TTAAAGGACTTGATTTTGTAGAATTCGGCATCAAAAAATATGAAGAGCAACAGTTTAAAAACAAACGCAAGTCACTCGAAAGACTGGCAAAAGAGTTAAATATGCAATTAAATGAAAAACAGCCTGTTGTAACATAGTTGTCATTGGTAACCGCCTCAGGCGGTGAGAAATCTAAAAGTTTTTACCGGACAACAATGATTTCACTATGGAAAAGTCATCACGAAAGCACATTCTTTTTCTTGCCCGCTGGTATCCACACCGCTACGACCCGATGTTTGGTTTGTTCGTGGAGCGTCATGCCAGGGCTGCGGCGTTGTATAATGATGTTTCCGTGATTTATGTCCATGCCGATACTTCCATTGGGGAGCCTGTTTTTGAAGAACACCACGAAGAACACTTCCGTGAGATAAAATATTATTATCCCGTAAAGAGGGGATGGCAGAGAGTATTGAACCCTTTGCGTTTTTTAAATGCAGTTTCAAAGGCTTATCAAAAGCTTCTTCGCACAAATCCTCAGCCTGATGTATTACATGTTAATATCCTTACCAGGATGGGTTTAGTTGCCTGGTGGCTGAAGAAACGCAACGGAATTCCCTATGTGATTACCGAGCACTGGTCGCGCTATCAGCCACAGCATAATAATTTTAAAGGCTTTTTCAGGAAATGGCTCACCCGGATAGTGGTAAAGGAAGCTTCGGCCGTCAGTCCGGTTTCGCTTGATTTGCAAAAAGCAATGGAAAGCCATGACCTCAGAAATGAACACTACACGGTTATTCCCAATGTGGTGGATGTGGATTTTTTCCATCCTGGCAAAGAGAAAAAGGGAACCGAAAAAACCGTCTTTATTCACTTGTCGTGCATGGAGGAGCGCTCGAAAAACATGTCGGGAATTTTGAATGCGGTGAAGGCTTTGTCTACGAAGCGCGATGATTTTCTTGTTTACATGGTGGGAGAGGGGATTGATTTAGAAGCGAGCATCAGGAGTGCCGAAGAGATGGGTTTGAAAGACAAGGTGGTGTTTTTTACAGGACTGAAGGAGGGGGAGCAATTGCTGAAGCTGATGCAGCGCGCGGATGCCATGCTGCTTTTCAGCAGATACGAGAACCTTCCGGTGGTTATCCTCGAAGCGTTCGCTTGTGGCATGCCGGTAATCTCTTCTGATGTTGGCGGTATCAGCGAGCACGTGAACAATGAAAGAGGCATCCTGGTAAAACCGCTCGATGAGCAGGCCTTGACCGAAGCGATGGGCGAAATGATTGAATCCAAAGACGATTACAATTCTAAGAGCATCAGGCAGTACGCTACTGCCCGTTTCAGTATGGAAGTGATTGGAAAGCAGTTTGATAAGATTTATTCTGAAGCAATATCCGGGAAATGATAAAAAAAATTGCAGGCACGGCGATTACCAGGGTCATCAATGCTGTTTTGATGCTGGCAGTTTTGTCGGTGGCTACCAACAACCTTGGCGACAGCAATTATGGCGAAGTATCGTTGATTATGCTTGCCATCACCATCATCGGACTTGTAAATCACTTTGTTGGCGGTGGTGGCCTGATTTACTACGTGCCGCGAAAACCCTTGTTTTTATTGGTAGTGCCGGCATACTTCTGGGCCTTTCTTTCCGCAGCAGCGGGGTCAACGCTGCTGAGTATTTTCGGAAAAATTCCTGAAGGCTTTACCTATCATGTGCTTTTTTTGGCGTTGTTTCAATCGCTGGCCTCCATCAATCAGAATATCATGCTTGGAAAAGAAAGGGTAGGGCAGTTCAATGCGGTTTCGCTGGTTCAGTTCGGACTGCTGTTTGCCGCCTTGGTTTACCTGGTTCATTTCAGGGGAGAAGGAGTTGTGTTGACTTATGTGAAAGCCCTTTACGCGGCCTACATGGGCGCCTTCCTGCTGAGTATGGTGCTGGTGTACCGCGATGTGAAGATGGCCGATCTTCAGGATGCCGGCGACGCGGTGGCAAAAATGCTGAACTATGGATGGAGGGCGCAGCTGGCCAATGTGTTGCAGTTCTTAAACTACCGCGTAAACTGGTATATTCTCGAAGCCTTTTTTAACAAAGCCATGCTGGGTGTCTTCAGTGCGGGCACGCAACTGTCTGAAGGAATGTGGATTGTAGGGAAAAGTGTTTCGATGGTGCAGTTTTCCAAAACGGTCAACACCACAGACAAAGAATACGTCAGGGTGCTGGCGGTGAACCTGGTGAAGCTCACTTTTGTGCTTACGGCCATCATTCTCCTGGTGGTAATGCTCATCCCTTCAAGCTGGTTCGTGTTTTTTCTGGGAGAAGAGTTCAAAGAAGTGAAGATGGTCATTTTTACGCTGGCTCCCGGAATAGTTATCGTTCCCTGCTCCATGATTTTGAGTGCGTATTTCTCAGGCACCGGCAAGCCGCATATCGGAGCTATTGGTTCCGGCATCGGTCTGGTGGCTACGCTGGGCATCGGACTGGCGATTATTCCCGTTTACGGATTATGGGCAGCAGGGGTAGCGTCTTCCATCACTTATACTATCTCTGCCGTTTATCTTTTTAATCGCTTTGTCAGGATTTCCGGAAGCAAAATGTCCGATTTTTATCCGAAAAAGGAAGACGTGCGCTTTATCAGGAAAGAACTGAAGGCCTTGAAAAAATGAACAAATCGGTTGTTTTTTGCTTTCAAAATCGTCAGATAACAAAAAAACAAAATGACTTTTTCCGATAAAACCAAAGGATACTTTTTCATTATTCTGGGTATCCTCGCAAATTCAAACGTATACATTTTCAGTAAGGCGGCCTTAAATGAAGTCCACATCAGCCAGTTTGGGTTTTACTGGTTTGGGATTGGGTTGTTCTGGAATTTGGTTTATGCACTCAAGACCTGCAAGTGGAGCACCTTCAGATACCTGCCCGTTCGCTCAGCCATGATTTTGCTGGCGGTTGCTTTGCTCGAGCTGGTCGGGGTCACCGCTTTCTTCACATCCATCAAAATCATCGAAAATCCTGCGGTGGTTTCCTTCATAGG
>JAASSU010000368.1 GCA_021767705.1 Bacteroidota bacterium | reverse complement strand
GCTCCCGGCGGGTGACCTACCTGCAGTTTGTAGGCCGTGGCAATATACTCACCACAGTCCCACCAACTCGCTGTGGGCTCGATAGTTAACAAATAAACGAATGAGGCAATGATAAAGGCTACCCAGCCTGCAATGTTGTTTAGTTTCTGATACTGCTGCATTATCTTGGATATTTTTGTAGCGAATTTAGAAATTTCTCAGCTAATCAATCTTATAAATTTAGATTTATTAAGAAATGTATCTAAAACCGGGTATACTAAAACGTCCTGATTATCGCTGTTCTTCGCATAAAAACAGAAAAATTCCATGCAAAAATTTTGTGGAAAAAATATTTTACTATCTTTGCAGCGTCTTTGGAAACAGAGATACCAACGGATGTCCGGTGGTGTAATTGGCAACACGTCTGATTTTGGTTCAGAAGAGTCCAGGTTCGAGCCCTGGCCGGACAACATTAAGCTGCTCAATTGAGCGGCTTTTTTTATGCATTGCAATGAACATCCATGAGTAAATATTTCTTACCTTTGGTAAATACACCAGTGATATGTGGGGCGCTATTCATCTGACTATTTTAATGTTGACACTAAGTTTATCCGGTATCTCCCAGGAGCATGGGATGTCCGGTGTTCCGTTTATCACCAAGTATAACAGTGAAGATTATGAATATCACGGACAAACCTGGGCCGCAACCCATTCGCCACAGGGCGATTTTATTATTGCACATGATAAAGGCATCTTGATTTTTGACGGCCATAACTGGGAACTGATCGAACTGCCCAATAAAAGCACTGCTTTTTCTCTGAAAGTCTTCGACGAGAAGGTGATTGTGGGAGGATACCATGAAATGGGCTACCTCGACACAGACCACAAAGGAGCCTACGAATACATCTCCCTTATGCCCGAAAACTCGCACCAGCAAACTGTTTGGGATATCGCCTATCATGACTCGGTGGTCTACTACCGAACCTCGAAAGGTTTGGTCATGCATGACTTTGCCACAGACCAAAGCCTTATAAAAGAGGATAACCGCTACAGCCGCTTTTTGCATATGGACGGCAAGTGGTATGTCATGTTTTATCCGGATGGGATCTATGAGCTCAGCCCGGAATTGTTTACACACTCGGATTTAATGCCATTCCATGCCCTTAATGACCACATGTTCTACTTTGCCTTACCCTACGAAGGTTCGGTGATGCTGGTGTATGATTTTCGAAAAGGGTTCATGCTTTACAACCTAAACAACAGGCAGCTTACACTATGGCCCAATCAATTCCAAAAGCAACACGGCACCCCCTATATTTACGCAGCAAAAAAACTAAGCAATGAAAAGTATGTGCTCTCAGTTCCCCGAAAAGGGCTTTTTATATTAAACAAAGCAGGACAAATCACAGACGTTTTTAACAGGGCTAATGCATTTACCGACAACTACATTATAAATATGTATGAAGATAAGCGCGGCAACCTTTGGCTGAATACGAATAATAACGTCCTGTTTATGGAGTACAACTCCCCGTTCAGAATAATAGATAAAGAATACCACCTTCCGGGATTTTTTGATTTCAGCCACATCTACAATGACTCGCTTTTTGTGGGCACCACCTCCGGATTGTATGCAGTGGGACTGGGCAGCATCAGCAAACCAAAAGCCCATTTCGATCCGGTAATCAGGGATATCATGTTCCTCAACCATTTCCCGTACGAGGATGGTTTTTTTGCGACCACTTCTGATTCATTAATCTTTTATCCTTCAAATCGCGCTATCCTTCCTTTTGGAGTGAACCACCTTACGACTTTCGCCCGCGACACTACGAGAGTGTTAGCCGGAAGCGAGCAGGGCATTTACATCCTTTCGAAAAAAGACGGGACATGGACCGAAAGCCACCTGAAGGGGTTTAGCGGCGATGTTTCCGGCCTTGTATCCACCGAGCCTGACAACATATGGATTCAGCGTGCTTTTAAAGGAATCTGGAACCTTAAATTATCGGCTGATGCTGACTCCGTTATCGCTAAGGTTGCTTTGACTTCGTTCGAACAATTCTCAGAAAATGAAGATCATGCGCTTTTTGAGATCGACGGAAAGCCAGTGATTTCAGGTACTAAAGGACTCTTTGAATGGAATAGTGAGCACCAGCACTTTGAACCGATGGATGTTTATAATGACTATCTGCCTGAGCGTGCGATGGATATCATGGCGAGGGGGCCACAAAATGAGCTGTGGTTTTGGGACAACGAAAAAGAATCGTTCGGGGGAGTTTTTCAAAGAGTGGATGAAGGAGTGGTTTTTGATACCACCCGCTTTAAACGACTCGAAGGAGACCTCGTTAGCGATATCGATTTCCATGGCAATAAAGTGCTTTTCACTGCCGGCGATAAACTTGTTTTTTATGACGCTGGAGAAAACATTTTAAAAGAAAACCTAAAAGTTTTTGTTTCTTCAATTTATGATTTCCGGGCAGATACGTTGATACAGAGGAACCCAGAAAAAAGTATCAAAGAACCACTAACCTTATCCCCCCAACGAAACAACCTGCGTTTTCACGGGCATTCCGATCTGTTTATCCGGGTCGATAACTCAAGGTATTCTTTCTTTCTTGAAGGTTACAACGATGAGTGGAGCCCATGGCAAAAAGCCTCTTACAAAGAATACTCTGATATTCCGCCCGGCGACTATACTATTTATATCAAAGTAAAGGATCACCATGGGCATGTCGCCACTTCAAAGGGTATCCACATCACAATCTTGACACCATGGTATCAAACCACAGTGGCCATTGGCTTTTACGTGCTGTTTATATTGTTTTTGCTGTTCTACATTTTTGAGCGGGTGAAACGCCATAACCGGAAAGAACAGGTGAAACTGGAAGAAAAGATCAAAATAAGAACAAAGGAGCTGATAAAAGAAAAAGATGCTTTACGAAAAGAGCGCGACAAAGTAGATGAGATGAACGCCACAAAAGATAAGTTCTTCTCCATCATCGCTCACGACCTGCGAAGCCCGTTTAACTCCCTGCTGGGG
>JAASSU010000367.1 GCA_021767705.1 Bacteroidota bacterium | reverse complement strand
TTTGTAAATTCAGGGCCTTATTCCTTGAAAAACCACAACAAACTGAAATCATATCATTTACGTAAATTGACCTATTTAATTATGCGTAATTCATCTGATTGCAAATTAAATTTGAGGGGTGTATATTTGTATTAAATTAAATCATGTTACCATGAAAAAAGCTACCGTCATTTTAGGAATGTTATTGCTGATAATCGGCCAGGCTTCAGCAAAAAACTTACAAGCTCATCTGGCTTACGCCACCTTCTATTCGCCAGAAGAAGGCCCTTATATTGAAACTTATTTGTCGATCAATCCGAATTCAATCCGTTATGAAGAAACTGTGGATGGAAAATTCAAGGGTGCTGTCGAAATCACACTCATTTTTAAACAGGAAGAAAAAGTTTCAGCTTTTGACAAGTATGTGCTAAACAGTCCGGTGCTGGAAGATACAACAGATATTTCGGACCAGTTTATCGATTTAAAACGCTTTGTTTTGCCTAAAGGGGAATACGATTTCACCATCAGTATTTCAGACCAAAACTCTTCGAGAGAGCCTTACATTGCCTCAGAAAAAGTGGATCTTGAGTTTCACGAAAACCAAATCCAGTTTTCTGATATTCAAATGGTGGACAACTATAAAAAATCAGAAAACCAGAACATCCTGACAAAGAGTGGTTATGATTTGATTCCATATCCGAGTAGTTTTTACCCGGAAAATAAAAAAGACCTGATTTTTTACAGCGAATTGTATAACACTGAGAAGTTGTTGGGCAAAGACAGTCGTTTTCTGCTGAAGTTCTATCTGCGATCAGCAAACACACACCAACCATTAAAGGATTATGTAAAAATCAGAAGAATGGAGTCGAAACCTGTTCACACCATCTTCCATAAGTTCGACCTGTCAGAAATCCCTTCAGGAAATTATGACCTGATAATGGAAGTATACGACGAAAAGAATCAGCTTATCGCCAATAAGGGTGCGTATATTCAGCGCAGCAACCCGTCGATATCCACCCAACAATTTGAGCTGACTGCTTTTGATGAAAACAGCAATTTTGCAGGAGAATATTCTGACAAAGAGGTCTTAATGGAAAAAATCAGAGGTCTTGCACCCATTGCCGACAAGTCTGAAGTAATATTCATTAACGGTGATTTACAGAGTTATTCACTCGAAGACCTGCAAAAATTTCTATATTATTTCTGGGCCGAAAGAAACAAGCTGGATCCTGAGCAAGCATGGAAAAACTACGAAAAAAACCTGGCTACCGTAAACAGCGAGTTTAAGACAATGGTTAAAGAAGGGTATGAAACGGATCGCGGACAAGTTTTTCTGCGTTACGGAGCGCCTAATGCCATTGCCCGAAGCTACAACGAACCGAAAGCTTATCCTTTTGAGGTGTGGCAGTATTATGAAACGGAAAACCACCGCGATAGCAAGTTTGTTTTTTACAGCCGCGACATGGTCAATAATGATTTTGAGTTATTACACTCTAATGTTCCGGGCGAAGTGAAGAACAGGAAATGGCAGTTTATTATTTTCGAAAGAGGCATCAAAGACGGAAGTGTTGATGATGTTAATGCCATCGACGCCTGGGGCTCAAAACTCGAATATTACGACAATCCATACTAACAGAAAAAAATAACACGCATAAAGCCGGGGAACTTCTCCGGCTTTTTCTTTTTCAGGAAGATTAATTCACCGGGAAATCCCTATTTTTGCCAACATCAAAAAATAATCTTTGAAAAAAGTAGCGGTAGTCATACTAAACTGGAATGGGGAGAAATTCCTTCGCGATTTTCTTCCTTCGGTTATCGAGCACTCTGTGAGTGACGATACCGAGGTGATTGTGGCTGATAACAACTCTACCGATAATTCCATCGAATTACTAAAGGAGCGCTTCCCTCAGGTGCGAATCATCATTAACGAAAAAAACGAGGGATTTGCCGGAGGCTACAACAAAGCATTGCAACAGGTGGATGCCGAATATTTTGTACTGCTCAACTCGGATGTAAAAGTCACCGAAAACTGGATAAAGCCCGTCATAGAAATGATGGATCGGGATTCGGACATCGGTGCGGCACAGCCCAAAATACGCTCCTATCATCAGCCTGATTATTTTGAATATGCCGGTGCGGCCGGTGGATATATCGATAATTACGGCTACCCGTTTTGCCGCGGGCGCATTTTCGAGGAGTTGGAGAAAGACGAAGGTCAGTATGACGATGTAGCGGAGGTTTTTTGGGCCACCGGCGCCTGCCTTTTTGTGCGTGCGGACCTTTTTAAGCAGTCGGGTGGTTTCGACGAAGATTTCTTTGCGCATATGGAAGAGATTGACTTTTGCTGGCGTATCAAACACAAAGGCTACAAGGTGATGTACCATCCCAATTCGGTGGTGTATCATGTGGGTGGAGGAACACTGCCCACAGCGTCCAGTTTTAAAGCCTATCTCAATATCCGCAACAACAATGCAATGCTCTACAAAAACCTGCCCCAGGGAAAACTGGCCACCACCATCTTTCTGAGGTTGATCCTTGACGGGGTTGCGGCTGTTAAGTTTTTTATCGATGGTGGCATGGCCGATTTTATGGCCGTCATTCGAGCCCACATCCACTTCTATAAAATGATTCCGAAACTCCGCAAAAAACGAAAGCAAATCAAACCCGGAAAAGTATCACAAATTTATAAAGGCAACCTTGTCTCCGCTTTCTACCTTACCGGGAAAAAGAAATTTTCGGAGTTGAAGACAGAGAAGTTTTCTTAACTATTTACAGGTCAAAACATACTTATTTGCAGCAAATTGGCGCTTAAAAGATAAAGGGAAACCCGAGCGTGATATAAAAACAGCGATTGCCAATAAGCTTTTAAAACAGGCTTTTGCAGTGGTTAAAAATGAAAAAATGTATGACCCAAGCTTTGTGTGTAAACCACGTGCTGCTTGATCCAAATATTATTTTCCGAATTCCCATTCACTTAATAAAAAGGGGATCGGAAAATACTATTAAAAAATTTGCCATACTATATGGATTTTAA
>JAASSU010000366.1 GCA_021767705.1 Bacteroidota bacterium | reverse complement strand
GATTGGGACAAGTACAAAGATGAGCTGCGTAAGCGCATGGGCTTGAGCAATCCGCTGCTGCGTCAGATAAAAGCCAAGGCCAAGAAAAATCCTAAAAAAGTGGTTTTCTCAAAAGCTGAAAGCTACAAGATGCTGAAAGCTGCGGAAATTGTAGTAAACGAACGCATTGCCGAACCTGTTCTTTTAGGACGAAAAGAAATCATCAGGGAACTGATAGACGAGTTTGACATCGAGCTGCCCGACTCGCTTGAAATCATCGATCCGAATTCGAAAGAAGAGGAAAAAAGAAGAAACCAGTTTATTGATCTCTATTTCAAGAAGCGTCAACGAAAAGGGATTACCCTGAGTTCTGCACAGGAGCGTATTCCTTACCGGAATTTCTTCGCTCCGATGCTGGTAGAAACCGGATATGCCGACGCGATGATCTCAGGGCTGACCAATAACTATCCTGATGCCATCCGGCCGGCGCTGCAGATTATCGGACGAAAGAAGGGCCACAACCGTGTATCGGGAATGTATATCATCAACACCAAAACCGGACCCTATTTCTTTGCCGACTGCACCGTTAACAAGGATCCGAATGCACAAGAGCTTGCGGATATCGCACTTCAAACAGCCGAAACCGTGGAGCGATTCAATGTAACGCCACGCATTGCCATGGTGACTTACTCTAACTTTGGGTCGAACCGCGGAAGAGAACCGAGGATGGTGAAGGAAGCTGTGCAAATCCTTCACAAAGAAAATCCGGATTTGATTGTGGATGGGGAGCTCCAGGCGAATGTAGCTATCAATGAGGAGCTGCTGGCAGAAAACTTCCCGTTTTCTAAGCTGGGCGATAAAGCGGCCAACACGATCATTTTCCCGAACCTTTCAACCGGAAACATTGCTTACAAACTCATCCAGGAGCTTTCGACGCACGAGGTTATTGGACCGGTGCTGATGGGCCTTGACAAACCGGTGCACATCCTTCCTATAGGCAGTAAGGTGCCGGACATCGTAAACATGGTGGCCATCGCCGTCAATGATGCGCAATGCAAAGAGCGTGAGGCCGATTGTGACTAAAAGAAAAAATTATTGATCCTTAAAGCAGAAGGTGGGTTTACCCATCTTTT
This sequence comes from Bacteroidota bacterium, assembly GCA_021767705.1. GTDB lineage: Bacteria > Bacteroidota > Bacteroidia > Bacteroidales > JAIPAH01 > JAIPAH01. The sequence goes on along the minus strand of JAASSU010000366.1, from coordinate 1,901 downwards.
GCTTTTTGTGCTGCATGCCTTTCCGAAAACACACTAAATAGCTATCTTTGTGAGAAGAACAGAATAAAGAAGTTATCATGAAATTATACATCCTCATCACTCTTTTCTTTTTTGGAGTTACACTAAATGCCCAGGTTTACTACAACGAAAATCCTGACTGGGAATCCGATCCTTTGTCGCATGTGGCTACAGGGCTCGGACTGGCTGATATCAATGGGGACGGCTACAAAGATATGGTTGTGGCCAACGGAAACGATATCAGCATCCAGTCGCTGGTGGTTTATTACAATGATGGCCTTGGAAATTTCAACGCAAGTCCTGACTGGGAATCAGAAGACACCGACTATCATGGGCACCTCTCATGTGGAGATGTGGATCAGGATGGCGACATCGATGTGGCGGTATCTGTTTATATTGGTCATGCCGGATTTTCAGAACCCGGAAAAGTAAAGGTGTACTACAATACAGGCAACGAGCTGGAAGCCACACCCACTTTTGTATCAGAACCTTTCTACACCTTTAGCTGTATGCTGGGCGATGCCAATGGTGACGGAGATTTAGACTTGTTGACCACGGCAGGCGAACCATACAGCAGCTTGCTGGATCATGGTAAAATATTTTATAATGATGAAGGATCGTTCTCGAATGATAATAAATGGGAATCAGATATTGAAATGGGCAGCCTTGATGTGGCTTTCGGCGATTTTGATCAGAACGGTTTTCTGGACGCTTTCTTTGCCTGCGAAGCCACGCCCAACTACATCTATCTTGCAGATGATGAAGGGAATATTTCCAACTCACCCTCTTGGAGCTCCTCCGATGAAGACAATTATGTGAATTCGGTGGAAATCGGAGTTTTTCCTTCAGGTAGTGATTTCATTCCGTTTGCCGTGATGACCGGGAACGATCAGCTGGGCGGCGAAGGCCGTGTGAAAAGGTATGATTTCGGCTCTTTCCCTGCTTCAACAGAACCGGCATGGACTTCAGAGCCTTTTGGCACAGGTTCCGGAATTGTTACCGGGTTTAGCGAGACCAGCGGTACAATGGTCAACACCCTTTTCTATGGCGGATGGTGGAAGCCTGTTCATGCCAGGGAGGAGCAAGAATCCGGATATGCGGATATCATTTACACCAGCAACACCAGCTCGGTAGTAGAAGCCATCGAGCTATCAGATCTGGATAAAAGCCATATGATTACCGAATCATTTAATTACAGTAACGCCTTCGATTACCCGGTATCAGTCATCACCCTGCCAACCGCCAATACCGAAAGTATCCTTTCAGTAAAAAATGAAAGCAATGAGGATTTGGCCTACAGTTATGTGGAAGGCGAAGACTGGATTACCTTGCATGAGAATCTCCCGCCGGGCTCATCGGCTGAAATAGAATACCAAATGTCTCTTTATCCAGACATGGCCATTACCAACTGGGACAGCAACATTGGGAATTACGTGTTTTACAACACTTTTGATGACACAGGTATTTCTTTTACAGGAACATCAGAAGAGCACCATGTTTATCCGAATCCTTTTGATAATGTCCTGAATATCAATTCAGAAAAAAAACAATATCCATTCGATCAGAATTTATAATTCAAAAGGACAAGAAGTTGAAAAAACCTCGCTCAGGGGCAATTTCCAGATAACAACCAATGACTGGCAGAAGGGAGTTTACATCATTGAAATCACCAACCAAGAGGGAAAAACAACGGTGGCAAAAGTGGTGAAAAGGTAAAACCACTATTGCAAACCATTCCTGGCAAGAAAACTTTTATAAAGCGTATTAACATCTGCGGCGTTTGCAGATGACTCCATTGCTCTGCGGAAATAAGCATCCGCTTTATGAAGAGCATTAAACTTTTCGAAAAGGGCCGCCTTTTGAATCATTTTCCATTCTTCATC
>JAASSU010000365.1 GCA_021767705.1 Bacteroidota bacterium | reverse complement strand
GTTTTTGAGATAAGAAACCCTGAAGAGGCGCACCTTCCGAAACATTCGCTGAGTTCATCCTTTGCTTTTTGCCGTAAAAACGATTTCTTTGCCTATCCGAATAATTTCAATTATTATGCAAATTATTACAGGAATACCTTCCAGCACGGTGGGATTTCATTAGAGGAATTGCTGGTTCCGTATGTTGTTCTCAACAAGAAGTAAACAGCTTTAACAGGAATAAATGAATCACCGCAAGGTGAAAATATCAGGGTATGAAAATAGAATTGAAAAGTCTGCAGGAATTGCCTGGCACTGCCGAAAAGCTAATCGGAGGCTTTAAGGATGAGCGCATATTTGCGTTTTATGGTAAGATGGGCGCAGGGAAAACCACCTTCATCAAAGAAATCTGTACTTTTTTGGAAGTGGAAGATGTGGTTACCAGTCCCACCTTTGCGCTGATTAACGAATATATCACTGCTTCCGGGGATTCCGTTTTTCACTTCGACTTTTATCGGATTGAGAAAGCTTCTGAGGCGATGAATATCGGTTTTGAAGAGTATATTTACAGCGAGGATTATTGTTTGATAGAGTGGCCTGAGAAGGTAGAGGAAATTATGCCGGACAGGTTTGTTAAGGTTACTATTACCGAAAAGGAAAACGGGAACAGGGTCATTGAGGCTCAAGTTATAAATTAATAGTGATGGGTTCACAAAAAGAAAGTATGTCGGACTTTGCCTCCTCTTACGGATATTTTCCGCAGGAGGAGATGCTTGAAAGCCGTATTTCAGGGTGCCGTTTAAAGCTGGGATTGCCGAAAGAGCGCGCGCCATACGAACGGAGGGTGGTGCTCACCCCTGAAGCTGTGGAGCTGCTGGTTGCTAATGGCCATGAGGTTTTTGTGGAGAACGGTGCCGGTGAAGGTGCTTTCTTCTCTGACAAAGATTTCAGTGAAGCCGGTGCACAAATAAAATACTCGGCAAAAGAAGTCTATGCAGCCGACATTATCCTGAAAGTAGCTCCGCCTGCCGCTGAGGAGATGGAGTTGCTCGAACCCCGCAAGGTTATCATCTCATCGCTGCACTGGCGCAATCACCAGAAGGATTTCTACACCCATCTGATGAACAAAAAGATTACGGCTTTTGCTTTTGAAAAAATTCAAGACCATCGAGGTATCTTTCCTGTGATCCGCTCGATGAGCGAGATCGCCGGAAACACCGCCATCCTTCAGGCTGCCGAGTACCTGAGCTCTACGAGCTACGGCCGGGGCAGTATTCTGGGCGGCTTTTCCGGAATAGAGCCTTCTTTGGTGTTAGTGCTGGGTGCAGGCACGGTGGGGGAGTACGCAACCTACACCGCCCTCGGAATGGGTGCAGAAGTCAAGGTGTTCGACAGCTCCATCTCCCGCTTGCGCAGGATACAGGAGCTGCAAAACCAACGCATCTCCACCTCGCTGATACAACCCCGCTCACTTGCCAAAGCCCTGAAGCAGGCCGATGTGGTCATTGGTGCCATGCGTCCGGTGGAGGGCAGCACACCGGTGGTGATTGCAGAGGATGTGGTCAGGCAAATGAAGAAAGGAGCGGTAATTATTGATGTGAGTATCGACCATGGCGGCGTGTCGGAGACCTCAGAGCCTACCACTCACAACAAACCGGTGTATCAGAAGTATGACGTTACGCATTACTGCGTGCCCAATATCCCTTCGAAAGTGCCCAGAACAGCCTCCATCGCGTTAAGCAACTTTTTTGCACCGATACTTCTTTCTGTTGGTGAAAACGGTGGTGTGGATGAGGTGCTGAAAAAAAATGCCGGGCTCAGGAGTGGGGTGTATCTCTACAAAGGAATTCTTACAGACAAAAACATTGCAGGCAAGTTCCGAATATCTTTCCAGGATATCGACCTTTTAATTGCTGCATTTCATAAATAAATCTTCAATGTCTATTTCTACCATCGACGCAGGCGGGTATAAAGTTTTTATCGGAGATATTTTCGATGAACTGGCCCATTGGATTAACGAAAATCCTTTTTCCAGGGTAATCATTATGATGGATGAAAACACGAGGAGGTATTGCTATCCTGTCTTAGATGAAGCCCTTCCGGCACTTACTGAAAAAGCGGGTTTGATAGAAATTGGTAGTGGCGAGGTGCATAAAAACCTGCATACCTGCAATTACCTTTGGGAGAAGCTGACTTACTTCGGAGCGGATCGCAATGCGTTGGTCATCAATTTATCAGGTGGTGTGCTCTCTGATATGGGAGGGTTTGTGGCGGCCACCTACAAAAGGGGGGTGAGGTTTATCAACCTGCCAACCACGCTGCTTTCGATGGTGGATGCTTCTGTGGGGGGCAAGCTGGGAATAGACTACAGCGGCTACAAAAACCACATCGGACTTTTTACTTCGCCGCAGGCTGTGTTTGTTAATCCGGTTTTTCTAAAAACGCTGCCAAATCGAGAGCTGAAATCGGGAATGGCCGAGGTGCTGAAGCATGGGCTCATCGCCGACAAAGAATATTTTCATGATGTAACCAATCAGTTAAACACTGGCAAAGTCGAATACCAAAAGTTGCTCGAGCGTTCCGTACAGATAAAAAACAACATTGTTTTGCAAGACCCTCACGAAAAGGGATTGCGTAAGGTGCTGAACTTCGGGCATACGGTAGGGCATGCCATAGAGAGCTGGTCGTTCGAAAGTGGCGAGCGGCTCCTTCACGGCGAAGCCATCGCCTATGGGATGATGGTAGAGCTCATGCTGAGTGTCAGGTATTCCGGACTTCCTGAAAAGGAAGCACAGCAAGCGCTTGGGTTCCTGAAAAGCTATTTTGGCAGCCTGAGCCTCGGAAGTGAGGTGCTGATTCCCATCCTGCAAAAGATGCATCACGACAAAAAGAACAGGGATGGTAAACTGCTTTTTACGCTGTTGAGCGAGACCGGGAATGCAGTTTACGATGTGGCTGTGGATGAAAATAAAGTGGTTTCTGCAATGGAGGAAATAATAGTTGTATGATTTTAAAATGGAATAAAAGCGCCTTAACGGGAAAGGTAACTCTTCC
>JAASSU010000364.1 GCA_021767705.1 Bacteroidota bacterium | reverse complement strand
TCGTAAAATAGCGTCCGCGGTGTATTTCGAAGGTGATTACCTGGCCATACTCATAGGTGGTCCCCACCAAAGCCGTGCTGTTGACGGCTACAGACCCTTTTTCTACAGTGCGGCTGATTCCGGTCATAAAAGCGGCATTAGCGACCGTTTGTGAGCGATCGAGTATGGCCTCCAGCTCTTCTGGCGAAGGCTGCGGACGGTTCACGTATTTCCACCACGGATAATCGCCGCCACCCATTGCCCAGGGCCACTTCTGAATGAATAGAACACCTTGTCCAAGCTCACTGATGGAGGTTTTGATCTGCTTCTCAAGCGAATCGAAAACAGTAAAAACAGAAATAACGGCAAAAATACCAATGGTAATCCCAAGCAGGGTAAGGATAGTTCTTACCTTGTTCGAAAATATCGATTGAAGGGCAAAAAGGTAACTTTCGCGAAACAGCCTGAGATATATCATGGAAGCAAAATTATTTTCGTTGCCAATACAACTCCAAAGTTATGATAATTCCATTAATCTTATGGCTTTTGGTTTAGGATAAATCAGAAAGGAGGTTTTGCTGTTCGTATATCCTGAATATCAATCTTTATACAGTGACCCTGATGAGTGGCGCAACAATCTGCGCTAAAAAAATATATTTCCGTGATTCTGCGTAAATAATGCGACTATTCTATTGTTTAGTGTATGGAATTTGATTAAAATTGCAATTCAAGAATCAGCGGGGATTGGTGTTGGAAAACATTGATTTATAATAAATTTCAGAAAGAAACATTTCATGTCAGCAACGAAAAAAATTAAGAGGGCGCTTATTTCAGTATTTCATAAAGAGGGGCTCGATAAACTCATCAAACAACTCAATTCACAAAACACAGAAATTTTATCCACCGGAGGCACCTTCGACTATATTCAGTCGATGGGTGTGGAGGCAAAAAAGGTAGAAGACCTGACTTCTTACCCTTCCATTTTGGGAGGGAGAGTGAAGACCCTTCACCCGAAGGTTTTTGGTGGTATCCTTGGCAAGCAGGACAGCACCTCCGATAAGGAAGAGATGGAGTCGTATGACATTCCGGCGGTAGACCTGGTCGTTGTTGATCTCTATCCTTTTGAGGATACCGTGGCCAACACCACAGACGAAAAGGCGATTATCGAGAAGATTGATATCGGAGGGGTTTCGCTGATACGTGCCGGTGCCAAAAATTTTAAGGATGTGCTGATTGTTTCTTCGATGAATCAGTATGAAAAAGTTGTTGAGATGCTGGATGAGCAGGGTGGCACCACCACCCTTGAGCAGCGCAGGGCTTTTGCTGCCGAGGCGTTTGCGGTAAGCTCGCATTACGACACGGCCATTTTCAATTATTTTAACCAGGAGCAGGAGATTGCTGCTTTCAGTCATTCGGAGAACCACCGTTTTCCGCTACGCTACGGAGAAAACCCGCACCAGAAAGGAGCCTTTTACGGTGATCTGGAAAGGATGTTTACCCAGCTCCACGGCAAAGCGATTTCTTACAACAACCTCCTCGATTTGGATGCCGCCGTGCATCTTATCAATGAATTTTCAGAAACCACCTTTGCTATCCTGAAGCACAACAATGTGTGTGGAATCGCTTCGCGCGATACGCTGGAGCAGGCCTGGAAAGATGCCCTGGCCGGCGACCCGGTGTCGGCTTTTGGAGGGGTGCTGGTAACCAACCGCACCATCGACAAAGCCACGGCTGGTTTGATGAATAAGCTGTTCTTCGAGATTGTGCTGGCCCCGGGATATGAAGAAGAGGCACTGGAGCTGCTGAAGTCTAAAAAGAACAGAATTATCCTGAAGGCGAATAACCTGGAACCAGGAGAAAAGCTTTTCCGCACGGTACTCAACGGCGTTTTGGTTCAGGACCGTGACACCAAAACCGAATCCATTAAAGATTTTGAGGTGGTTACAGAACATCATCCCGCAGAGAATCAACAAGAAGATCTTATCTTTGCAAATATTTTGGTAAAACACACCAAGTCGAATGCAATTGTCTTGGCGAAAAACAAGCAGTTGCTGGCCAGTGGGGTAGGACAGACTTCGCGCGTGGATGCTTTAAAACAAGCCATCGCGAAAGCGGAGCATTTCGAACACGAGTTGAAAGGAGCAGTGATGGCCTCAGATGCCTTTTTCCCTTTTGCTGATTCTGTTGAAATTGCAGACAAGGCCGGTGTTAATGCCGTCATTCAACCCGGGGGATCGATCAGGGACAAAGACTCTGTAGAATACTGCAACAAGAGCAACATGGCAATGGTGTTTACCGGAAACCGTCACTTTAAACATTAATTAATACATACACTACGATGGGATTATTTTCATTTTTAACCAAAGAGATAGCGATAGATTTAGGAACAGCCAACACTCTTATCATTCACAACGACAAGGTAGTGGTCGACGAACCTTCCATTGTAGCTATTGAAAGAAGTACCGGCAAAATCATTGCTTTTGGTAAAAAAGCCATGATGATGCATGGGAAGACCCACGAAAACATTAAAACCATCCGCCCTTTGCGCGATGGTGTTATTGCTGATTTCCAATCGGCAGAATATATGCTGCGCGAGATGATTAAGCTTGTCGGAAAATCAAGCTCACTCTTTCCGCCGGCACTGAAAATGGTGATTTGTATCCCTTCGGGGATTACGGAGGTTGAGGAGCGTGCCGTAAAAGACTCGGCTGAGCAGGCCGGGGCCAAGGAGGTGCGCCTGATCCACGAGCCGATGGCCGCCGCCATTGGTATCGGCATCGATGTGCTGGAGCCTACCGGAAACATGATTATCGACATCGGAGGGGGTACCAGCGAGATTGCTGTTATTGCCCTTGGCGGGATTGTGAACAACAAATCCATAAGAGTGGCCGGCGATGATTTCACTTCCGATATTATGGATTACATGCGGAAGCAGCATAACATCAACATTGGTGAGCGCACAGCCGAGCGTATCAAGCTGGAGGTGGGCGCTGCCGTTACCGAGCTCGATAATCCTCCGGATGATCTGGCTGTGCATGGCCGCGATATGCTCACCGGGATT
>JAASSU010000087.1 GCA_021767705.1 Bacteroidota bacterium | reverse complement strand
TCTGAAATCTGCTCAATCTCATCTGTCCATCCCGGAACGATAAGGTAAGTAACCTCAGTCCATACGCCCGCTTCTTTCAAGGATTTTATAGTATGCAATACCGTGGATAACCTTCCGTTGCTTAGTTCTTTGTAAATATCCTGATCAAAGGATTTCAGGTCGATATTGGCTGCATCCGTTACCTTTATTAAATCCTGCAAAGGCTCCTTGTTTATAAATCCCGAAGACACAATCACATTCTTGATGCCTTGTTTACGGGCCAATTCAGCGGTGTCGATAACATATTCAGCAAAAGTAGCCGGTTCTGTATAGGTGTAGGCAATAGCCTGGCAGCCATTCTCCACAGCCAAATCCACGACCTGTTGGGGCTCCAGGGCAAAGTTACTGGTTTGTTCAGGGGGTACTTGCGATATCTGGTGGTTTTGACAGTTTTTGCAGGATAAATTGCATCCGGCGGTGCCAACCGACAGCGTCCGCATTCCCGGGAAAAAATGATACAGCGGCTTTTTCTCAACGGGGTCGGTATTCACCGCACACGGCTCTCCGTAAACCATCGAATAGAGCTTGCCCTCCCTGGCCATTCTGTTGTTGCACTTTCCCCATTCCCCATCACGCAGCCTGCACTGGTGAGGGCATAACAAACAACGAACACCTTGCTCTGTTTTCTTCCAATACCTTGCTTCAATCATTGTTTTACTCCTTAAAAATTATGGCTTCATATTTATAAATACCGGCATTCTTCCACCCATCCCATGCCATTCCAGCCTTATCGCGGGCGCAGTGCCCGAGAAGCTCTTCGGCAGTCCAGTTCATTTTCTCTCCCACCTGCGGAAGGAGCGTGCCTTTTTGCCATCCGTTGGTGATATAGACTCCATGCTCGCCCGGAATAATCTCATCCGCACTTTTCACTTTAACCATAGGCGTTAAAACTGAAATCTCAATTTTCACTTCAGGAATTTCATCTTGTGAAATTGGTTTAAAACGATCGTCATCCAGCGCGGCAGAGAGGGCCATCTCCTCTACCAACTTAAAAAGAGGTTTGCGCCCTCTCATTGAACCGATACAGCCACGCAGGTCGTCACCCACATAAACACTTACAAAAACCCCCACCCTTTCTTTAAGGTTGTGAGTGAGGAGGTCGCCTGGTGCTTTGTAGCTTTTCTTTTTCTGAAGGCGGTGCACTAAAGCCTGCCTGGCGATATGCAGGAGGTTGCTCTTCTCTGCATCCGTAAGATCAAATTTTCCTTTATCAGGATTTTGCCACTCCACACTCATCGCCCAATAGCCTACCACCTCCCGGTGATTTCCGTAGGGGCTATCTCCTGAATTCCGGTAAATAAGCTTGCGAAAATCCACTGCTTTATTTTCTGTTATCTTTAGTAAAGTTAAAACAGAAGTCCAGCCGCAAAGAGGAGTTGCCATGTTATCAACCTTTTGTTTCTTAGCCTCGTTCAGACGCTTTTCCAGAATGGCCGGATTGTTTTTCGCAATGGCCTCAGCCGTCAGCCGGTCTTGTATCAGGGCATCCTCATATTCAGGGAAATGTGAAAAATCTGTACTTATAACAAACAGGCTGTCCTCGTTAAACCAGGGTGATAAAGGTTCTGCCACTTCCCCGATTTCTTCACTGCTCAAATCACCCAAAAGGATCGGCACCACCGGAATTTTATCTTCCCATAAATATTGGATAAAAGGCATTTGCACTTCCAGGCTGTGCTCACGTTGATGCGCTCGAGGAATAAAATCAAAATGGCGCTCTTTTTTCAAGTGCTCAGCCATATCGCGGTCGACAGGCAGATTCCCAAGAGGGGTTTTATAATGACTGCCACAGAAAACAGAGGCCCCGTCGAAATGCATGGTATGGCTGGAGCCGATGACAAAAATTCGCTTATAAAAAATGCCGGATGGAATAACGCTAAAAGCTTCTGCTGCCACCCCGCCTGAAAACACATAGCCGGCATGAGGCACAAGAAGAGCAGCAGGTAATTTTTCGGGTTTTGATCTTGCATCCTTAAAAAACCCTGACACCTGGTTATTAAGCTCTTTTGCCTTTCCGGGATAGAAGCGCCCGGCCACCGCTGGTTTTCTGATATTCATAGACCTGTTTGCTTTAAAATTCCTAAAATAATAAAAATCCTATCCATAATCAATAAAATTTAGCTGCTCCAACTATTGATTTATGGCACGAATCTTGAAGATAAATGCGAAAATTGAACATGATGAAACACACTATACTCTTTCTTTTATCAGCAGTAATGATAAGCATCAGCGGGATGGCTCAGCGTGAGGCGGCCCACGGAGAGCTCCGAAAAGGCCAACCGCAGCAGCAGGCAATAGCAAGATCTTTAGACACCCTGTTTCATTTTGAGGGGTTTTACTACAGTGTCAACAATAATGATTTTGATGACTTTGAGATGCTTTTCCAGGATTTCGATGGACTTACTCCGCATGCAAACAATTACTTCGAGGATTCTGAGTGGGCTTTTTACTACACAGATTTGGGTGGTGGCGACACACTCAACTGGGTGGAGGCCACATCTTGGTTTGAGGAGCCCGGCCAGGCCAACGACTGGATAACACTGGGGCCATTAACCATACCTGCCGATGGCGCTACATTTTCGTGGAGGGCATACCATAACAATGCCTATCAAAACGGTTATGAAGTAAAAATAAGCACCACCGGGATTGCTCCTGAAAACTTTAGCTCTGAGGCCCTCTATACGGTGGAAGATTTGTATGACGAAAATTCCGAGGGCATCGATACCAACAGCTACTTTGAAGACCCGCCAAAAAGCTTCGATTTACCGGATAGTGTGGCCGGACGCCAGGTGTATTTTGCCATCCATCACAACTCATACGACATGGATGTGCTGCACCTGCGCGATTTTGTCCTGAAAAGAAAAACAACATCCCTGAATGAAATCGATCGTGAAATCACCGGTGTTGATGCCTATCCAAACCCGGCAAGCCGCAATTTTACGGTGAAGTTTGACTTGAGAAACTCACAGCAAGTAACCTTCACACTCATGGATTTAGCAGGGAGCATCCTTCAAAAAGACACAAAACATGATATTCAATCAGGCGAATTTAGCACAGATGTCTCGGGATTAAGTCCGGGAATCTATTTCTACAGTATTCAAACCAACCGTGATAAGATTACAAAAAAAGTAATCGTGCAATAATCGGCACAAAAGTAAAAAAGCATCATTCCGAAAGGTCTGATGCTTTTTTTATCTCCTATTTCCCGATATACTTCCTGGCTTCGGGCAGGAATTTTTTCAGGTTCTCAATCCTCGTTTCATCCGAGGGGTGTGTGCTGAGAAACTCCGGTGGTTTGGCTCCGCCGCTCTGCGACATTCTTTTCCAGAACTCCACGGCTTCTGCCGGATCATATCCTGCCATGGCCATAAATATCAAACCCAGTTTATCGGCTTCGGTCTCGTGGGCACGTGAATAAGGCAATGCAACACCCACTGTCGTCCCAACGCCATAGGCCGCAAGGTAGAGTTCCTGGTGCTCGGTGTCCTTTTCATCGAGATAAACCGAAAGGGCAGCCCCGCCAGCCTGCACCATCAACTGTTGGCTCATACGTTCATTTCCATGACGGGCAATGGCATGGGCAATCTCATGCCCCATCACAACGGCCATGCCTGCCTCATCTTCGGTGTAGGGCAGTATCCCGGTGTAGAAAACAACTTTCCCACCGGGCATGCACCAGGCATTGGGCACATCTTCGCTGATAAGGTTAAACTCCCAATCATAGCCTTCTATTCGTGATGACATCCCATGATCTTTCATGTATCGCTCAACAGCATTGGATATTTTCGCTCCGACGTTTTTCACCAGCCGGGACTCCGGCGTTCCGGTTACCACCTCGTTTTCTGACAAAAACTGGTCGTATTGATTGAAGCTCATTGCCATCATATCCGATTTTGGAAGAAGAATGAGTTGCTTGCGGTCGCTAAACGGCACAGTTGAGCATGAGAAAGAAATCAGTAAAAGAGCTGATACCAGAAGGAACAGCTTGCTGCGGTTTAAAATTTGGTGATCCATTTTTCAGTATTTTTATGTCACTAAATTAACAACTAAATTGAATAATGTTTTATTGAAAGGAAAAAATACCATCAATTCAATGGAATTTCTGACTTTTGCATTCTAAATTCATTAGCATGGGACAGCAATTATTGTATATCATTACCGGCATCTTAGTATTCGATTTTATCCTCGAAAGAGTGCTTGATTATCTTAACGCCAGGCATTTTAGCCCAAAGCTTCCTGAGGCTTTAAAAGATATTTATGATCCGGAAAAGTATCGCAATTCACAGCTCTATTTCCGCGACAACCAGCGCTTCGGGCTGCTTACGAGCTCTGTTTCCTTTATTGCTATCATGCTGATGCTGTACCTTAGTGGCTTTGCATATCTCGACAGCGTTGTGCGCGGAATCACTACCCACCCGGTTTTGATGGCACTGCTGTTTTTTGGAATCCTCGGATTGGCATCGGATATCCTCTCTCTGCCTTTTCAGCTTTATGACACTTTTGTTATCGAAGAAAAATACGGGTTTAACAAAACCACCCCTCAAACCTTTTTCACCGATAAACTGAAAGGATACCTGCTCGCAATAATTATTGGTGGCGGACTGCTTGCGCTGATGACATGGGTGTACCAGTTAACCGGGCAGTGGTTCGGACTTATTGTTTGGTGGGTTCTCATCCTTTTTACGCTTTTCATGACGATGTTCTATGCAAGTGTAATCGTACCGCTATTTAATAAGCTTACACCATTAGAGGAAGGGGAGCTGCGGAGTGAAATTGAACGCTTTGCCGAAAACGCCGGCTTTGACCTGAAAAATATCTACCTGATGGATGGTTCGAAACGTTCGACAAAAGCCAATGCTTTTTTCAGTGGACTGGGAAAGAAAAAGAAAATCGTATTGTTTGATACTTTGGTTAATGATCATACAGTTGAGGAAGTTGTTTCTGTTTTGGCTCATGAAATTGGTCACTACCAGAAGAAGCATACAAAAAAGAACTTTGCAATGGCCATCATTCAAATCACGATAATGATACTTGTTCTGTCATTTTTCCTGAATCCCGAAACCATGTGGCCAAATTATCTCGCCAATGCACTTGGAGCTAAAGAACCTTCCTTTCACCTGGGTATCCTGGCTTTCGGAATGCTTTACGCGCCCTTGTCTTTGATTACAGGTATAATCACCAATGTAATCAGCCGGAAATTTGAGTTCGAAGCCGATAGGTTCGCAGCAGAAAACTACGCTTCAAAACCTCTTCAGGATGCATTAAAGAAAATGTCGGTTAACCATTTGAGCAATCTTCAGCCTCATCCGGCCTATGTTTTTGTACATTTTTCACATCCGCCATTACTTCTAAGGCTCAAATCACTCGAAAAACATCAAGTTATTTAATAAAATTTAACAAAAATTTTACGTAAAAATAACATTCGTAACTTATTGATTTCCTGATACTGATATTTACTCATCACATATATCTCTCTTCTGGATATACGTTCATTTACGTACACTTTCTAAGTTTATAAAATTAGATAGATTTCCTGTTTAAATATCAATCAAAGTCCGTACAACATAAGAAGCTTCTCAATATAGTTTTGATGTATAAAGTAAAAATGTCTTTATGACTAAAAGCAATCTATTGTAAATCAAAACCTTAAAACATGAGAAAATTGACAGTCTTACTGGCTGTTCTATTTGGGTTAGGACTTCAGTTAACGTTCGCCCAAAGTAAGAATATCCAGGGAACAGTGCGGAATGAGGAAGGGAAACCACTTCCGTTTGTTACAGTAAGTGTGAAAGGCACAAACCAAGGTGCCATCACCAATCAGGATGGAGCATTCAACCTCGAAGCAGAGCCTTCTGATTCACTCAAAGTGTCGTTTGTAGGAATGCAAACACAAATTGTCCCGGTTGGAAACAACACCAACTTCGACATCGTACTCAAGCCAACTTCTACCAGTCTCGACGAAGTAGTGGTAGTTGCTTATGGTACAAAGAGAAAAAGAGATATCATCTCTTCAGTATCCAGTGTATCGGCCGAAGAAATTGAAAACACCCCCACCAGCAGCTTTGAAAACGCTCTTCAGGGTAAAACACCGGGTGTGGTAATGAGCTCAGGAGCGAGAGCCGGAAACGTTAACTCTATCAGAATCAGAGGTACATCTTCGCTTTCGGCATCATCTCAGCCGTTGTTTGTAATCGATGGTGTACCACAAACAGACTACATTATGGGTTACACAGGCGACAATGCTCAGATGAGTCCTTTGTCTGCACTTAACCCTAATGACATTGAGTCTATTCAGGTGCTTAAAGATGCCTCGGCTTCTGCCCTCTATGGTTCAAGAGCATCTAATGGTGTAGTGCTTATAACCACGAAAAGAGGTAAAGAAGGGTCAACTTCGATTAACTTCAGCACTCAAATTGGCTATCAAGAGCCAACAAACTTTATTGATGTTTTAAATGGTGAGCAGTATACTGAGTTATTCAATGAAGCTTTTGAGAATACTTTTGGCGTAGAACAAGTTTTAGGTGATCCTGCCGAAGCAGTCAACACCGATTGGATTGACCGAACTATGCGCAAAGGAATGATGCAACAATACAACCTATCTGCGAATGGCGGAAACGAGAAAACACGTTTTTATGCAAGCTTTGCCTACAGTGATGACGAAGGTTACACCATAGGCAACAACTTCAAAAGAATGAGTGGGCGCTTAAACCTTGACCATAAGGTTAATGAAAGACTAAGCTTTAAAGGTAACCTTTCACTGTCACGCGTTGTTAACGACAGAGTTTCAGGAAGTAACTCGATTTCTTCTGCCTCAACTCTTGGATTGTTAACTTATCCAAATATTCCGGTATACGGTGACGGTTCAGACCTTTATGGCCCTGAAGGAGAATATTATCATGGCCCAGGGGTTAACCTTTATTCCGGTTTCTCAAGGCATAACCTGGTAAGAGATGCTAAGGAATCATTCCATAACAGCACGACTTTCAAGCCAGCAATTGTTGCAGGATTTGAATATAAGATTCTGGATAATCTGACATTTAAAAACGAAAACTCTGCTGAGTATATAGATATGAGCGATGATATCTTCTGGAGCAGAAACAGCCAGGATGGCCGTGCTACTAATGGTTTCTTGCAGAATCTTAGCTACACTCGTTTAAATTATTTAACTACAAACACATTACGTTACTCTCAAACGTTTAATGAGCTTCATAATTTGAACGCTATGGGTGGTTATTCATTCCAGAGAACTGACTATAAAAACTTTAATATTTCTGGTAAAAACTTCCCAAGTAACGATCTGCATACCATGAATTCCGCAGCAGAAATAACTAATGGTGGCGGCTCAGAATCTAATGCCTCTTTTGAATCTATCTTCGGAAGGTTATCTTATGATTTTGATGGTAAATATCTGGCAGAGTTTTCAATCAGAAGAGACGGATCTTCTCGTTTCGGAGCAAACCATAGATATGCAATCTTCCCAGCAGGTTCTGTTGGCTGGATTCTTTCAGACGAGGACTTTATGCAAGATGTAGATTGGATTAGCCTTTTGAAACTGAGAGCCAGCTACGGACTTACTGGAAACTCTCAAATCATGTCAAGTGCCACCAATGCAGCTGCCAACATCCTTAACTATCCTTCACTAGACACTTATGGTGCTGGATTTGGTTATGGTGGTCATCCTGGCCTTGCTCCTACGCAACTTCCAAACCCGGATCTTAAATGGGAGCAAACAGCGCAATTTAATGTTGGTTTCAACATCGCTATGTTAAACGGACGTATTGAGTTTGAAGCTGATTACTACAACAAGCAAACTGATGACCTGCTGCTTAACGTTAACTTGCCAGCAACATCAGGTTACACATCCTATACCGAAAACCTTGGATCACTGGAAAACAAAGGTGTTGAATTCGGGCTCACGTCTCACAACCTCACAGGGGCTTTCAAGTGGACCACAGATTTCAATATGGCCTTTAACAGGAACAAAATTATTGATATCAAAGGTCAGATTATCGATTACAGAACTGCGCGTGCCATGGAAGGTGAGCCAATTGGAGTTTACTACACTTACGAGTATGCTGGCGTGAACCCTGAAAATGGTGATGCCCTGTTTGTTAATAGAAATGGCGAAGAAGTAGTAGGTTCAGAACTGGTTGCTGACGACCGTAAGATCATGGGCGATCCGAACCCTGATTTCACAGGTGGTTTATCAAATAACTTCTCATACAGAGGCCTTAGCTTAAAAGTATTTATGCAGTTCTCTTATGGAAACGAAGTATTCAGAGATGGTGGCCGCTTTGTAGCAACTAACATGTCTAGCATTTATAACCAACAGGTATCGCAACTCGACAGATGGCAAGAGCCTGGCGACATCACTGATGTGCCACAAGCAAGACTGTTCCAGTCTAATGGCGACAGAGCTTCTTCACGATATATTGAAGATGCTTCTTACCTGAGATTTAAGAACATCACCCTTGCTTATAATCTTCCAAAGAGTATAACAGACAAAATGAGTGTAAACAACCTTAAAGTTTACGTACAGGCACAAAACTGGATTACTATCACTGATTACTCCGGAAATGACCCTGAAGTAACTTCTCAAGGTATTGCAAATGTTGGCCAAGGATACACTTTCCTTGAAGCTCCAACTCCAAAAATGTTGCTTTTCGGAATAGATCTTTCATTGTAAAACATTAAAAAAATAAATTATGAAGAAAATATTAAAATATATCATTCCCGTTGCGTTCACCTTACTGGTGCTCAACGCATGCGAAGATAATCTGGAACTTGATCCGCATCAATCCGTATCCTTCGAGGAAGCTTTTGATAGCTATGAAATGCTCGAAGCTGCTGTAATAGGTGCTTATGATGCCATTCAGGATGATGGCTCATACGGACAGGACTATATCCAATTAAATGAGCTGCTAACATCTGAAATCTATTGGGAAGGCTCTTTCAATAGCTATACTGATGTAGCGAACAAGCAATTGTTAACCGACAACCTTGAAGCAGAAGACTTCTGGGTATCTGCCTATGATGGAATCAACAGAGCTAACCGTATCATTGAAGTGATTGAAAATGATCATCTCAGCGGTCCTGAGTATGAATCAAACAAAGATCGCATGAAAGGTGAAGCTTTATTCATCAGAGCACTGCTTCACTGGCAACTGGTTACTTTCTTTGCACAACCTGCTGGCTTTACAGAAGACAATAGCCATGTTGGGGTTCCAATTATGCTGAAAAGCTCAACATCTATTGAGGAAGCAAAAACACTTCCAGAGCGCTCTTCTGTAGCTGATGTTTACGCTCAGATTATTCAAGACCTTGAAATGGCTTCGGATCTTTTACCAGCCTATAGCGAAGCACTTGCTGACAAATACGCTGCATACGGTTTCCTTTCAAGAGTATATCTACAGAAAGGTGATGATGAATCTGCAGTTGCCGCTGCACAGGAAGTGATTACATCAAATAATTTCTCTTTAATGAATGATGTAAAATACTTCATTAACAGAAATTCAAACGAGAGTGTTTTTGAGATTCAGATGACTTCATCGGACAACCTCAGCAACACCAACGATGCACTTGCAAGCTATTGGTGGCACCGCGAGAGGGATGAGATTCATATCCCTGCCAGCGTCATCAATCGTTACGAGGAAAATGACAAAAGACTTGAAGGCTGGTTCTACAACATTCCTTCAATTCAAGGCAACGACACATCTTACACATGGTATTCTAACAAATACACTGATGTTGAACGCAACGTTCCTTGCGTAAGATATTCAGAGGTTCTGCTCAATGCTGCTGAAGCACTTGCTAACCTGAATGGGTTTGATACCGACGCAATTGATTATGTAAATATTGTTCGAAGAAGAGCTGATGTAGAGGAAATTGACCCTGCAAATGCCGAAGAACTTATGACTGCTATTAAGCATGAGCGTAAACTCGAACTCGTGCATGAAGGTATCCGTGTAAACGACCTTAGAAGATGGAGAGAGCCCATCGGTTTCAGCAGTCCTGGCTTAGCCGGTAATACGGTTGAATGGAATGATCCAAACATGGTGTTCCCAATTCCTCAAAGAGAAATGGACGTTAACGAGAACCTTTCTCAAAATACAGGTTACTAAAAAACAAGGTAGGCTGGTGCCTCAACCGGCCTGGTTTAGTTAGTTTTAGTTTAGTTTTTAAAGGCTCCCTTTTCAGGGAGCCTTTTTTGATCACAAAACCTAAGGAATAAAAAAAGGCCGACTCATCGGAGCCAGCCTCATAAATTATTTAAATCGCTTGATTAAACCGTTCTTCCGGGATACACCTTAAATGCTTCTTCAAGTACTTTCACTGCCTTTTCGAGGCTTTCCTTGTTGAGCACGTATGCCAATCGGGCTTCATTTTTACCCAGTCCCGGAGTAGCGTAAAACCCTGTTGCCGGCGCCAGCATCACCGTCTGCTTTTCATACTCAAACTCTTCGAGCAGCCACTGACAGAATTTGTCCGCGTCATCCACCGGCATACTCACTACCGTATAGAAAGCGCCTTTGGGTTTGGGCGTGTAAACTCCTTCTATTTTGTTGAGCTGATCGATAACCAAATCGCGACGCTCAATGTATTCATTATATACGCGATCGAAATATGACTTCGGCGTTTTCAGGGACGCTTCGGCTACAATCTGGCCCAGCCCCGGAGGACTCAGGCGTGCCTGGGCGAATTTCAGCGCCGTACCAATTATTTCCTTGTTTCTTGAAACCATAGCACCAATGCGCACACCACACTCGCTGTAGCGTTTCGAAACACTGTCCATCATCACCACGCGGTCTTCAATATCCTTGAGCTGCATCACCGAAAAATGCTCATGCCCGTCGTAGGCAAACTCACGATAAACCTCATC
Organism: Bacteroidota bacterium; assembly: GCA_021767705.1. Classification (GTDB taxonomy): domain Bacteria; phylum Bacteroidota; class Bacteroidia; order Bacteroidales; family JAIPAH01; genus JAIPAH01. The sequence continues at coordinate 1,521 of JAASSU010000087.1, read as the reverse complement.
AGCAAAAAGATACAGGTCGTGCTTCAGAACAATTTTCTGCAGGGCCAGCAACTCCTCTTTAGAATAAAGGTAACCGGTCGGGTTATTGGGGTTGCAAATCATGATGGCCTTGGTTTTTTCTGAAATCTTTTCCTCAAAGTCTTCTATCGGCGGAAGCGCGAAACCATCTTTTATTCCTGAGGTGATAGGCACCACCTTTACGCCGGTAGCCTGGGCAAAACCGTTGTAGTTGGTATAAAACGGCTCAGGAACAATCACCTCATCGCCTTCGTTCAGGCAACTCAAAAAGGTGAACATTATCGCTTCTGAACCGCCGGTGGTCACCAGCATATCTTCGTGCGTGATGTCTATATCCACGCTCTTGTAGTATTCTGCCAGTCCTCTTCTGTACGACTCATACCCGGCAGAGTGACTGTACTCCAACACCTTCTTATCCATGTTCTTGAGCTCTTCAATGGCATGTTCAGGTGTTTCTATATCCGGTTGTCCGATATTTAAATGATATACTGTTACTCCTCTTTTCTTTGCCGCCTCGGCATAAGGAACCAATCGTCTGATTGGCGAAGCGGGCATATTTACTCCTCTTTCTGATATTTGTGGCATGATCTTGTTTTTTGTTTTTCAGATAACAAAATTAATAATTTCCATCAAAAAAACAGGTTCGCAATAGCCCTGTCAAGAAAAAAGAAAAGTCATCAGGATCCTTCCCGATGACTTTCAAATACTTTTTGATTAGCTGCCTTATTTTCCAGCTGACGGCACTCCTTCAGCCTGCTCTTTTTCAGGCATCATCTGCACCTCTTTTACCACCTTACCGGTAATGCGTGCAACCACCGGACTGTTTTTGGCATTAGAGTAAATGGTGATGCTTTTGTAAATCCGGCCCAAACGGCGTGTGTCATATTTTACCTTGATGGTCTCTTCCTGACCCGGCATTATGGGTTTCCGTGGCCATGTAGGAACAGTACATCCGCAAGAAGAGCGCACCTTGGACAAAACCAAAGGTTCCTTTCCGGTATTTTTAAAGTTGAATTCACAGGTGCCATCGCTGTTTTGCGCTATCGTGCCATAGTCGTACTGTACCTGGCCTCTGTTATTTATTAGTGATTCGTCGAAAGTCATTTCCGCTGCATTTGGATTGGCTTCCTGGGCGTGAAGGATGGTGCCCGCAAAAAGAACTGCTACAATTATCATCAGACGTTTCATAAAAAGACTTTTTTCTGTTATTGATTACAAAATTATGAATTTATTAACTCAAATATCAATATTGAGTCGATATTTTCATTTTTTTAACCATTACTTCACAAAAACCATTCTAAATCATTGTTGTCCGATAAAAATGAATTACAGAATAAATAGATTTCTCCTTTCAGTACCAATGACAACTATGTTACAACAGGCTGTTTTTCATTTAATTGCATATTTAACTCTTTTGCCAGTCTTTCGAGTGACTTGCGTTTGTTTTTAAACTGTTGCTCTTCATATTTTTTGATGCCGAATTCTACAAAATCAAGTCCTTTA
>JAASSU010000363.1 GCA_021767705.1 Bacteroidota bacterium | reverse complement strand
AGGGCACTTATAAAGATGGGAAAAACTCCGGGCGAATACCGTTTTATCGACCCAATTGAACACGCCAATATCTACCAGTCTACCAACGATGTAATTCCCACTGCACTCAAAGTGGCTTCGATGAAGCTGCTGAATGAGCTGGAAGAAAAAATCAACGACTTACGTTCTTCAACAGAGAAGCTGGAATCAGAGTACCGCGATACGCTGCGACTGGCCTACACACAAATGGAGGAGGCGGTGCCCTCAAGTTATGGAAAGCTTTTCAGTGCCTATTCTGATGCGCTTTCGCGCGATTGGTGGAGGGTTTCGAAGTGCCTCGAGCGCATTAAGGTAATCAACCTTGGGGGTAGTGCCGTAGGTACAGGAATGACCGTGCCGCGCTTTTTTATTATGGAAGTCGTGCCCGAACTCCAGCGCCTGACCGGGCTGCCCGTTACGCGGGGCGAAAACCTGGTGGATGCCACGCAAAACCTCGATGCTTTTGCGGAGGTGCATGGTATTCTAAAGGCTCATGCGGTGAACCTCGAGAAAATAACGTCGGACCTCCGATTGCTGGCCTCAGGGGTGGCCGGCGGTTCCGGAATTTCTTTGCCCGAAAAGCAGGTGGGCAGCTCCATTATGCCCGGAAAAGTGAACCCTGTCATTTCCGAATTTGTTATCTCCGCAGCTCATAAAGTATATGCCAATGATGGGTTGATAAACAGGTTGTGCGGACAAGGTGCTCTGGACTTGAATGCTTACGTTCCGCTTATAGGGCATGCAATGCTCGACAGCCTGAAGCTGCTAATTGCGGCCAATAAAACAATGAAGAAAAACCTGTTGGATGGCCTGAAAATTGACAAGGAGAAATCGGAAAGGAGAGTCTTGCAGAGCCCGTCAATTGCAACAGCTTTGGTTCCTTTTGTGGGATATAAAAAAGCCGCAGAACTCGCCGGGCTCATCAAAAATGAAAGTCTGGATATTTATGAAGCAAACCGAAAGTTGAAAGCCCTGGATGAAAAGAAAATCAGGGAATTAATGAAACCACAGAACCTGTTAAAATTGGGGTATTCTGTTAAAGATATTTTGGATTAAGCATGGCAAAAGGAAAAGAATCGAAACCACACATTGGAATATTTGGGCGGCGTAACAAAGGGAAGAGCAGCCTGATAAATGCTTTGGCCGGACAGGAAATTGCCATTGTATCCGATTATGCCGGAACCACCACCGACCCGGTAAAGAAGTCGATGGAGATTTCCGGGATTGGCGCCACTGTCCTGGTCGATACCGCCGGAATTGACGATGAGGGTGAGCTTGGCAAAAAGCGTATCAAGCGCAGCCTGGCTACCATTAAAACCATCGATCTGGCTGTGCTCGTGGTAGCACAGAACACACTCGGCGAGCCAGAGGAGAACCTGATAAAGGAGTTTAATGACTACGCTATTCCGTATTTTATCGTTCACAACAAATCAGACCTGGAGCCGCTAAAAGCTGAAAACCAGTTAGGATGGAGAAACAAGTACCAGGCGGAGATTATTGATTTCAGCACTTTTTCAGGAAATATTGAGGAGCTGGTGACCAGTATCCGAAAGAATATGCCCGAGAGCGCCTTCAAGTCGAATACCCTTATCGGGGATTTGATTTCGCATGGCGACGTGGTGCTGATGATAACACCCATTGACATCGAAGCGCCCGAGGGCCGGATGATCCTTCCGCAGGTGCAGACGATCCGGGATATTCTGGATAATGATGCCGTGGTGGTGGTGGCTAAGGAGCGCGAGGTGGATACGCTTATGAAACGCTTACAGCCGAAGCCGGCACTGGTTGTTACCGACAGCCAGGTGTTTCTGAAGGCCGATGCTTCAATCCCCAAAGATATTCCGCTGACCAGCTTTAGCATCGTGCTGGCACGTCATAAGGGAGATTTTGAAAACTACTTGAAAGGAACGCCCAAACTCTCCGAGCTCAAAGATGGCGATCGGGTCTTGATTCTGGAGTCGTGCACACACCACGTTTCGTGCGATGATATCGGCAGGGTGAAGATTCCGCGCTGGCTCAATAATTTTTCCGGAAAAAAACTCGATTATGAGGTGGTGTCAGGACTGAACGACTTGCCGCGCGACATTAATCATTATGCCATCGTTATTCAGTGTGGTGGCTGTGTGATTACCCGTAAGCAAATCATCAGCCGACTGAAACCCGCTGTGGATGCAGGGATACCAGTTACAAACTACGGCATGGCCATCGCTTACATGCATGGAATTTATGAGCGCGCAGTGGCACCATTCGTTAAGCTTGAAAAAAATTCAATTGATTATCTTTAAAAATAAAGTCATGAAAAAAATCATCTTGTTAGCACTAGTTATTTTTTCTTTATCAGGATACGCGCAGCGAAATGCTTCGATATCCATCGAAAGGTATTACACTATCAAAAAGGGAGATATCTGGTTTCATGCCACCCGGCTGATGTATGGGTTCAGGGATGGGATTATGTATCCGCAAACAGAAACCGATACTATTTATTTCTACAATAATATGGATAAAGCGTTGGAATACAGTTTCCCTGACCTTCCTGAATTTATCTCTGTGCAGGTCATCCCTCACCAGATACCGTCAAAGTCGGAGGGCAAGATCGCTGTGGCTTACGATACAAAAGTCAAAGACACCTTTGGTCCGACCTTCGATTACTTTTTCATGGAAACCAACGATGATCAAATCCCGCGAAAGCGATTGATCGTCAGTCCGGATATTAATGAAGATTTTTCGAAGCTCACACCCGAAGAGCGTGCAAATGCACCGGTTATCCACTTCGATAATCCCGACTTTGACTTCGGAACATTGACCATGGGCGAAAAAGTAAACCACACCTTTACATATACCAACAAAGGTCAGCGCGATTTAATCATCAGGGCCACCAAAGCAAGCTGTGGATGCACCTCGCCCGAGCCCGAAAAGAAAGTGATTGCCCCGGGTGAAGAAGGAAAAATCAAGGTGATGTTTAATAGCTTCGGAAAAAAGGGAGAGCAAAACCACAAAGTAACGGTCATCTCAAATGATCCTAAAAACCCTGAAATAACATT
>JAASSU010000362.1 GCA_021767705.1 Bacteroidota bacterium | reverse complement strand
GAAAATTAACTCCAATATTATTCAAACTGAAAATTATACGGACTATGGGTTACCCATTGGCAGTTTTAGTTATAAGGTAAAAGCGCTTTATGAACCGAGCATTTCGAGAAGTTCCGCTGAAAGAGAAGTAAAGATTGAGAGCGATTACTTCCTCCCCGTTCAGGAAACTGAAAGTGAAGAGAACATGACTTTCGAGTTTTTTGGGGCAGAAGTTGATGGTGTGCCACTTACGACCTATGACCAGGTGGCGGTTTTTGCCATGACGGAGGCTGACACATTGATTTGTGTGGGTGCAGGTTCAGTGCGCGATGAAATAACAAATACTGAAACATTATCCATACAAGCCTTTCGCGATAATCCGGACACGGAAATGAAAGATGGCTTCGCCGTGGGAGACTCGATCTACTATAAGTTTTGGGATGAATCGACCGGAAACGTATACAGCTACCTGGAGCGCAGCTTTCCTTTTGATGCAGGACTTGGATTTAATCACGACCACTACTCTTACAGTGAGACCTGCAAAGTGAGTCTTGAATTCTTTACGCCGCCGCCGGTAAAGTTTTTGCTGGACGACGATACTACTTATTGCCGAAACACTTCAGGAAACATCGAAATAACTACCGAAGATTTTAAAAATATCAAAGGCTTTTCTTTAAGTCTCAGCGTCGACACTTCAAAATATACTTTCGATACTCTGCTCATTCAGCATGATTTTCTGGATAACAGCGATATAACTTTTACAGGAAACACGCTTTCGATAGATTGGGCTTCTGACAATCCTCATTCGCTTGATGGATATGACACGCTCTACACTCTGATAAACAGCATCCATGAAAATGGCAACTCATTTCTGAACTGGAATGAATCAACCATCAACGGGATGCCCTACCAGGAAGCTACTTACCAAAATACCACGTTCTTCATAGAAAAGCTACCGAACAACCCCGGTGCTATTTTCGGAGATGACCAGGTATGTAATGGAACAGGGTTTTCGCAATACTCGATTAATGAAATAAGCAATGCCGACAGCTATAGCTGGGAGTTGGCAGATGCTGATGCGGGTGAGATTAATGAAAACAACACAGAAGCCACCATTATCTGGAACACCAGTTTTGAAGGTTTAACTACATTGACAGCTTCCGGAGAAAACCAGTGCGGAACGGGAACAGAATCTGAGAAGGATATTGAGATTACCAATACAGTTTACACCGGAGTATCGATCAGCGCAAGCACTGCCGATTGTGAAAACGACACCATTACTTTTACAGCTACAGGAATCAACGGGGGCAATAACCCCGAATATAATTGGTATATCAATGACGCAATGCACTATTCGCATAACACGACTTTAATCAGCGACGACTTTACTGATGAAGACCAGGTTTATTGTGAGTTGATATCGAGCAGCGAGTGTGTGCAAAACAATCCAGCACAATCCGAAACAATCTCCTTGGAGTTAAATCCTTTACCTGCAAAACCCCTACCTATAACCGGTCCTGATGAGATTTGCCACACCATACCGGTGAGCTACTACACTACGCCAGGCGCACAATATGCTGATGATTATGTTTGGACGGTTACACCATCCGCGCATGCGGACGAGGTGATTAGCAATGGGAACAACGCCGAAGTTTATTGGAACGATAATACGCATGACGCAGCTTATATCGAGGTGCGCGGTATTAACGAATGCGGAAGTGGCGAGGCCAGGCAATTTATCACATTGCGCCCTGTATGTACGGATGACGACTCACAACCAAGCGAAAGCATTAAAGTGTATCCTAACCCCTTTAAGGAAAACATTACTATTGAGCTCGGTGTGCTAAAGTCGGGGGCACAGGTGATGATTACAGATCTACGGGGTACGCTGGTGCATTCGGAAGAGATGACAGCACCGCACCACCTTATTCCTACCGACCACCTGCCCCGCGATATGTATATCCTGAAAGTGATAAACGGCGATGAGGTGAGTTACCGTAAGGTGGTGAAGAAGTAATAATTCCAGCAGCGCAGATTTCACGGTTTTTGGCGGATTACACGGATTAGAAGATATTCACAATCATAGGATTTAATAGCATATAGCCCTCATATGGATGAATATGAATATCCCCAGGTTAAAACCCCGGGGGTTGGATTGCAATCATTATTGACCGCCGTCGCCTTATATTTGAGAATTGTTTAATGTTTAAAACAGGTGGAAGTGCAGGAGCATGATCTTGTCTGGTAGATTTTTCGGCGAGTGTTTCGCCCTCTTCCCTAACTCCCGAGGCTTGAGGCAGGCTGTTTGGCTTTAGCCAAGAGGCTGAATAAAAAGACAAAAACAACCCGGGATTTTAGGTCCTGTTTTCGGGTGGTTAGAACCAGGATTAAAGTCGTGGGAAGGACTGGGAGAATAATCAAACCGTCAGTTTCAACTGACGGCTAAGGATATTTAAAGACGGATGGTTGATGAGTATAGCACCCGGATTCATCCGGGTGGTGAAGTGTTGCACGTATTGATTTTAAGAGTGCGTTTTAGCGTACTTTTTTTGTTTTGACCAGAAAGGAATTTTTTCCTGTGAGCTCTTCTCTGGCATCCGGACATTCCGCCTGATTCCATTTCCCGTCCTTGATTCATCTTTGAGCGACGGCGGCGGGATGGACTGACGGGCATTATATACCCAGGGTGCCGCTGCGCTTGCCCTGGGCTGAATTGTTTTTCCCTTTCAGGGCATTTCGCCCTCTTCCCTAACTCCCGATGCTATTGACAGGCTCTTCTCTACGTCTTTGTTTTGATGTTTTAATACTTCAGGGCTATGACTGGAACGGCGAGCGTGACATGGATAAATACCTTCCATCGTTTTTTGCTACGAGGGCGGTGAAGCCATAAAGGCCAACCAAAACCGACCCGACAAATTGCCGGGCCGGATAAGTATTTGCGTTCCCCACTCCTACTTCATCAGGAAGCTGAGGTCGTCGGTTTTTTCCAGTTCTTTGTGTTCCTGGCCATGTTTGAACAGGCGCATCGGGCGGTTTCCTTTGAGTTCGATGTCATCGCCATGCACTTCGAGGAGGCACCCT
>JAASSU010000086.1 GCA_021767705.1 Bacteroidota bacterium | reverse complement strand
ATTATAATGTAAACGTGCAGGTAGTGCACTATCAGAAAGAGTTAGGTTACTGAAATGGGAAAAAAGAGGTGCAAGGAAAAAAATCATAAAAAAGTGGAGAACCCAAAATTTGAATGCAAGAAATGTGGCGGGGTTTCCAGGAAAGAAAAGAAACTCTGTAAAGCAAAAAAGATCTGATGACAAGTCTTGAGAAAATTAACACAGACCCTTATAAAAGTCGCGCTGATATTATCGAAAAGACGGCCAACCAGGTGATAAAGGATTTTGCCACTTTCGGACTGGAGGTGCATTTCTCAGGAAATGCTGCTATGGCTTACGATGAGCTTTCTGATCAGCTTTACAGACACATTACTGTGATGGTCAAAAACCATATTGAGAAGCTTCAGGCCTTGCTTTATCATATCGATGTTAACGAAAGAGCTATCCGCAGAGCGCAGGAAGAGCATCCTGACTGGAGCTACTCTGAGCTCCTTAGCGAGATGATTCTCTATCGGGAGCTAAAAAAAGTGGCTATCCGCGAATACATCAAAGAAAACCCTGACTGGATAAACCAATAAGCATGAAAGCAATGATTTTCGCCGCCGGTCTCGGAACACGGCTCCGCCCTCTCACCGATAACATTCCAAAGGCTTTGGTTCCACTAAAGCAGAAGCCATTGCTTCAGCATTCCATTGATTTTTTGAAAGATGCGGGGGTGGACGAAATTATTGTCAATGTTCATCATTTTGCCGGAAAAGTGGAGCGCTTTATCAGGGAAACTGATTTTGGAATCAATATTGAAGTTTCTGATGAAAGAGATCGTCTGCTGGACACCGGTGGCGGACTGAAAAAAGCAAGTTGGTTTTTCGATGGTGATGAGCCATTTGTTGTGCTGAACACAGATATCCTTACTAATCTCGATCTTACAGCCATGCTTGATTATCACAAGAATCAGCAGGCTTTGGTTACGCTTGCCGTAAGAAATGAATACCGCGATCGGCATTTGCTTTTGGATAAAAAAATGCAACTTGTGGGTAAAGGCGCCGACTCAAAAAATTCAAAGGAACTCGTCAGGTCTGAAGAAGTGGTTGCGAAATACCGCTTTAGCGGGATACATATCCTTTCGCCGGGGGTTTTTGATTTCCTTCCGGAAGAGGAGCGCTTTCCGATTTTAAGATGGTACCTTGAGCTGGCTAAAAACCATCCTGTAAAAGGATTTGATCACTCTTCTGACTTCTGGATGGACCTTGGAAAACCCGAAAACCTGGCCGCTGCCGAAGCGATTTACGACAAGGTTTTTTCCTGATTTTTCGCCTTCCTTATCCTGAATCCTTACCTTTGTAGGAAACCAGATATCATAAAATATTGAAATCATTTCTTGATCAAGTAGCAGAAAAAATTCTGGATAAGCACCCTCATCCCGCAAAGGCATGTGCTGTGCTTCCAAGCCGCCGCGCCGGTGTTTTTCTGAAAAAAAGTATTGCCGCGAAGGCTGCTAAAAGTATGATGATGCCAACCATTTGCTCGATGCAGGATTATGTGTTAGCCAGAACAGGTCTCCGGCTGGCCGATTCCATTACGTTGACTTTTGAGCTGTATGAAGTGCATAAAGAGGTGATGAAGGAGAAAGCTGAGCCCTTTAAGGATTTTCTGAAATATGCCACAACCATTATCAATGATTTTAATGATATTGATCTGCACCTGATTGAGCCATCGGAGGCGTTTAAATTTCTTCGGAATGTGAGTCAATTAAATATATGGCAACCCGGAGAAAACGAGAAGAATGATTACCAGAAAAAATACCTCGAATTTTTTGAGTCGCTCGAAGACTATTACCTGAAATTCAGAGAGCGTCTTCTCAAAAAGAAAATGGTTTACCAGGGGTTGGCTTTCAGGGAGCTGGCTCAACAAGAACCCGGGCAGCAAAAGAAATGGGATAAGGTTTATTTTACGGGGTTTAATTTTTTCACCCCATCAGAGGAGAAAATTGCTGATAACCTGGTGAAGGAAAAGCAGGCGGAGTTAATCTGGGATATCGATCGTTTTTACTACGATGATCCTGCCCATGAGGCAGGGAAAAGTCTGCGCCGACTGACAAAAAAATGGCCCGCGTTCACCGACTTCCACTCTGAAAACCTGACCCAAACAGAGAAAACCATTACGGTAACCGGAGCTCCGGGTGGCGTGTCGCAGGTGAAAGAGGCCGGGAATATCCTGAAGAACTTTGATGAAAATGATGAGGTGGCTGTGGTGCTGGCTGATGAGTCGCTGCTTGAGCCGCTGATAAACTCCATTCCCGGTAACATTTCGAAATTCAACATCACCATGGGGCTGGCCCTTGAGAACACGATGCTGTTTTCGCTTTTCAGTGCGTTGTTCAGGCTTCATACGGCGCCATACGGACTTGAAAATGCCAAAAGCAACGGTGGCGATGTGCAGTATTACTTCAAAGATGTGTTGAGGGTTTTGTCGCATCCGGCCATTACAAAAGTCTTCGAAAGCCGTCACACTGATTTTAGCCTTACCGGGAAATCGCCTGTGAAAATGATTCAGCTAAAAGATAAAGCATTTTACTCACTGAACGACCTCAGGAATTTGTTTAAAGAAATTGGGGTAGAGGCCTTTGATGACTACGCTTTTCTTTGGAATGACTGGAATCAGCAAACCGCTAATGCGATTACCTGCTTTCTCAAGCTTTTAGATTTGCTTCTGGATGAAACGGACATGCAGGAAGATGAAAATCCTTTACTGAAAGAGTATGCATTACGTTTCCAGACGGTGATACAAAAGATCAATCACTTGCAAACAGCTTACGGCACCCTGGAGGATACAGATATTTTCTGGCGGCTTTTCAGGCAGCTGACCTCGCGTGAGGAAGTAAGCTTCAGGGGAGAGCCTCTCAAGGGTATCCAGGTCATGGGGATGCTCGAAACGCGCTTGCTCGACTTTAAAAATGTAATCCTCCTTTCGGCAAACGAGGAGTTTGTGCCCGGCAACAGCGATGATGTTACCTTTATCCCGTTTGAGATGAGGCTTTACTATAAGTTGCCCATGAAATCAGAAAAAGCCGGAATTTATGCCTATCATTTTTATCATCTGCTTCAGCGATCAGAAAACATTCACCTGCTTTACAACAACCACCCCGAAGGGGTCAGCAGCAATGAAGTCAGTCGCTTTGTTAAGCAAATAAAATACGAGCTGGCCCATGCAAACCAGCAACTAAAAGTGGTTGAGCGTGTTGTTTCTGTGAGTCCCGATTTATCGGAAAATGATTATGAGATTAGCGTGAAGAAATCTCCCGCACTCATCGAAAGGCTCAGGGAAAAGGCCAAATCAGGGTTTTCTGCAACTTCGCTCAATAAATACCGTCAGTGTTCGCTGAAATTTTATTTCGAAGAAATCCTCGGAGTCAGCGAACAGGAAGAGGTGGAGGAAACTATCGAAGCCAAAACTTTAGGTATCGTGGTTCACCAAGTCCTCGAAAACTTTTATAAACCTGACTGCGGGGAGTACCCTCTGAAATCAGACTTTATTGTGAAGCTGAAAAAGCATGTTCCGGAGGAGCTGGACAAAACCTTCAAAGAATTGTATTCAGGAAATTCTTTTGCTCAGGGCAAGAACCTGTTGATTTCGAAGCTGGCAGAGCACTGGATTGAAAGTTTCCTGGAAAAGGAACTTGTTTTTGCCCTGAAAGCAGAGAAAAGTCAAACAGAGTATGCATTCAAGGGTACAGAGCTGTATATCGAGAAACACCTGAACCTGAACGAGCACTTGCCGGTCAAGTTTAAAGGGCACATCGACCGGGTGGATCGGGTGGATAATGTAACCCGGATTATCGACTACAAAACCGGGAATGTCAATCCTTCGAAGCTGACAGTGAAGGAAATGGAAGACTTTTTTAGCCGGAGTGATAACAAGGAAGCCTTCCAGTTGCTTTTTTACCAGTGGCTTTATCAACAAAGCTCACACTACGATAAGGGTATGGTGGAGCCGGCGATTATTTCTTTTCCGGCGCTGCAGCAGGGCGTGATGAGCCTCAAAAATGCAGCCTATGATTCTTCAGAGCTTATTGCCTCTTTTGAAGAGCATCTGATGAACTTGGTTAGCAATATCTTCGATGATCAAACGCCGTTTTCTCAAACAGAAGATATTTCGCTCTGCCGCTTTTGCGATTTTAAAAGCACCTGCAACAGATATTCCTGATCATGTATATTATTATTGTGATAAATTTGTATCTTGCGTTCTAATTAAATTCGAAGAAAGATGGAGGAAACAAGTAATTCTGACAAGTTTAATATTCTTATTGTTGATGACCGGCCCGAAAACCTGCTAACACTTGAAAACATGCTCGACAGCCCGGAGTTGCATGTGGTGAAGGCCTCTTCGGGAAACGAAGCTTTAGGCCTGATGCTGGAGCAGGATTTTGCTTTGGTGTTACTCGATGTGCAGATGCCTGTAATGGATGGTTTTGAGGTGGCTGAGCTGATGCGCAGCAATGAAAAAACGCGGCACATTCCAATCATTTTTGTCACCGCCATCAGCACCGAGCGCAAGCACATTTTCCAGGGTTATGATGCCGGAGCGGTCGATTACCTCTACAAACCGCTCGACCTGGAGGTACTGAAAAGTAAAATCCATTCATTTATTGCCTTTTTCAAGCACAAGCAGGAGTTGCAGCAAACCACCCACAAGCTTGAGAAAACGGTGTCGGAGCTGCACAAAGCCAAGCAGATTGCAGAAGAAGCCACCAAGGCAAAGAGTTCATTCCTGGCGAATATGAGTCACGAAATACGCACGCCCCTTAACGGGATTATTGGAATGGCCGACCTGATGATGCAGGATGAATTGTCGGAGTTACAGAAAGAGCGTTTGATTGACTTGAAAAATTCAGGGGAATCTTTACTCGAAATTATCAATGAAATCCTTGACATTTCTAAAATCGAGGCTGAAAAACTGGAGCTTGAGGATGTAGAGTTTAATCTCAGAGAGTTGCTTGAAAAAGTAGTAAGGCTGCTGTCTGTAAAAACTCTAAAAACCGATATAGAGCTTGTGGCATCGTTAACACCTGATTTACCTCAGAAGGTTATTGGCGATCCTACAAGGCTGCGCCAGGTCCTGATTAACCTGCTCGGAAACGCTATTAAATTTACTAAGCAAGGTGAGATAGGAGTACACATCATTAAGCGAAAGGAAACCGAAGATTATATCAACCTCGAGTTTGCCGTTGAAGATACCGGTGTTGGTATTCCGAAAGATAAACAGGGCAAGCTCTTCCAATCCTATGAGCAGGCTGACAAGTCTACGACACGCGAATATGGAGGAACAGGTTTAGGATTGCCGATATCCAAAAAAATCGTCGACTTGATGGGCGGCGATCTGAAATTGAAGAGTACGGAAGGAAAAGGAAGCCGCTTCTATTTTGAAATAAAATTCAAAAAAAGCCATGAAAAAGAGGAAGCGTGCACATTAAGCGATCAAACACAAAATAAAGAGTTAAAATTCCTGGTAATTGATGATAATGAGACTTCTCAAAGAATTATCGGTTACTACCTCGACCATTGGGATTTCAGTTATGATGCCGTTTCAGATCTGAAAAAAGCAAAGGAGGCCATTGCTAATAATAGCTATGATGTCATTTTTATGGATACGGTGATGCCTGAGTTTACCGGCATAGAGGAGTTAAAGCAGTTCTACGATAAAACCCTTTCCAAATCCGGGGCGCAGATTGTGATTATGCCCACCAGTAAGTCGGCAGTAAACATGTCGAAGTATCAGGAGATGGGGCTGAAATATCACATCTATAAGCCAGTGCTTCAGCAAGACATTAAGAAGGTTCTTGAAACCCTGTTTTCTGGTGACAAGGAAGAGAGTAAAAAGAAACAATCGGACGAAAAGAGCGGTAGTATCCATCAGTTGAGAATCCTTCTGGCTGAAGATCAGAAAATCAACCGGAAGATTGTTTCAGGCCTGCTTTCGAAATACAAGTGGGAAATCATTGAGGCTGTGGATGGCCAGGAAGCGTATGAGAAAGCGACCTCCGATAACTACGATCTCATTCTGATGGATGTGCAAATGCCACGAATGGACGGTTATGAGGCCACCCGGAAAATCCGCGAAAGCGAGGGGAACAGCAAGCATACGCCCATTATTGCCATGACCGCACACGCTATGAAAGGGGATAAGGAAAAGTGCCTGGCTGCCGGAATGGACCACTACCTTACCAAGCCTATCAACACTGCTGAAGTAGTAAAAATAATTAATGAGTATACTTCTTAATTGCTTTTAACAGTTTTCTCATGGACAAAAATGAATATCGTGATCCTCACATAAAAATATTTAATTTTAAGCTGACGCCCTACATCGGTGTCGGCAAAAGCCTTTTCCTGTGGTTTGTGGCAATATCTATTCTGCCACTGATTATTGTCAGCTATATCAATTATCTGAATGCTTTCGAAGGCTTGACCATTGTTGCAGAAAAAACCCTGGTCAACTCCTCTCAACTGCGCGAGGAAAACCTGAACCTGTACTTCACCGAAATTGAAAAAGATTTAAACTTTTACAGTGATGTGGAGCAGAATAAGGCACTGCTTAAGGATTTAAGGATGGATTATCAGCAATCTGAGCTTCCTTTAAAAGACTATGTTCAACGCGATAGTTACAAGCAGATTGTGAGTTCGCAGAAGAGTTATCTCAGCCGCTTTAATGCGATGCACCAGTATTATGATGCTTATTTTATTGATGTACAGGGGAATGTCTTGTTTTCGTTGAAGCAAAACAGTTTGTTTGCTACCAACGTGTATGATGGTCCTTATTCTAATTCGCGGATAGGCAAAACAATTCGGCAAATTCTCGAAACCGGAAGCATTCTTTTTTCTGATTTTGAAAAAGACCAAAATTCTGACATCCCTATTTCAGGTGTTATTGGAAAACCTGTTTATGATGAGCGGGGGAATATGCTTGGAGTTTTTGCACTCCGAATTCTTGCTAAGGATATCAACGAGATGATGAGGCGGTCGGATGAGATTGGCGAATCGGGCACGGCATACATCATTGGCGAGGACCTCCGAATCCGCTCTTCTTCGAGTGCCGTGGGGGATTCGTCCTTAATGAATAAAAAGGTTACACACGAAAAGGCCCTTGAGTGGCTCAACACTTACAGGTATATACCCTCGGAGGTGGAAGGGCTGGAGGCCGGAAGCCGGAAGATCATTTCCACTTACCAGGGCATCAACGGGGAATGGGTTTACGGCATTGCCCGAAGTATTTCCAAGCTCGACGATTTTGGGGTAAACTGGGCTGTGATTGAGGAGCTGGAGCATAATGAGGCTTTTGCTTACACCCGCGAATTGTCCGGCACGGTCATCGTTTCTTTGGTGATAACCTTAATCATCGTAGTGTTCCTTTCGGTTTATATTACCCAGCGTACCGTAAGCCCCATCAAAAAGCTGTCGGCATGGGCCAAGGAGGTTGCGCACGGGCATCTTGTGAAGAAGGATATCTGGACTCCACGAAATGAGGTGGGGGAGATGAAGGATACTTTTAACAACCTTGTGAGTTACATTGCTGATGTGAGCGAAGAAGCACAACGCATTGCTAAAGGCGATTTTACAGGGAAGCTTAAGCTTCGTAGTAACAAAGATGTTCTGGCTATTTCTGTGAACCAGATGATTGAGAGTTTCAGGGGGGTGGTTGATCAGGCCAACACCATTGCTAAAGGAGACTATTCGGCAAGTGTAAAACCCCGCAGCGACAAGGATACCCTCGGGCAGGCTTTGGAGAACATGACCAGCAAGCTGCGCAAATCAGCAAAGGAAATACATGAGCAGGACTGGCTAAAGACGGGGGTGAGCGAGCTGAATGCCCGGATGTCAGGGAAAAAGGAGCTTCAGGAGCTGGGGCGTGAGATAATCGAGTTTATGGCGTCCTATCTTGATGCTAAAGTAGGCCTCATCTATGTCAGGCCCCAGAAAAAGCAATACCTGGAGCTGGTTGAGAGTTATGCGCTAAGCGATAGTAAGTCGTCATTTATGAAGCGCGAAATTGGTGAGGGGCTGGTAGGTCAGGCTGCCGAAAGCCGGAAGCTGATTGCAGTGGAAAAGGTCATGGAGAAGGAAGCTGCTATTGATTACAATATCGAAACAGCGCAGCCGAAAGCTTACCTTGTAGCACCCTACATCTACGAAGGTGACCTAATCGGTGTGGTTCAGATTGGCAGCGATAAATCATTTACCGCCCTGCAGAAGCAACTGTTCGAGATGACGATGGATAGTGTGGCTGTGGCTGTGAATGCGGCCATGGCTCATACTCAACTTCAAAAGCTCCTTTCTAAGAGCCAGGAGCAGCAAGAGAAGCTCGAAGTGCAGCAGGAGGAGCTGAGGCAAACCAACGAAGAGCTGGAAGAGCAAACCAAAGCCTTAAAAGCCTCTGAAAACACTTTGCATCAGCAGAAGGAAGAGCTCAGTGTAATTAACGAAGAGCTGGAGGAACGCACCAAAGCACTGGAAAAAGAGAAGGATAAGATTAAGGTCAAGAACCAGGAGCTGGAAAAGGCCCGTAAGCAAATCGAAGAGAAAGCTGCCGATCTTGAAAAAGCCAGCCGTTATAAATCGGAATTTTTGGCTAATATGTCGCATGAGCTGCGGACCCCACTCAACAGCATCCTGGTGCTCTCACAACTGATGATGCGCAATGATGCCAAGAACCTTACTGAAAAGCAGGTGGAGTTTGCCAAGACCATCCATACTTCCGGAAATGACCTATTGGAGTTGATAAATGAAATTCTGGACCTTTCGAAAGTGGAGGCCGGCAAGCTGAAGCTGAATATCGAAAAAGTTGATCTGGAGGAGTTGGCAACCAATCTGGAGCGAACATTTTCTCCGGTAGCACAGAAAAAAGGCTTGGATTTGGAAATACAGGTGGATAAGGATGTTTCAAAGTACATCCAATCTGATCCGCAGCGCATTATGCAGGTAGTGAAAAACCTGATGTCGAATGCTTTAAAGTTTACTGAGAAAGGTAAGGTGAAGCTGCACATTTTTAAACCTGAAAAGGGTGCCTTTGATATTCATAGTAAAGAATTAGCAAAAAATAGAAAAATCGCGATAAGCGTTATTGATACCGGAATAGGTATTCCAAAAGACAAACGCGATCTGATTTTTGAGGCCTTCCAGCAGGCCGATGGTACCACCAGCAGGAAATATGGCGGCACCGGGCTGGGCTTAAGTATTTCCAGGAGTTTTACCGACTTGTTGCAGGGTGAAATCCACCTGGATTCCGAAGAAAATAAAGGCACCAGTTTTACCCTTCTCCTTCCTGAAAAGGTGAATGAACAGGATAATGATGCTTCTGAAGACAGAAAAAACAAGGAAGAAGAGGTGGTGCTTGTTTCAGGAAAAGGCGATAAAAACGGAAAGCCTGAAGAAAAGCCAGGTGAGGAAGTAAAGATCACGAGTGATGAAGATGACCCTTCTGAAGATTCGGAAGAAAGCTTTGTTAAAGATGATCGGAAATCCTTGAAAAAAGGCGAAGATTTCATTCTGATAATTGAAGACGATCCGAAGTTTGCCCAACTGCTCTACGACATGGCCTCAGAACACAGTTTTAAAGCCATAGTTACACCCGATGGTGAGTCGGGGATTCATTACGCCGACTACTACGGCCCAAGGGCTATCATTTTGGATGTGATGTTGCCGGGTATCGACGGGTGGGAGGTGATGAGCCGTTTGAAAAACAACCTTAAAACACGGCATATCCCGGTGCATTTTATCTCAGCTACAGATAAAAGCTTGCGGGCAATGAAGATGGGAGCTATCGGCTATCTCACAAAACCTGTTAACGCCGATCAACTGGAGAAGGTGTTCAGGAAAATTGAAGACGTCATCAATAAAAAAGAGAAAAAACTCCTGGTTATCGATGATGAAGCTATTGTAAGAAAAAGCGTGGAAGGCCTCATAGGGAAGCAAGGCGTCATAATTAAGTCGGTGGGTAGTGGTCAGGAAGCCTTCAAGATGCTCAAAGAAGAGGTCTTTGATCTGGTGATTTTGGATCTTGGGCTGGTTGATATGTCTGGCTTCGATCTGCTCGAAATGATTAAGAAGGAAAAAACCATTCCACAAGTTCCTGTCATTGTCTACACAGGCCAGGAGTTGAATCAGGAAGAGGAGCATGCGTTGAAGCGTTATGCCGAGAGTATTATCATTAAAGGGGCTAAATCGCCTGAAAGGCTGCTGGCTGAAACGACCTTGTTCCTTCATAAAGATGAAGAGGAGCTCCCGAAGAAACAGCAAGAGTCGCTCAAACACATAATCGAAGAGAAGCATGCCGTCCTCAAAGGAAAGCATATCCTGATGGTTGATGACGACATGCGAAACCTCTTTGCTTTGAGCAGCGTTCTGGAATCGCAGGGAATGAAAGTGACGATGGCGCGTAACGGCCGTGAAGCCATTGAAAAACTTGAGCAGGAGCAGCATGTCAATTTGGTGCTGATGGACATTATGATGCCTGAAATGGATGGCTATGAAGCCATGCGAAGGATACGTAAAATGCATCTCTATGAGGATATACCTATTATTGCCCTCACAGCCAAAGCCATGAAAGCTGATCGTGAGAAAGCAATTGCTGCCGGGGCTAATGAATACCTGGCCAAACCGGTTGATAACGAAAAACTGCTGTCCATGCTGCGGGTATGGCTCTACAATAATGATTAGGCAATGATAAGTAACCCGGACTCAGTTTATGAAAACCTTGATATTGAGATTAAGCTTTTTCTGGAAGCGATCTATCTGAAGTATGGTTACGATTTTAGAAATTATTCGAAAGCGCATCTCAAGCGGCGCGTTCTTCACCGCCTGAACCTTACTGATGTGGAAAGCATTTCTGAGATGCAATACAAGGTGCTGCATGATCCTGATTTTATGAAAGAGGTGATGAAAGACTTCTCAATAAACGTTACCGAGATGTTCAGAGATCCCCCCTTCTACCAGGCCTTAAGAAATGAGGTGGTACCTATTTTGAGGACCTATCCTTTTATCAAAATTTGGCATGCAGGATGCTCTACGGGCGAGGAAGTGTACTCGATGGCTATTTTGCTTGATGAAGAAGGCTTGCTGGATCGTACGCAGATTTATGCCACCGACTACAATCAGTTGGTGCTTGAGCAGGCCCGGCAGGCTTCTTACTCGTTAGATCACGAAAAGGAATTCGAGATGAATTATGTGAAAAGCGGAGGTAAGAAAGCACTTTCCGACTATTACAGCAGAAGTGAAGAAGAGTTCCGTTTTGCGGATTATCTGAGGAGAAAGGTGGTTTTTTCTGATCATAACCTGGTGTTGGACAATGTGTTCGCTGAGGTTCATATGGTCATTTGCAGAAACGTACTCATATATTTTAATCGCGAATTGCAGAGCCGTGTGATAAAGTTATTTCACGAAAGTATTATTACCGGAGGTATTTTAGCCTTGGGAAATAAGGAAACGCTCGATTACTCCTCTTTTGCAGATGCCTTTGAGCCATTAAACAAAAAGCAGAAAATTTATCTGAAGAAATATTCTTACAATTATTAGGATGGGCTATGAAGTAGTGATGATGGGAGCCTCAGCAGGAGGGATGGATGCGCTGAAAACACTTCTTTCAGGGTTAGAGGAAGATTTCCATTTACCAATTGTTATTGCCCAGCATATTTCTGCACATTCTGATAATTATCTGATAACCTACCTTAATTCCCATTCAAGCCTTTTTGTAAAGGAGGCTGAGGAAAAGGAAACCCTCAAGAGTGGATGTGTCTATGTGTGCCCGCCAAACTATCATTTGTTAATTGAAGAAGACAAAACACTCTCGCTGGCGACTTTTGAGAAGGTGAATTTTTCCCGCCCATCCATTGATGTGCTTTTTGAAACCGGGGCATTGTCGTTGAAAAAGGCCGCTATAGGCGTGCTGCTTACCGGGGCCAGTCACGATGGTGCTTACGGAATGGGAATGATTCATGCCTTCGGAGGGATGACTGTGGTTCAGGATCCTGAGACTGCTTATGTGGCCAACATGCCTGAGGCTGCAATAAAATCCACCCCAGTAGATTATGTGTTAGCCCTTGACGATATTGCACCGTTCTTAAACACCCTGTCTCGCGCACAGCTCAAAGGATAGCCAACAAAGAAACTTAGAAAAAAAATTGAATTTTTTTAAAAATCATTTGGAGGGAAAAATATTTATACTACTTTTGCAACGGCTTTAACACAAAAGCACGTTCTCAAAAACAAAAAAAGCCTGGTCTGGTAGTTCAGTTTGGTTAGAAAGTCCCGACTAGTGAGTCGGGAAGGTCGCTAAGTTGAGTTACAAAAAAAGAGAAAAGGTCTGGTAGTTCAGTTTGGTTAGAAAGTCCCGACTAGTGAGTCGGGAAGGTCGCTAAGTTGAGTTACAAAAAAGAGAAAAGGTCTGGTAGTTCAGTTTGGTTAGAAAGTCCCGACTAGTGAGTCGGGAAGGTCGCTAAGTTGAGTTACAAAAAAGAGAAAAGGTCTGGTAGTTCAGT
>JAASSU010000085.1 GCA_021767705.1 Bacteroidota bacterium | reverse complement strand
TTTGAATCCGGCTGCGGTCTTCAAATTTGTGCGAATAGCTGATGTGGTTGTCCACCACACACTGCAACGATGATATACTTTTTGGGTGGTACTCTGAAAAACTGTATTCCCGGATTTTTGTATCGTAAGTGATTCTGAGTTTGTAAACTGTATCCGGCTTCAGGTTACAGGGGATTTTAACCTGCTCAAGAACAGTGCCGGAGGATTTTCCGAAAAGCGATTGCTGTGCTCTTCTGATTCTTGCTGCGTGATAATCTTTGTTGCAAACAACACCGTTTATCACTTTTATCGATTCAAATAACAGGCACATAAATCTTGTCGTTAAGTTCCTCAAATTCTTTCTCCGCCAGGCTGTTTACTGTAATTCCGCCGCCGCTGTGATAAAAAAGCTGATCGTTTTGTTTACTGATGAAGCGAATCATCACAAAGCTTTTTAATGATTGGCCGTCATAAAACCCTGCCACGCCCGTGTAATATCCCCGATCTTCTTTTTCGGAGGATTTTATGATTTCAAGTGTTTTCTTCTTGGGTGCCCCGCTCACCGAACCTGCCGGAAGAATAGTGAAGAGGATATCACCAAGTTGTTCATGATAGTTGTCGGGAAGCTGTCCTGTGATTTCTGAACTCACTTGCAGCAGGTTTTTACGCGATGTTTTCAGATGATCGATATAGCGGAATTTTTTCACCCGTACTTTTTTGGCCACCATACTGAGGTCGTTTCGCAGAAGGTCGACAATCGTATAATGCTCGGCTTTTTCTTTCGGATCATCCAGGATAATTTGTTCTGCCCCCGGAATATCAGCGTCGATTGTTCCTTTCATCGGGTTGGTGCTTATTACACCATCCTTGATGGTGATGAAAATTTCAGGAGAGAAAACCACAAACTCATCCTTGTATAATAATTTAAACCGTGCTTTGGATGCATAAAAGATGTCTTTAAGTGAGGCCTCTGACTTAATGGGTGTTTTAAACGTGAGGTTGGTGAGGTAGGAGTTCCCGTGGCGTTGTTCTTTTTGAACCAAATCAAATGCTTTCTGATAATCTGAGAAGGAAATGGGCTGATGGGCTATTTTCACTTGCTTCCTTTCTTCCGGGGCGGCGTTGGAAAAACCATCAATATCAAAAAGGAGATTCTTTGGAAAGAGCTTGTCGTAGGTAATAACTACCGGACTCTTCATCTCAAAATCGACCATGAAAAAAAACGGCGTACGCTCTTTTCCGCAGGTATTCATCTGATTAATGGCTTCTTGCATGGTGTCTCCGGTTTAAAATAAAAAATCAAAAGTACGTTTTTTATAATTATTCAAAATACGCAAAATGCATGCGATTGAGTGCTGAAAAAGTGGTTGGTAAACGAACAATTCTATACTTTTGCAGCCAATTTCAAAATCATGTGGACAAAACGAATACTGATTCGGTTTTTTGCCTGGCGGACAAAGCATTTAAAGCAGCGGCAGTTTATTTTAATACTGAGTTTGATAATCGGCATCTTAAGCGGATTAGCAGCCGTATTATTGAAAAACATTGTCCATTTTGTACATCAGCTCCTGACGTCAGGATTTGATTTGGAATCTGAAAACATTCTTTATCTCTTCTATCCCATTACAGGAATTATTATCACGGTTGTTTTTGTAAAGTATATTCTTAAAGACGATATCGGCCACGGTGTGAGCAAAATCCTCTATTCGATGTCAAAGCGTAATGGGTACATCAAAACCCACAACACCTACTCGAGTATGGTGGCCAGTACGATGACTGTTGGCTTTGGCGGTTCGGTGGGGCTGGAGTCTCCCATCGTACTCACGGGAGCATCCATCGGAAGCAATATCGGGCGCTTTTTCAGGTTGAACTACAAGACGGTGCTTTTGCTTATTGGTTGTGGCTCGTCGGCTGCCATTGCCGGTATTTTCAACGCGCCCATCGCCGGACTGGTGTTTACGCTCGAGGTGCTGATGCTCGACCTTACCATGGCTTCGATCATTCCCTTGCTCATTGCAGCGGTTACCGGGACCACCGTTTCTTTTTTCCTGATGGAGAAAGGGGCGCTGTTTGCTTTTGGGAACGTGGAGCCTTTTCTTCTCGATAATATTCCACACTACATCTTTCTGGGGCTCTTTGCCGGATTGATTTCTATCCTTTTCACCCGGACCACCATGTTTGTGGAAGAAAAGTTTCATCAGATTCACAAAAGTATTTCACGGTTTGTGATTGGAGGAGTCATCCTTAGTGTTTTGATTTTTCTGTTTCCCTCACTTTACGGAGAAGGCTATGATTCTTTGTTACAGATATTGCAGGGAAATGTGGAAGCAGTTACCCACAACAGTTTCTTTTATTCCCTTCGCGACAGTTTCTGGTTTTTGATACTCTACCTGGCGCTGGTCATTGTTTTTAAGATTGTGGCCATGTCGGTAACAACAGCCAGCGGAGGGGTCGGCGGTATTTTTGCCCCCTCGCTTTTCACAGGTGGGTTTGCCGGCTTGCTTCTTGCTCTGCTCATCAATAAACTGGCTGTTGGCGATGTTCCCTTAACCAGCTTTGCCCTTGTCGGGATGGCGGGCGTTATGGCCGGGGTCATGCATTCGCCCCTTACGGCAATCTTCCTGATAGCTGAAATAACCGGAGGCTATGAGCTCTTTATTCCACTTATTATTACATCGACCATCAGTTTTCTGACTATAAATTACTTCGAGCCGCACTCTATCTATACCAAAAGGCTCGCTCTGAAAGGAGAACTGATGACGCATCACAAAGACAAGGCGGCATTGTCGCTGCTCAGGGTCAACAAACTCATCGAAAGCAATTTCCTTACGGTGGATGAAAATGCTACGCTGGGCGAATTGGTAAAAATTATCGCCAAATCAGAGCGGAATGTTTTTCCGGTGATTGATAAAGAAAGAAACTTCAAAGGCGTTGTTTTTATTAACGAAATCAGGGATATCGTATTCAAGCCCGAAATTTACGATAAAGTACATGTTAGTGAGCTGATGTTTATGCCTGATGTTTCTGTTCATCCTGACGAATCAATGGAAAAAGTGGCGACGAAATTCCACAAATCAGGGCATTACAACATTCCTGTGGTAAAGGATGGTAAGTACATTGGGTTTGTATCCCGGGCACGTGTTTTTTCGAAATACAGGGAATTGATAAAGGAATTCTCTGACGACTAGGAAGCAGATGATTTAGATGCTGCTTCTCCTCTGATTCAGAATAACCTTAAAAAAATTAACATTTTATTTAGATTTTGTAAACATTCTATTATGATCTTTGTTCCTAAATAGTAATGATTCTTATTTAAGAAAATTTAGTGATGAATAGAACAGAGCTGCAAAAGGAAATATCTGAAGCCGGATTAAAGGTGACGCCACAACGCATAGCCATACTTGAAGCATTGGTGGAGCTGGCCAATCACCCAACGGTGGATGAAATTATCGCGCACATCAAGGAACATCATCCTTCGATAGCTACCGGAACGGTGTACAAAACCCTCGAGACTATGAAAGACAAAGGGTTGATTATGAGGGTGATTACTGACAAACAAGTGATGCGTTACGATGCAGTCTTACACCGGCATCACCACTTATACAACAGCGAAACCGGCAGGATTGAGGATTATCATGACGAGGAGCTCAATCAGATGCTTGAAGAATATTTTAAGAAGAAAAACATTGAGAATTTTAAAGTAAAAGATTTAAAACTTTATATCACAGGAGAATTTTTAGATAATTAATAATAAACTATTTAATCATTAAAAACAGTAAAACAATGGAAGAACAAAAAGGAATGCCATTATTAGGCGACATGTTTCCCGAGATGGAAGTAAACACAACACACGGAATGAAAAAACTGCCAGACGATTATAAAGGCAAATGGGTGGTGCTTTTCAGTCACCCGGGCGATTTCACTCCGGTATGTACTACTGAATTTGTTGCTTTTGCTAAGAGAGCGGATCAGTTTAAGGAATTGAATGCAGAGCTTGTAGGTCTTTCAGTAGACCAGGTTTTCTCTCACATTAAATGGACTGAGTGGATCAAGGAAAAGCTCAATGTTGAAATTCCTTTCCCAATCATCGCTGATGAAATGGGACGCGTGTCAAAACGTTTTGGTATGATTGCCCCGGAAAAGGGCACCAACACTGTACGCGCGGTATTTATCATCGATCCTGAAGGACGTATCCGTCTTTCTATCTATTATCCGCAGGAAATCGGTCGTCAGGTAGACGAGGTACTTCGTGCCCTGAAAGCACTACAGGTGCATGAGAAAGAAAAAGTGGCCCTTCCTGAAAACTGGCCAAATAATGAAATCCTTAAAGACAGGGTGATTATTCCGCCGGCTTCAACCGAAGCAATGGCCGAGGAGCGCCGTGGAAGCAAAGATTGCTATGACTGGTGGTTCTGCCACAAAGAGTTGAAGTAATCAGCAAGCACAAAAATATGAATGTAAGGCCGGGATTAGTTTTCCGGCCTTTTTATTTTTTGCAGGGCTTCCTTTACACTTTCCACCGGCTCAAGGCATGAGTCTTCTGTGCACACGAATATTCTTGTCTTTTCTTCAGAATGTCGATTTTCAAAGACCGGAATATCACCAGGTTCATTACTAAAAACTACAATAACATCCGGAAGGTGTTTGGAATGAAGCTCTTTTGCGGTTTTCTGGGCTGCGGGTCCGGTTACAGCCATAACAAAGGCTCCATGTTCCAGGACCTGCAGGAGGTTACTCCAATGGGCAAACGCTACCACCGATTGGTACATCCCGGGGATGATGTTTTTCAGCGCTTTCTTAACAATGTCAATATATTCAAGGTTTTCGGTGACCATCCCTACCGAATGTAGCAAGGTCATCATCAGCGAGTTGGACGAGGGGATGACATTGTCATGAACATCCGTTTGGCGGTTGGGGAGTTCGGTTTCTTTGGAAGTGTAGTAAAAAAATCCGCTTTTGTCATCATAAAACAGTTCGATGGCTTTCTGTGTGATCTTCTGAGCCCAATCCAGGTAGGATTTTTTCCCGGTAACGGAAAAGGCATTCATCAGAGCCTGGCCAGTTAAAGCATAGTCTTCCAGAAAACCATCAATTACGGTTTTCCCGGATAACCTCAGGCAATGGCCATCTGCTTTAATGCGGTTTTGAATCAGAAATTCGAGCGTTTGCGTGGCGAGGCTCAGAAACCTGTCCTCGTCAAACGCAGTATACGCGTCCAGCAGCCCTGTCACCGCCAGCGCATTCCAGGATGTAATAATTTTATTGTCCAGCGATGGCCTTACTCTTTTTTCCCGGGCCTCCAGCAGCTTTTTCTTTGAAAACCGGATCAGCGCATTCATTTCGGTCTCTGAAAGGTTTTCGCGCTGGGCAAAGGTGCTTTTGTTTTCAGCACGAACTAATATGTTGTTATTTCGCTCCCAATAGCCGGCACCACCCACGCCAAAATACTTGCTCATCAGACTGGCATAGGGCCCCAGCACATCATCAAACTCATCTTTCTTCCACACATAATACTTTCCTTCCTCTCCCTCCGAATCGGCATCCAGGGCACTGTAAAAGGCTCCTTCCCCGGATAAAAATTCCCTTTCCATAAAGCCGGCGGTTTCTTCAACAACTTCTTTACAGAGTGGGTTGCCATTTAATTTGTAGGCTTTAGAATAGACCGACAACAGTTGCGCATTGTCATAGAGCATCTTTTCGAAATGAGGAACTTTCCAGAAGCTGTCGACAGAATAGCGGGCGAAGCCACCACCGGCCTGGTCGTAGATGCCGCCGGAAGCCATTTTCTCCAAAGTGATTTCGAGGTGTTCTTTGAGATGTGTGTCGTGATATAATGTAGCCATATTCAACTCGGCCTCCAGTGCCGGGGGCAAAGGGAATTTTGGGGCCCCCTTAAGCCCTCCGTTTTCAAAGTCCACAGAATCATGCAGCTTATCGCGAATCATCTCGATGTCTTCTTTGCGGATGGTATTGTTATCTGAAAGGTGTTGCTGACTTGATTTTGAAATACCTTCAATCAACTGTCGGGCATAATCCTCCAGCGCGGAAGAATTAGTGGCGTTTAGGTCGGCCACCCTTTTAAGGATGTCTGTCCATTGTTCTTTCCTGAAGTAGGTGCCGCCGTAAAACGGTCGTCCATCGGGGAGGGCAAAGCAATTGAGCGGCCATCCTCCCGCTCCGGTAATCATCTGAACAGCATCCATAAAAAGCTGATCCACATCCGGGCGCTCTTCTCTGTCTACTTTAATACAGATAAAATGCTCGTTCATCAGCTTGGCGACCTCTTCATCTTCAAAAGATTCCTTTTCCATCACATGACACCAGTGGCAGGTTGAATAACCGATACTGACCAGAAGAGGTTTGTTTCCTTTTTTTGCCTTCGCAAGGGTAGCGTTGTTCCAGGCATGCCAGTCCACAGGGTTATAGGCATGTTGAAGCAGGTAAGGGCTGCTTTCGTTTATCAGCCTGTTAGGCTTTTGGTTTTTGCTTTTTATAGCCATAGTATCCTTTTTATTATCAGAATCAATGTTTGTGAGAGCATATATGTTCAAAGAACAAACTACTGCATCTTCATTGTTGAACGAACAAGGAGCAATTTTAATTTGTTGGTATAGAAAATGAATTTAATCAGAAAATAATATATTTTTGTGGTGTTAATTTTCAAATTGTTGCAAAGTGGCGAATATAGATAATGAGATAATCATTAAAATTAGGCAAATAGTCAGATCTATAAACCTGGAATCTAAGAAGATACAAAAAGAATACGGAGTGAGTATCCCTCAAGTTCTTTGTTTGAACTACATCAGGGAAGCACCCAATTTCCAGACCACACAAAAAAATATCAGGACCTACCTTAATCTGAATGCCAGCACAGTGACAGGTATTATCAACAGATTGGAAAAGAAAGGATATATTGCCCGATTGCCAAAGCTTGGTGATAAGCGGATTACATCAATCACCCTTACTTCTGCGGGACAGAATCTGCTCGACAAACTGCCACCCTTGCTTCAGGAGCAATTGTCGGAAAAGCTTAATAAGCTTCCGGTGGATCGTGCTGAAATCATAAGGGCCGGACTGGATGAACTGATCAGTATTCTTAACATTGAAGATCTGGATGCCTCGCCGGTGCTCACAGCCGAAGAGAAAATACATCAGGAATAAGCATTGACATATCAGAATAATTTGGTAAATCAGTAAATTTGAGCTAATTTTGTTCCTGCTCAAAGTAATTTTTAAAATAAAAATATAAAAACTAATGAGATTTGAAATACTGGATTCCATTTCCCCTGTAGGAATGATTGAAAAACAGACTATTGTTGATTTTCTTCATGAGCACCTCGATGAATATGGGGACTCTAAGGAAGATATAATGAGAGCTCTTGAGTATGCGCTCAGCGAAAGCAGCCTTCAGGGTGGGTTTGTACTTAAAGGGTTTGAGGAAGATAAGCTTGCAGGTGTCGTTCTTATGAACAAGACAGGGATGAAGGGTTACATCCCCGAAAACATTTTGGTTTACATTGCTGTTGATAAAGAATTTAGAGGGAAAGGTATCGGTAAACAATTGATGAACAAGATTATCGATATCACTGAAGGAGATATCAAATTGCATGTTGAACCACAAAATCCTGCACGTTTTCTATACGAAAAGGTTGGATTCGAAAACAAGTATCTTGAGTACAGATTCAAGCAAAAAAAATAACCAGATAACAGCAGCCAACGAAGGGGTTATTGCCTTCCGGAAAGAGTTGCACCAGCATCCTGAACTGTCAGGACAGGAAAAAAGTACATCAAAACGAATATTAGGTTTTGTAAAAAAGAGCCAACCTGACGCTACTGTTAAGAACATTGGCGGACACGGGTTGGCTTTTGTTTTCGATAGCGGGAAGCCGGGCCCCTGTGTGTTGTTCCGGACGGATGCAGATGCTTTGCCTATTCAGGAAGTAAACACTTTTGATCATAAATCAGAAAAGGAAGGTGTATCCCATAAGTGTGGTCACGATGGGCATATGGCTATTATGAGTTTGCTCTCGAGGAAAATTGCTGGGCAACGCCCGCAAAAAGGGAAAGCGGTTTTGCTTTTTCAGCCTGCTGAAGAGACCGGAGAAGGAGCGGAAAAGGTGATACTGGATGAAAAATTTAAGCAGATAAAACCCGACATGGCTTTCGCCCTGCATAATTTACCCGGTTACGATCACCACACTATTGTGATGCGTAAAGGCGCTTTTGCCTCCGCCTCGAAAGGGATGATTGTAAAGCTGAAAGGGGTGACCTCACATGCCGGAGAACCGGAAAACGGTAAAAACCCGGCCCGCGCCATGGCGGAAATCGTTCAAAAATTCCTCGATTTACCACAAGACTCGTCTTTTAAGGATTTTACGCTGGTCACGCTTATCCATACCCGCCTGGGAGAGAGGGCGTTTGGCACATCGGCGGGGTATGCCGAAGTAATGGCAACACTGCGCTCGTACCGGAACGATGACATGGAAATCCTGACAAGGAAAGCTGAAGAAATTGCCAGCAAAGCTGCTGCAAAGGATGAAATCGAAACGGAAATATCCTACACCGAAGAGTTCCCGGCAACAGTCAACAATGAAGAGTGTAACGGACTGGTTGCAGGTGCTGCCAAAAATCTTGACCTAAAGCTGGTTGAGAAAGAACAGCCATTCCGGTGGTCCGAAGATTTCGGGCAGTTTACCAACAGGTTCAAAGGAGCACTGTTTGGATTAGGCTCCGGGAAAAATCAGCCCCAGCTCCATAATCCCGACTATGATTTTCCGGATGAAATTATCGATACCGGAGCGAATATGTTTTTCGATATTTATACCAGGTTATTAACAGATGATCAGGAATCATGAGAACAACATCCGTCATTGAAATAAGCCAGTCGGCGCTCGAAAACAATATCGAATTTATCAAGAGTACGCTGAACGAGAATGTCCGTTTGTCGACAGTGGTGAAGGGTAATGCCTATGGGCATGGAATTGAGTATATCGTGCCCATGGCCGAAAAGGCTGGCGTGGATCATTTCTCGGTGTTCAGTACGGATGAGGCCAGGATTGCCAAAAGCGTATGCAAGCCCGACACCGAGATTATGATTATGGGCTATGTGGACGAGGAAGATGTCGACTGGGTTTTAGAGAACGGGATATCCTGCTTTGTATATCAGACAGAACAACTCAGGCTATTCCTCGACAGAGCAAAAGCTACAGGCAACAAGGCGCAGATTCATATTGAGCTTGAAACAGGGATGAATCGCACGGGGTTTAACCGACAGCAGCTTCGTAAGGTGATCCCTGTTATTAAAGAGAACTCCGACCATTTTCATGTGAAAGGGGTGTGCACGCATTATGCTGGCGCCGAAAGTATTGCCAACCATGTGCGGGTGCAGAAACAGATTACTCGGTTTAACCAGGGGTATAAGTTTCTTCTCCTTAACGGGATACACCCCGAAATAAGGCATTCGGCCTGTTCTGCTGCCGCTATCGCCTATCCGAAAACTCAAATGGATATGGTCAGGGTAGGTATCCTTACTTATGGATACTGGCCCAGCAAGGAAACACAAATCCATTACCTTCATAAAACCAAGCATAAACTCAACCCGCTTCGCCAGATTATTACCTGGAGAAGCAAGGTGATGAGCCTGAAAAATGTGAAGGAGGGAGAGTTTGTAGGTTATGGCACCACCTATATGGCACTCGAAAAGAAAAAAATTGCGGTGGTCCCGCTGGGATATTCTCATGGATTCAGCAGGAGCTTAAGCAACCAGGGACGTGTTCTCATCAACGGACAACGTGTAGGTGTTGTCGGGATGGTGAACATGAACATGGCTACGGTAGATGTAACCTACGTGGATAAAGTAAAAGTGGGTGATGAGGTGATCATCATCGGAAAGCAAGGCGACAATTATATCACCGTTTCCTCTTTTGGGGAATTGAGTGAGCAGGTGAATTATGAGCTGCTGACCAGGTTGCCTTCCAGAATAAAAAGAATAATCAAACCATAAAATAATGGCTTACATAGAATTAAATAAAGCGAAACTCAGACACAATTACGAATTTCTTGACGACCTGTTCCATCGTTACGACAAAGAATGGGGGGTGGTGAGTAAAATGCTCTGCGGGCATAAAGGCTACCTCGATGTGCTGCTCGATCTGGGGATCAAGGAAGTGCACGATTCGCGTATTTCTAACCTTAAGACAGTAAAGAAAATCGACCCGAGTGTGCAGACAGTATATATCAAGCCGCCAGCCAAGCGGAGCATCAGGAGTATTGTGCAGTATGCCGATGTAAGCTTCAACACCGAGTTGTACACCATCAAATTACTCAGCGAAGAGGCTCAGCGACAACATAAAAAGCATAAAGTCATTATCATGGTCGAGATGGGCGACTTGCGCGAAGGGGTGATAGGTGAAAACCTGCTCGATTTTTATGCCGAAGTGTTTCACCTTAAAAACATAGAGATTGTGGGGCTCGGTGCTAACTTTAACTGCCTCAACGGCGTGATGCCCACACATGATAAGATGATTCAGCTGAGCCTTTATGAGCAGCTTATCGAAACCACCTTTAACAGGAAAATCAAATATATCTCCGGAGGTTCATCCGTAACCCTTCCACTGCTTTGGAAGAAAATGATCCCTAAAGGAATTAACCACTTCCGTATTGGTGAGTCGTTGTATAATGGAATGAACCTGTTTACCGATAAGGTGATTAAAGGGATGAAGACGGATGTTTTTAAGCTCCATACCGAAATTATCGAGCTGACCGAAAAACCAACCGTACCTATCGGCGAGCGCTCGACCAACGTTGCCGGCGATATGGTGGAATACGATACGAGCGAATACGGCAAAAAGAGCTACCGTGCCATCCTTGATGTCGGGCTGCTCGACCTGGATACACGTTACATCCATCCTGAAAAGAAAGGAATTGAATTCTCAGGTGCCAGCTCCGATATGTTGGTGATGGATATTGGAAAAACCAACCGCAAGTTTAAGGTGGGCGATATTATCACGTTCAAGCTCGACTACATGGGGATTCTCAGTATCATGAATTCAAATTATATTGATAAAGTGGTGGTTGAGAAGTAAGAAAACAATAAAAAACCCGGCAAACGCCGGGTTTTTTTATTTGTGATATTCTTTCAAAAAATCCTTGATTTCAGGAACGCCGCCTTGGTAGACGAGGTAGCCATCATAGGGCTCACGCTTTGTGATTTCTCCGTTGATAGGCGTAAGCATCAGTTTCTTCACCTCTTCGGGATCATCGGTCTGGCCCAGTGCCCATCCCAGTTTTATAAAGGCTGCTTCGGGCAGCATATTGGCAGCAGGAATAATTCCTAAGGCCATCATATCGCGGCCGGTGTCGTATACAAACATCTGTACGTATCCCCAGAGCGTCTGAAGGGTCATGTACATGTGCACCCCTTTCTCGTGTGCCCGTTTAATTGCCGGGTAGAGCTCTTTGTTCACGTGCCCCAGGCCGGTGCCTATAATGACAATCCCTTTGTATCCTTTTTCTACCAGTGCATCCAGCGTATCAGGTTTCATGCCCGGATAATAGTAGAGCATCGTAACACGATCATCAAAGTAGGGCAGGATGTCTACTTTCCGGTCTTTCCGGCGGTGCTTATAATCCTTCTTGATATGGCGCACCCCGTCGCGCCTGACCATAGCCAGCGGCGTGTCGCCAATGGTTCTGAACGTGGAACGGTAGGAGGAGTGCATTTTCCTCACCCGCGTTCCCTTATGCAGCAATCCATACTCGTCAGAAGTCGGCCCGAACATGCACACCATCACCTCGGCGATGTCGGAGTGGCCGGCGGCATAAGTGGCATGCATCAGGTTGAGGGCGGCATCAGAGCTGGGACGGTCGGATGATCGCTGCGACCCTACCAGCACAATAGGCACCGGAGAGTTCTGAACCATGTAAGTCAGTGCCGCTCCCGTGTGGTGCATCGTGTCGGTGCCGTGACCGATTACTATACCGTCAGTGCCTTTCTCAATTTCTTTGCCAATGGCCTTGGCCAGCGAAACATATTGCTTGGGGCCCATGTTTTCTGAAAATACTGCAAATACTTTCTCCGTTTCCAGGTTACAGATGTCGGCCAGCTCGGGCACCGCGCCATACAGCTCTCCCGGAGAAAACGCCGGAATCACCGCTCCGGTGCGGTAGTCGAGCCTCGAGGCAATAGTTCCGCCCGTTCCGAAAAGCTTTACCTTCGGAAGTCCTTCGGTATACGGAAACTCCTGCTCCGGAATTTTGTAGTTGGCTTTTTTATACCCGGTCTCATCCATATCTTCAATCGTTTTGATATCGATGCCGACATTATAACCGGTGGCAATTTTTAAAACAATGTGTTGGTCGTCATCATTCTCCGATCGCGGAAGCACCGTGCCTTCGAAGCGCCCGCGCGTGGTCTTCACCACTGCCGAGCTCCACACACGGATGTTGAACTTTTTGAGAGTTTCTATGGCCTCACCTTTGTAACCCTGAAATATATCGCTGCTCATTCTTTCTGTTTTTTCGTCTTT
>JAASSU010000006.1 GCA_021767705.1 Bacteroidota bacterium | reverse complement strand
AGCGATCATCAGCGATGCAATGTTCGAACTTCCTTCACAAAAGAGCAAGAGCCAGCTCAAAGTAACCAAGGTTTACGCTGAAGACAAGCTCAGCAAGAGTAATCTTGATAAACTGAAAGTGGCTTAAGTGAAATGAATTGTTTTAAAGATACCCGGTAGGAGTGAAAAACTTTGCCGGGTTTTTTTATGCAATACCTTTTAAGGCTACTCCAACCAGGTAAGCCGCGGCCGCAGCCACACCGCCCACCAGCAGCATCTCCAATCCGGATTTGTACCACTTTTGATTGGTAAGCCTCACCTTTAAGGCTCCCAACAAAAAGAGAGTGAGCCCGGTCATCACCGAGGCAATCAGGAAAGTGTGGTTCGTCAGGGCACTGAAGAGCTGAGCTACCGTAAAGGCAAGCAAAGGAACAAAGCCAAACAGGGCAAAACTTCCGAAAGTAACCAGCGCATTCTTCAGCGGTGATTCGTTATCTTCAATAATCTCCAGCTCCTCTTTCATCATAATGTCAATCCAGCCCTCTTTATTTTTTGCGATGATATCCACCATCCTTTCAGCATCTTCTTTTTCATAACCTTTAGCAGTGAAAATCTCCACCAGTTCCCTTTTTTCTCCTTCGGGATAAACCTCCACCTCCCAGGCTTCACGCTTTTTCTCTGCCGCATTGTATTCCTGCTCGGCCCGGGTACTCAAAAAATCGCCTATCGCCATCGAAATTCCATCAGCAATGAGGTTGGCAAAACCCAGGATAAGCAAAACACCTGTTGAAAGCTGTGCTCCTGCCACGCCGGCCACCACTGCGAAAGTGGTGATGATACCATCAAGTCCGCCGTAAACGGCACTGCCGATAAACTGACCTTGGTTTTGTTTATGAGGCTCAGAATGCACATGGCCTTGGTGGGCTGCCTTCGTTGCCTCAATGTCTTTTGTTTTATAGGCTTCTTTAGCCTTGTCTATATTCCTGCTAAGCATTGTTATTCTGAATATTGGTTAAATGCATCGTACATTACCTGTTGGATTTTTGTCCGGATATCCATCCGGATAAGTTTCCAGTTAGAGGCATCGGGATAGACCCTGTTAGAAAGAAAAACGTACACCGTGTTGTTTTCGGGATCTGCCCAGGCATAGGTGCCGGTAAAACCGCTGTGCCCGAAACTGTCAGAGGAGGCGCTCTCGCAGGTGGGACCCTCATCCTCTCCGTTGATGATGGGCTTATCAAAGCCTATGCCCCTGCGGTTATCATTTAAGGGAAACTGTGTTTTTGTAAACTGATCGATGGTCTCTTTCTCAATATAGCGCTGTCCGCCGTAATGGCCTCCGTTCAGGAACATCTGCATTACCACCGCCAGGTCACGCGCATTGGAAAACAACCCGGCATGGCCCGAAACACCGCCCAGCATGGCCGCGCCGGGGTCATGCACATCGCCTTGTATCAACTGGTGCCTGAATATCTTGTCGTTCTCGGTAGGGATAAGCCGTTTTTTGTCGAAGCGGTAGTGTGGGAGGTACCCCAAGGTCTGCAGTCCGAGAGGTTCGTAAAAATTTTCTGCAACATAAACCTCCAGGGGGCGGTTCGTGAGGTTTTCAATAATTTGATACATCAGGTAAAACCCCAGGTCGCTGTACTCGTAATCATTGCTATCATTTAACGGCGATGAGGCTATTGTATCAAAAACCTTGTGACGGTAATTCCTGTGGATGAAGAGATCGTCGGCCACTCTGATGTTAAAGGCTTCGGTCAGTTTATGACTATATATCAGTGAATCGGGCTTGTTGTCCACAAGGGTATTCACATAATACGGTATCCACGACTGTAACCGTGCCTGGTGCGCCATCACTTCACGGATAATCAGTTCGCTTTTATTGGTGTGCCTGAGGTAGGGAAGGTAATAGGATAGGCGCCGATCGATATTTAAAAGGCTGTCGTCTACTAACTTCATCACCGAAAGGGTAGTGGCGGCAATTTTTGTAACAGAAGCCAAATCATAGAGATCCGTTGGCTTTACAGCGATTTTTTCATCGTAAGTGTGATGGCCAAAGGTTTTATCATAAAAAACCTTTCCGTCTTTGGCCATCAAAATCTGGCATCCCGGATAGGCTTCTTCGCTAATCCCGTTAAGGGCAATAGAGTCTATTTTGTCAATGAATTTTTTTTTAACCCCCACATCCAAGTAATGCTCATAACTCATTCGGATTTTCGGGGTCCGGATGCCGTGTCCTGTTTCATGACCCGCAGCAGAAACCGGCAGCGTGCCGACAGCACCCAACCCACCATAAATTATTTGTGCCGAAGCGTCGTGCAGTGGATTAATATCCTGGTAAGAAACCACTACAACCTCCAATTCAGATAAGTTTTCGAATTCATCCAGCGCATAGGGATATCCGAAAACATTAAGAATAACTTTCTTCTGTTTTGAGAGCGTGTCGATGAGTTGTTTCTCAAAATTGCTAATCCCAAAATTTTGGGAAGGAAAACTTGAAGTGTTGTGAACGGAGACAATGACCAGGTTGTGGTTTTTCAACCGGTTCAGAAGGCTATCGAATTGTTGTTGCCTGCCTTTTTTTGGGACCTGAAAATGTGAATGCTGGCCATACCTGTCCAGCATTTTCTGGAAGGGCTGCTTTGTTGATGCTCCGGTAGCAACAGTGGCGATATTCAGGGTATCTATTCGCTTGAGCGGAAGGATTTGATTTTTGTTTTTAACAAGGGTAACGGCTTCTTTTGCAATGGCTCTGATGTTGTGTTTTGCAAAGTCGTTATGGAGGTTTTTCTGAATCCCCCTGATATTGATTTTTTTCGTCCGGTGAATGTTGTAGTGCTGCTTGAAGCGTAAAATTTTCCTCACTTTTTTATCCAATACTGATTGAGGAAGTCTTCCCGATTGAACCGCTTCTTCAATTTTTTCAACGGCCTTTTTGATATTCACCGGCATCAGCAGGATGTCGTTTCCTGCCAGTAAGGCTTTCACCTCCAGCTCTCCCAGCTCGTTGTTCTGGGTCACTCCGCTCATCTCCAAAGCATCGGTAATAATCAGCCCCTCAAACCCCAGGCTATCCTGCAAAAGGTGTGTCACCACTGGTTTCGATAAGGTGCTGGCTTGTTTTTTTTCTTTTTGGATTTCAGGAATATACAGGTGCGCGGTCATAATGGCACTCACACCATCATTAATGAGCCTTTTAAACGGAACAAGCTCAATGCTGTCGAGGCGCTGTTTGCTGAAAGGGATAACCGGCAGTGCTTCATGCGAATCCATATCGGTATCGCCGTGCCCGGGGAAGTGCTTTGCGGTGGCAATTACTCCATTGTCCTGAAGTCCATACATATACATGGATGCTTTTTGGGCTACTTCAGAGGGATCTTCCCCGAACGATCGACTGTTGATCACTGGATTGTCAGGGTTGTTATTCACATCTGCCACAGGGGCAAAATTCAGGTTCACCCCGATTCTTTTGAGATGCTGGGCCACCTCCTTTCCCATTTCATAGATGAGGCTGTTTTCGCGGATAGCGCCCATAGTCATCTGCCGAGGAAAGCTCATGGTGCTGTCGAGCCGCATGCCCAGTCCCCACTCGGCATCCTGGGCCACAAAAAGCGGAATGTCAGCAAGGTCCTGGTATTTATTGGTGAGCTCGGCCTGCCGCCTGGGGCCACCCTGGAAAAAACAAACGCCTCCCACATGGAAATTCTGTATCGTGCGGCCCACGTGATTATGGTAACTCCTGGTTTTATCGGAATGAGCCCTGATAATAAAAAGCTGCCCGATCTTCTCTCTCAAAGTCATTCTATTGAATACCGAATCGGCCCAGGTGTTTTTTTCCACGTCCTGGCTTATAGCAGGCATAGTCATCAGCAACAGGGATACAACCAGCAGACCGGGTTTAATTTTCATAGCTTTAGTGTTAAAAGTCAAAAAGCAAAATTACCAAGTTTTATCAAAGAACAATAATCATTTTGCACAGAAAGCTGCGAAATGTCGGTGAGTGAGAGTATTTATAAAGATTTTATGGATTAAAAATAAATCATTAAAGGAAATCAGACGTCTTACAGCATTCGGCTTTACGACCTGACAAAATAGCTTTACTTTTGCTGGTCGAATTTAAAAACAAGTATTATGAAGATATCTGTAGAGATTAGTTTTTATCCTTTGCGCAATGAATTTCTCAGGCCCATCAGTGACTTTATTGATCAGTTGAAATCATATGATTCCCTGTTTGTTCGTGTAAACGGAATGAGTTCTCATGTTGTGGGGGAATATGACGATGTGATGGGGGCTATCAAAAAAGAAATGAAAGCATCGCTCGAAATACCACATTCTGTTTTTGTGATGAAGGTGCTGAACATGGATTTAAGGGAGGTGGAGAAATAGATGATGTGGGAAACCTTTCTTCAAAACCTGAGCAATACGACCTGGCTTGAGGGGGTTGCTGTCTTTTTCGGGCTGGCAAGTGTGTGGTATGCCAAAAAAGAAGATATCCTTGTCTTTCCTACCGGTATTATCAGCGTGTTAATATACGTCTATATTACCTTTGGTGCCAAGCTTTACGCGGATATGGCCATCAATTTCTTTTACTTTATCATGAGTGTTTACGGGTGGTACATGTGGACTCATAAAAATAATGAGAAGGCCGAACGGCCTATTACCCGGGCATCTAAGAAAGATCATTTGATTAGTGTGATTGGTTTATTTGTTTTTTATGGTATCATGTATTACTTGCTCAAGTTCCACACCGACAGTGATGTGCCGGTAGTTGATTCGCTCACTACTGCAATTTTCATTGTGGGCATGTATCTGATGGCGTTGAAAAAAATCGAAAACTGGATTTACTGGATTGTGGGAGACCTGATTTCTGTCCCGCTATACTTGTATAAGGGGCTAGTGCTTACAAGCTTCCAGTTTTTTGTGTTTCTTATTCTTGCTGTTTTAGGATATATCGAATGGAGGCAACGATATCGTAAAAGCCTGGCTTATGATTAAAAAAATTGCTGTAACCGGCCCGGAATCCACAGGGAAATCAGAGTTATCCAAAGCTCTGGCTTCAGAGCTAAAGACCACATGGGTCCCTGAATACGCCAGGGAGTATATCGGGAACCTTGATCGGCCTTACACCTCCAAAGATATCGAGGTCATCGCCCGACAGCAGATTCATCTCGAAGAAGAACGCATGAAATCAGCAAACAAGGTCCTTATCTGCGATACCGATTTAATTGTAACAAAAATCTGGAGTGTTTTTGTTTTCGGGTTTTGTCCGGGGTGGATTGAAAAAGAAATTGTTAACCGGCCTTATGATTTGTATCTGCTGATGGATATCGATCTTCCCTGGCAGGAGGACCCCCAGAGAGAACATCCGCATAAGCGAAAAGAACTTTTTGAATTCTATAAGGCAGAGTTAGAAAAACACGGTTTCCCTTTTGAGATAATATCGGGCATAGGCTCCAACAGAAAAAACAAGGCAATAGAAGTTATTAAGAATCATCGGTTAATATAAAACAAAAACTTAGTAGGCAGAACTTCTGTTTTTATCTATTTTTGTAAAAGGAGCAGTAAAGATTTTTTTAAGAAGCAAGTTATCGTTTATCGACGGTAGGTGCTACATGCACCCTTTCATAAACAAATGTTATGAGTACTTTCAGGCACATTTCAGCTTTCTTTGTTCTGGCTATAATTTCAGCCGTAGTCAATGCACAACCTGCAATATTGTCGCATCCTTCAGACACTGCTGTTTGCAACAATGTTACCGTGCACTTTAGCATCACCGCATCCAACGCATCTTTTTATCAATGGCAGGAATTTGATGGCTCCGGTTGGTTCGACATTGGCGACGACATCACATACGCCGAAGGCGAGAATACACCAACATTAACCCTGAATGACGTTATCACCGGGATGAATGAGTATAAATACCGTTGCTATGTGGAAGATGATATGGGAGAATTTGCAATGTCGAACAGTGCTACCCTGAATGTTTACGAGCAACCACTGATTACGGTTCATCCCCAGGACAATGAAGTTTGTAAAAACCAAACGGCCGAATTTCTGATCCAGGCTGAAACAGCTACAAATTATCAGTGGCAGGAGAACCGGGGCAACGGATGGTACGACCTTTCGGATAACGCCTTTTATGCTGGTTCGCAAACGAATGAGCTGCAAATCTTTACTATATTTGGTATCGACGACTATCTTTATCGTTGTAAAGTATACAACAATTCATGCTCGGCAATTAGTGAGGAAGCTATGTTGCAGGTTAATCCACTGCCCCAGGTATTTTTTGTTTACGGAGGAGGTGAAACCTGTGAGAATGCCCCCGGTACGGAAATTTTTCTCAATGATTCGGAGGTGGATGTTAATTATGAGCTGATACGTGATGATGAGTTGACTGTTGCTGTGAGGGAAGGAACAGGGGAGGAGATTGGTTTTGGCTCTTTTAATACCGAAGGTATCTACACCGTACGTGCTGTGAATGCCTCCACCGCATGTGCTAACATGATGAACGGACAGGCTGAGGTTTCCGTAAATCCTGCTCCCGTGGCTTATGACCTGGTGGGTACAGGCGTGTTCTGTGAGGGCTCATCCGGTACGACCCTGTTTTTGCAAGGCTCAGAAACAGGAATTGCTTATTCGCTTTTGCGCGACGGAAACCCTACAGGATATGTGATTGAAGGAACGGGCGGCACATTGAGCTTTCTCGACCTTAGCACTGAAGGTTCATACAGTGTCAAAGCCGAAAATACCTTAACGGGATGTACAGGCTTTATGAATAACACCATTGAACTCAGCGCCGAGCCGGCTCCGGTGGTTTATACCTTCAGCGGAGAAGAGATTTTTTGCGGGGATGAAGGCGCCACTTTTCAATTGTCGGGTTCTGAAGAAAGTGTGACTTATGTTTTGCTTCTCAACGGGCAACCCAACGGAGACGAGCTGCAGGGCACCGGAGAGGCTTTGCTGTTCGAAGGTGTTACCAATGAAGGAACCTATTCGGTAAGAGCCACCCATAACACTACCGGATGCGAAAATATGATGAATGGCCAGGTGGAGTTGCAGATTGCCGATGCTCCTGATACTTACAGCCTGACAGGCCCGCCGTACTTATGCGATAGCGAGACAGGTTTGTTGACCTTATCCGGGTCTGAACCCGGAATGTTATACGAGGTCTTACGGAACGGGCAGCCAACGGGCAATTCCCTTTTCGGGAATGGAGACCAGCTTACTTTTGTGGTGGATGAAAGTGGCTCCTACCAGGTGCTTGCCACCGAGCCTGAAAATGGTTGTTCTACCGTTATGGAGGGCCAGGTGCTTATACAACAACAGACAGCACCACTTGCCAATGCTGGTCCTGATAAAGAAATCCAGGAGGGAGGAACGGCCGTGCTCGATGGCTCAGCAACAGGAGGGACAGGGCAGTATAATTACCAGTGGCAACCCGCAGAACTCTTACAGAATGCCACCCTGCAACAGCCGCTGACCGTTTCAATGGAATCGCCGCAGCTTTTCACCCTCAAGGTAGAGGACGCGGTTTCCGGATGTGTCTCCGAAAATGATTCCGCCTTCGTTACCATTGAAAACGGCGCTTATACCGTGCAGGCTTATGCCTCTGACGACAGCCTCTGTGCCGGTGAAAATACGCAGCTATACGCCCTTGTTCAGGGAGGAACAGGGAGCTACAGCTTCTACTGGTATACGCAGGATGGTAGTTTTAGCTCAGATCAGTTAAACCCCGTGGTAAATCCTCAACAAGATACAGAATACATTATCCGTGTGGATGATGGACAAACGATTGTTGAAGATACTATCGCTATCGTAGTGAACCAGGTCCCGGAAGTTTTCATGCTAACTGGTGATAACGGATTTTGCTCCGGGGACGAAGGAGCAGACCTTGCCCTTTCAGGATTTAATGAAAACACAAGCTATGAAGTTTACAGAAATGGCCTGCCCTACGGACTGTTTTTAGAAAATGGTTCGGCAATGGTTCAACAAGGGGGATCCTTCACGGTGGTTGCTTCGAACAGTGGCTGTTCAAATACGATGAGTGGCGTGGTGGAGGTGACAGAATTTGTCAGTCCTGTAGCCAATGCCGGCGACGATCGGGTGATTGCATCAGGTCAAAGTGCCACTCTAAATGCTTCAGTTACCGGGTCAGGTCCGGACTTTCTCTATCAATGGTCACCTGCGAATCAGCTTGAGGAACCGGATGAGCAGACAACCAATACCTTACCACTTTTCGCAAGTAGTGAATTTGTTTTGCAGGTAACAGATGCCCTGAATGGCTGCGAAAGCGAACCGGATTCAGTAAATGTGATTGTTTCAGGTGATGCACTCTCGGTGGAGGTGTCAGCATCCTCACAAACTGTTTGTCCCGGCACAAGCGTGCTGCTTTCGGCATTAGCATCGGGAGGAAGTGGAGAGTATACTTATCAATGGACCTCTGACCCCCAGGGATTTTATGATTTTGACTCTCTTGCCCAACCTTTGCCTCTCCAGAGTACAACGTATTATATCACTGTGTCTGATGGCGATTTTTCTGTTACTGATTCTGTGGAGATAGCCATGGCCGCTGCTCCGGAAGTACAAAGCGTAGCGGGTGGTGGCGGAATTTGTGAGGATAGCCCGGGGGCCGAAATATCTCTTGATGATTCAGAAAGCGATGTTTATTACAGCCTTTATTCGGAGGATGGTGATTTGGTTAATGCGGTATCAGGGACAGGTCAGGAGTTATCTCTCGGACTTGTTTCGCAAGCGGGAAGTTATTACGTTACAGCTACCCATTTGAGCTCCTCTTGTGCTGCTGAGATGGATGGTGAGCCTGTCGTATTTGAATATGAATCACCACAAGCTTTTGCAGGAGAAGACATTGTTATTGAGAGCGGGCAAGCCGCCAACCTGAATGGCTATGCCACCGGAGGGAGTGGTCAGTTCAGCTATTTCTGGTCGCCGGCTTCCATGGTCGACAATGCCAGTGCCCCTTCAACCTCAACGGTTAATCTCAGTGCCTCCACGTTGTTCCGCCTTGAGGTGACAGACGAGGTTAGCGGATGCACCAGCAACCCCGATTCTGTGTTGGTTTCGGTTAGCGGAAATAACCTGTCGGTGTTGCTGCAAAGCGATTTTACCACCATTTGCAGTGGAGAACAAATCCATTTGTTTGCACTGGCCAGCGGAGGTACAGGAGAATACACCTACTCATGGTCGTCCGATCCTGCCGGAGCAGCAGGAAGCGGCTACACCCTGACGCAGAAGCCACAGCAAAGCACTACCTATACAGTGACTGTCGACGATGGTGAAAATAGCCTTGAAAAGTCGGTTTTTATTTCCGTGCTGGAAAGTCCCGAAAGTTTTGCTGGTGAAGATACAGAGGCAGATTACGGACAATCGGTGGTTTTGCTTGGTGAGGCCGCCGGAGGGTCGGGAAGCTATGCTTATCAGTGGTCGCCCACCGGAATGCTCATCGGTGACGGCTCTACCATCAACGCACAAAGTGTCCCGCTTTTTCAGGATGTGGAATTTATGCTCAACGTAACCGACAACCAGTCGGGATGCCAATCAGAAAAAGATACCGTTCTTGTGGATGTAACAGGAAGTGGGATTGACGTGAAAGTGCTTGCTTCAAGCAATCTGGTCTGCTCAGGAAAAGAGATCAGGCTCACTTCGCTTGTAAGTGGAAATACAGCCGATGTAAGCTATCAGTGGAGCTCAAAGCCTCCGGGACTGAACGCAAATACTCCGGGATTAGAGACATCTGTTAGTCAGGAAACTACAATTTATTTAGAGGTGGCCGACAGCGAGGGGTCAGCCGTAGACAGTGTCATTGTCGATGTGATTCCGTCACCGGAGCTGTTTGTTTTTACCGGCGATGGAATTTATTGCGATGGTGAAGAAGGCTCAACCCTTTCTCTCAGCGATTCACAAAACGATATTCAGTATCAGCTCCTGAGAAACAGTGTTTTTACGGGTCGCGAACTCATGGGAAGCGGTTCGTTAATAAGCTATGATAATATTGTTGAGGAGGGTTATTACACGGTGATAGCTATTAACTCAGAAAACCAGTGCAGCCGCTTAATGAGCGGTGGTGCAGAGGTAAGGAAAGAGGAGCCGCCACATCGTTTCATTCTGGAGGGTGGCGGCACTTACTGTGAAGGCGAAGTGCAGCAGATCAACCTGACAGGGTCGGAACCGGGCGTTGACTATATTCTCAGTTTTGAAGAAGCTGCTATTGATACACTCCCCGGAAACGGGGATAACATCCTCTTCGATATTGCTTCCCGCTCAGGAAATTATTCCGTTCTCGCCCGCGATACACTCAGCGGCTGCGTTTCAAGCATGCAAAACGAGGTCAGCATCACCACTCATCCAATCCCTGACTTATCGGTAAGTGAGGATACAACGATCTTTCAGGGAGGAACGGCGATACTATCGGCCAGTGGTGCTGATTCGTATGAGTGGAACACCAATCCGCCCTCATATTTGGCAGAAATACAAGTAAGCCCCGGGGAGACCACAAGCTATGAGGTGACCGGG
Source organism: Bacteroidota bacterium (assembly GCA_021767705.1). Taxonomy (GTDB): domain Bacteria; phylum Bacteroidota; class Bacteroidia; order Bacteroidales; family JAIPAH01; genus JAIPAH01. Next base: position 27,461 of record JAASSU010000006.1, on the reverse strand, counting down.
ACCAATGAGTATGGCTGCGATGCAGTTTTATCAGTGCTCGTTACCGTAGAAGAAAGCGATATTCCGGAGGTGAACGCCTTTACCCCGAATGGGGATGGCGTGAATGATATTTTCAGGCCGGGTTATTATATCGAGGTCTTTAACAGATGGGGCGTGTCCCTTTACCAGGGAGATGAAGGTTGGGACGGCACTTATGAGGGCTCGTTTGTTCCGGCCGGAACCTATTATTTTGTGCAAACCACGGATGCCTCCGGAAATGAAATCGACCCGGTGAAAGGCTCAGTTACGGTGATAAGAAATAACGAATAAAATGAATTTACGGGTATTGAGCATTCTTATGTTTTTCTTTCTTATCGCCACAGATTGGGTGACGGGACAGGAGCGCAATATCCGCAGGGGCGATGAAGCCTATGCTGCTGCCAACTTTGTGGAAGCCATTGAGCAATATACCAAGGCTTTACCGGCACTCAAAGAGGCTGCAGAACCGGTGATGGTACAGGAGCTGATTTACAAGATTGGTGATGCTTACCTTCAGATGAACCAGTATGGAAAAGCACTGCCATGGATGAAGGATGCCGTGGCTATGGGCATTTTTTCTGAAAAGATTCACCTGAGATATGCCGAAACGCTCGCACTAAACAAAAAAACACAAGAGGCTATTGCCACCTACAAAACCATATGGGAAAGGACCGGAAACCCGGTGGCAAAGAAAAAAATAGCTGCACTAAAAACTTACGATGACCAAAGCACGCACTTCATAAATATCAGGAATCAGTATAGCCTGAATTCAAAGTTCAGCGATTACAGCCCTGCCCTTTACGGGAATAAGATTGTTTTTTCATCTGCAAGGCCGGGAAAAAACTCTCAGAAAAATTTCCGTACTTCGCAAAACTACTCCGACTTATACCTTGCCTCCTACAACAGTAAGTCCCATTCCTGGGGAAATGTGCAGCCTTTTAGCGATGTGTTCAATACCCGCAAATCGGAAGGTGTTTTTACTTACAGCCAGGCTACCGGCAAGGCCTACTGGATGCGATGCCCTGAGAACAATGTGGACTGCCGGTTGATGATGTCTTCGGCCGGCTTAAATGGAAACTGGGAAAGGGCCCGGGAAATCCGGCCTGCAGGGAATCAACCTACCGGTCATCCGGCCATTGGAAACCAGGGGGTGGACTTGTATTTCGTTTCAGGCATGGCCGGTGGCTTTGGAGGAAAAGATATCTGGAAAGTGACACGCATTAACGGTGATATGTTGAGCATGCCGGTTAATCTTGGGGCAGAAGTGAATACGGAATTTGATGAGCTATTTCCCAGCATATCAGGGGATACCTTGCTTTTCTTCGCCTCAGACCGGCCGGAATCATACGGTGGACTTGATATTTATGTGTCGGAGATTCAGGGCGGCAAGGTGCTCAGTCCCAGTCATCCGGGCTATCCCTTTAATACTGTCAGAGATGACTTTGGGATCCTGCTGCTTGAGGATGGTGGGCTTTTTACTTCCAACAGGAACAACATCGCGCAAAGCGATGATATTTTTGCTTTCGACGGTTATCCGGGCGTTATTTACATCAGTGGCGCAGTAAAGGATAAGGAAACCCTGCAACCTATCCCGGATGCGACACTCAGGTTGGATTACGAAAATCATTCCGGTAAGGTTGAAGCAGATGACACAGGAGCTTTTCTGTTCCGGACAGCTATGCAGTTGCCTTTTGAGGTGCAGGTGCAACATCAAGGGTATCGTCCCTTCAAGGCAAAAATCCGTAAAGAGATGCTTGCTGATATCGGGAACGGGGATACACTGAAAAGAGACTTTTTATTGGTGGCTGAGCAGCCTCTGGCCACTATTGAAGGAAAGGTGACCATGCGCGAAAGCGGTGAAGTGATGCCGGGAGAAAAGGTCAGGTTATTCCGGGGATCGAATATGGAGGCAGTTACCACGACCGATAATCAGGGGGGTTACCGCTTTGCGGATGTGATTCCGGAGAAGAGCTTTGAGATAAAGGTGTCTAAAGACGGCTTTTTCTCGGAATCAAGAAAAATTACCATTCCCGAATTAAGCTCTTCTGCCGTATTCAGCCAGGCCACAGGGTATGACACGGATTTTGAGCTGACCCGCATACAGAAGGAAAGAGAGGTGGTGATCAACAATATTTTTTACGATTTCAATAAGGCCACCTTACGCGCCGAATCAAAGAAAGAGCTTAACAAGCTGGTGTCTATGCTTAAAGAAACCCCGAACGTCATTATCCAGATCAACTCGCATACCGATTCGCGCGGAAGCGATTCATATAACCTGAAGCTGAGCCAGCGCAGGGCCCAACGGGTGGTCGACTACCTTACACGAAACGGGATTCAGGCCGACCGGCTCTTTGCGCGGGGATATGGCGAGAGCAGGTTGCTGGTGAAAAATGCCTCTACCGAAACAGAGCACCAGCTCAACAGAAGAACAGCTTTTAAAGTGCTGGCGGTGTTGGCTGAAAAAACATCGGGACTGCCTGAAGATAAGACGTTAGAGGCATCAGCGGAGACAGGAAATCCCGAAAAGGAAAACACACTGGCGAAGGGTTTTGCTGTGGGAAATTTGAGTTACAGGGTACAGATTATGGTCTCCTCCGAAAAACTTCCAGGTAGCAGGTTCAGAAAGCTTATCTCAGGGATTCCATCAGTGAAACTCTTTACGAGCAAAAGAAACGGTTTTTACAAGTACGAGATAGGGCATCGGGCTTCTTACGAAGAAGCCGTTGAGCTCAGGAGCCAGGTGGTGGCACTGGGGCAGCAAGACTGTTTTATTACGGCTTATCACAAAGGAGAGAAAATCAGCGTGAAGGAGGCTTTAAAGATTGAACAACCTTAAAGCATAATTTAACATGATTAACAGATCAAGGCATATCATTCGTTTTTTAGGTAAGCAGGCTAAGCTGAGGCTTCTGCTTGTTCTTCTTGCTTCTTTGAGTCAGACCTTATATGCGCAAAACGACCCGCAATTCAGCCTGGGAAGCTATAACCGGATGATATACAACCCTGCGGCTATAGCTCAGTCTGAATACGTTGATATTATGGTTTCGGCCCGGGAGCAGTGGACAGGCTTTGAAGACGCCCCTTCCACTCAGTCGCTGAGCGTGAGTAACTATTTTGATGCGTGGGGAATGGGCTTGGGATTAAGCGTGGTGAACGATAAGCTGGGAGCTGAAAATATTCAGAATGTAAAAGCAAAATATGCATACCATGTCTGGTTGTCTGATGATAACTATCTTTCCTTTGGCTTGGGGGCAGGTGTGATGATGAAGTCTTTTTCATCGGCAGATTTGATTTTTGAAGACCCAACGGATGAGCATATAGCGGATGCGGATATGTCGAAAACCAGACTGGATTTTGATTTGGGCTTCGAGTGGCACGTGGGGGATTTTTTTATGGGAGCGGCGGTGAATCACCTCTCCCAATCGAACAAAAACCCGAATATCCTGAAAGTGCAACGTCATCAATATGCTTATGCAGGAGTGAGGCTTTTGGTCAACGATTTGGTTTCGCTAAGGCCGTCGCTGAATGTTTTAAACGTGGAAAATATTTACAGTGTGGGAGGAGAAATCACAATGAATTATGATGATACTTTTTGGTTTGGATTGGGTTATCGCAACCAGGATGCATTTTTACTTTCAACAAAAATCAGGGTGTTCGATAATCTGATAGCGGCCTACTCCTACGATATGGGCGCCGGAGATTTGTCCAGCTACCGCAAAGGTTCACATGAGGTAATGTTGCATCTGCGCATCAACAAGCCTCAGAAGCGATACCGCTCTCCGCGTTTTTTCGACTAATGCACGGTGATTTTTCCGGGGTTGTCTTTAGTAAAAACACCAATCTGTGCGGCTTCAATGTTCTTCTCCTTCAATTCTTTCATGATATTATCCGCCTGATCTTTGTCAACGGCCATCAGCAAGCCGCCTGATGTCTGCGCATCGCACAGAATCAGTTTTTCTGTTTCAGGGGTGTTGTTCCATTGCATTTCCCCAGACACATAATCCAGGTTGTTTTTCGTCCCTCCGGGAATGATGCCCGCGGTTGCAAACTTTCGTGCCTGCTCTATCACAGGGACTTCAGACTTTCTGACTTCCACCCCCACCTCAGCGTTCAATATCATCTCTCTCAGGTGTCCCATCAGGCCAAAGCCTGTAACATCCGTACACGCCGACACATTGTATTTTATTGCGGTTTCTGCCGCCTCGCGATTGAGAGTCGACATAAGTTTTATGGCGCGATGGCGGGTAGCCTCGTCGGTAAGGCCACGCTTGGTGGCAGTGGATAAAATGCCGGTGCCAATCGGCTTGGTAAGGATAAGCACATCACCTGCTTTTGCACCCACGTTTTTTATCACCTTTTCGGGATGTACGAGCCCGGTGACCACCATCCCGTACTTCGGCTCCGTGTCTTCCACGGTATGGCCGCCCAGGATAGATATTCCCGCTTCAGCGGCTTTGTCCTGCGCTCCTTGCAGTATTTCCTGCAGCACCGACATCGGCAGCCTTTTATCGGGAAACCCTACGATATTAAGAGCAAACAGCGGGCGGGCTCCCATGGCATAGACATCACTCAGGGCGTTGGCCGCGGCGATAGCACCAAAATGATAGGGCTCATCCACGATGGGGGTAAAGAAGTCGAGGGTTTGCACCAGTGCCTGCGACTCATTGATTTTGTATACGGTGGCATCATCAGAAGTGTCCGTTCCCACCAAGACATTCGCGTCGGTGGGCACCGGGAGGTTTTTGAGAACCTGCTCCAAATCCTGTGGCCGTAGTTTGCAGGCACACCCCAGCCCGTGGGTAAAGTGTGTGAGTTTTATTTCTTCTGTAGCGATAACAGGTGTGTTTTCATCCTCTCCCCGCAGATTCTTTACTTCCTGCGAAAACAGTTTCACAGCCTCAATGATTTCCTCCTCCGTAGTGCCCCGTCCCACCGAAAAGCGGATGGTGCCCATAGCAAAATCAACAGGCACTTTCATGGCTTCCAGCACGGCCGAAACGTCGATGCTGTCTGTATGGCAGGCCGCACCTGCCGAAGCAGCAATACCCTCCAGGTTGTCGAGCAAGGTATTGGCTTCCACTTTCGGAATACTGACCGACGAGGTATTGGGCAAGCGCTCAGCTTTAGCACCGTTGATACGTATATCCGGTAAGGCATCCTTTAAAAGATTTTCCAGCTTATCGCGATGGGATTGGTATTTCAGGATATTCTTGTCAAGGTCGCGTCCGGCTATTTCGGCGGCTTTTCCCAGGCCCACAATTTCGAGTACGTTTTCTGTTCCCGCACGCAGGTTGCGCTCGTGGTCGGCACCATGAATGAGTTTTTCAAGCTTCACCCCACTACGGATATACAGGGCACCGATGCCTTTGGGAGCATAGAGCTTATGTCCGGCAACCGAGAGCAAATCCACACCCATTTCATTCACATCCACAACAATTTTCCCCACCGATTGCGCAGCATCGGAGTGAAAAAGGATGTGATGTTTTTTCGCTATTTGGCTTAAAGCAGCAATGTCCTGTATGGTCCCCACCTCGTTGTTGGCATGCATGATACTTACCAGGATGGTGTCTTTACGGATGGCTTTTTCCAGGGTTTGGGGACTTACCAGGCCTTGGTCGTCCACCGGAAGGTAGGTGACTTCAAAGCCTTCCCGTTCAAGGTATCGGCATACTTCACTAACCGCCGGGTGCTCGATTTGTGAGGTGATAATATGTCGCCCTTTGCTTTTATGGGCCATCGCTGCCCCTTTAATGGCGTAGTTGTTAGATTCCGATCCTCCGCTGGTAAAGACGATCTCATCGGCAGAAGCACCTATCAGTTCAGCTACATTTTGCCGGGCTTGCTCCACTGCCATGCGCGATTCATATCCCTGGCGGTGATTTGAGGAGGGGTTCCCAAAAACAGTTTCTACATAGGGGCGCATAGCCTCGGCCACTTCCTTGTCGATAGGTGTGGTGGCGTTATAGTCAAGATAAATCTGATCCATTTTTAATTACTTTTTCATAAAATTCGATAATCCGCTGAGCGTTGCCTTGAACATCATTATTTTCAAGGTTAAGCGTGTGGATGGTCTGCTTTTCTCTTTTGGAAAGCCCTTTCATGTAGGCTTTGTCATAATAAACCAAAGTTAAATCAGCCACTTTTTCAAAATCATTTTGCTTCAAAGCGGCTATGGCTTCCTTAACGTGCTGCCCGCCCATACGCTTCTCTATCCGTGCAATGGCATTTTCGAGTAATTCATTATCAAACTGGGCATACTCTTCAACAAGCCTTTCGATACGATACTTTTTGGGGATGTCGACCTTTATCACCGGGGCACTGCGCATCTTTTTAAAAAGTGCTTCGGGAAGGCTTACATGGCCCACCGAGCGGCTTTCATCTTCAAGAAACACCGGATGCCCCGGCTTCAGTGTTTGCCAAAATACGGCCAGGTCGTTTTCAAACTGTTCGCTGGTAGGTTGACTTTCTTGACCGATAGCTCCAAAAGCAGAACCTTTGTGGTGGGCGCGCCCTTCGAGGTCAATCACCTGGAAACCCGTTTTGGCAAGCGCATGGAGCAGGGCGGTTTTTCCGCTGCCAGTCATGCCCCCTATCACCACCATATTCATTTCTCTGTTCCACTGCTCGCGGATGTGCCGGCGATAAGCTTTGTAGCCTCCGTCAAGGAGGGTTGTTTCCAATCCGCCCCGCTGAAACAGCCAGGCCATGCTCTCACTGCGCATGCCGCCGCGCCAGCAGTAAACCAAGACTTTCTTATCCCTGGCCAGCCCTACAGCCTTCTTTAAAAAGTCCGACATTTTGGGGCCAACAAAGTCCAGCCCTTTCAGCAGGGCGGCATAGTGCCCCGATTGTTTGTACAACGTTCCCACTTCAGCGCGCTCTTCATTGCTGAATAGCGGCATGTTAACGGCTCCCGGAATATGTCCTTCCCCGAATTCCTTTGGCGATCGTACGTCAATTACAGGATAGGTTTTGGATAAGTTTAGAAAACTTTCAGCATCCACTTTCATTTCTCACAGTTTGCTGCAAAGGTAAACAGAATTGGCTTTTGAATGAATACTGCCCAACAGCCCTGTTTATATCGTTGTACTCATTTGATTATCGTGCCGTATGTTGAGTCAGGCATGTGCTTTCGCGAAAACGGCTTTTTTAGCTCTTAATCCAAGGTAAATCCCCCTGCTGGCCATGAACAGCATCATGGCAAACCACAGGCCATGATTTCCGAATTGTTGTTCAAGCAAATAGAATGCCGGTAAAAACACCACCAGCGAAGAGACGATCATTGCGTTGCGCATGGTTTTTGATGCTGTGGCCCCCACGTAAATTCCGTCCCACAAAAATGCGGCAAAGGTGATGACCGGGATCAGGGCTGTCCAGAACTGAAAAGGCTGGGCAGCGTCGTAAACCGACTGGACACTTGTTAAAAGATGTAGAAAAAAGTCGCCGGCAAAATGGTAAGTCAGTGTCATGGGCAGGCTGATGCCCAAGCCCCAAATAAAGAGCAGCCGGATAGCCTTTTTAAGGTTAGAAGGGTTTTTAGCTCCAACGTACCGTCCTACCAGTGATTCTGCCGCAAAGGCAAACCCATCAATAAAATAGGAATAGACCCACAGAAACTGCAGCAACATCGAATTTACGGCAAGGATTTCATTTCCAAAAGCTGCGGATTTTGCATTGAAGTAAAAGATTGTGCCTGTGAGCAGAAGGGTCCTTACCAGGATATCGCTGTTCACGCGGAAGAATTCTTTGAATCCTTCCACCTGCATCATGGCTTTCTTTTTCCAGTATTTTATGATTTTTCCGTAATATCTTGTAAACAGAAATATACTCAGAGTCATGCCGCAATATTGCGCAAGCAGCGTTCCCAGGGCTACACCTGAGGCCGTCATGCCGTAGTATTCGACAAAGAAAACGCTAAACCCGATGTTGAGCAGGTTCACAGTAATGGCGATAGCCATAGGGCTGCGGGCATTCTGCATTCCAATAAACCATCCTGTAAAAGCATAAAGCGAGAGTGTTGCCGGTGCAGCCCAAATCCTGATAAAGAAATATTCTTTTGCGAGGGACTCTACTACGGCACTACCGCCAATGAACTTAAAAATAACAAAGCCCAGCGGCCATTGTAAAACAACCATCAGCAAGGCAGCGGCAAGCCCCACCAGTAAAGCACGGGATAAGGCACTCATGCTTTTCTCGAAACTCCGCTCCCCATAGGCCTGGGCGGTGAATCCGCTGGTGCCCATCCGCAAAAACCCGAACCCGGAATAGATGAACATAAAAATCATAGAGCCCAGCGACACCGCACCCATAAACACTTCCGAATCCTGATGCCCCATAAGCACAAGATCGGTGAGCCCCACCAGCGGCACAGTCAGGTTGCTGATGATGTTGGGAATGGCCAGACGTAATATTCTCCTGTTCACAGCGGATAATTTTAAGCTGCGAAAGTAAGGTTTTTAGGGATAATCAAATCAAAGCTTTGGTTTTAAAAAGTACCGGCTTTTAAATGGTTTTTGTTGCAAAAACCCACTAAGTTCCTCTGAAATATATTTGCCATCGAACCCGTAAATCTTGTAATCCTGATCGAGAATCAAAGAGGTGGTAGTGTGATAGCTCCCGCAATTGTATGACAGGCTGATTTTTTGGTAAGTTTTGTTTCCTGACTGCCATTTTCTTTTGACCCTCAGTGTGTCGGGGCAGTTTTTCTTCGTCTTGATGACCTTGAATTCGGCCTCAGTAAAAAAGTCGGGATGATACATTATTTTTTTCACCTGCACTCTGTTCTGAGCAATAATCTGAAGGTTGCGGAGGTACTGGCTTTTATTGAAAGGCCCGGTTTCGTTTCCTCTTCCAAACAGCGCATTAATCGAGTCAGATGACAGCTTGTTGGTAATGACAAACTTATACAGGGTGTCGCCTGAGAGCAGGTATTTTTCATTGTCGTAGGTGTACCTGATTTTCATTCCGTTAAAAAGGCGTGATCCCTCCACGGTATTTTGATCCTGTTCTGCCTGAAAGCTCATGGTGTTGACCGACTCCTCAACTGTTGGAACATACTGCTTGATAATCCTTTTCACAAAAAGGGTGTCTTCGTCGTTCCAGAAAGCAAACTTCATGGTGTCGGGCTGCATCAGCATATTATGGTATACCAGGAAGTTTTGCTGATACATTTCCTGTGACCTTGCCTGGTGGGCCGGAAGCATGGAGATGAATATTTGTAAAAGGACTGGTATCAATTTTACTTGCATCACGTCAAAATTGCGAATAAAAATCTTTTCAGCAAAGAATGAATTTTGATAAAACAAAAAAAACTCCCTGAAATAGCATATTCAGGGAGTTCGATAGAGATTTTTTTCGGGTGCTTACCCTTTAATCCAATCGACAATATCCTCATCGAAAGGCTTGGTCCCGGGCTTAGCATAACCGGCCCAGTTGCCGTTCTCATCAATCATAAATTTTTGGAAATTCCATTTCACTTTGGCATTTTCCTTTCCGTTTTTTTCTTTTTGCGTGAGCCATTCATAGAGTGGGTGAATATCGTCGCCCTTCACGGAAATTTTTGACATCATCGGAAAAGAAACACCGTATTCATTGGTACAGAACTCCTTAATCTCGGAGTTGCTTCCGGGTTCCTGGTTCATGAAATTGTTGGCCGGGAATCCGATAATCGTGAATTCATCACCTCCGTATTTTTCATAAAGCTTTTGAAGGTCTTCATACTGGGGCGTATAACCACATTTGCTTGCGGTGTTCACAATCAAAACCTTTTTCCCTTTCAATTGAGACAAATCGTAAGCATTACCATTGATGTCTTTTACTTCAAAAGAATAAAAGGGAGAATTTTGTGCCATAATTATACTGCTTAAAAATAAAGCGAAAACGGATAGAATTATTTTCGTTGTTTTCATGATATTTCTTGTTTAAATTTTTAACTACGAACTTAAACATGAGTATGGATTCAATGTTCGAGAGTATTTGAAAAAAAGTTATGAAATTCCAACCGACCCGGAGGTCATTTGAAAAAGCCTTGGGTTATTTTCGCAGATAATCTTGAAATATTGAATTAATTTTTCTTTAAACCCAAATTTCCTTATCTTCGATCGTTTTATTGTTGAAAACCTCGTTAATAAAACTTGCAATGCATTTTATTAACAGCAGTTTTAAATCTTTATTTTTACATTTATTATGAGAAAAACCGTATCTATTCTGTTTTTTGCATTTTTGCTGCAATGGTCTTTTGCCCAGTTTCAATCTGAGCAAGACACTAATGATGTTGTAATCAAAGATATACGGTCGAAGTTGAAAAAAGCTACCGGTTATATTTACCTTGGTGGTGGAGAGTGGGAAACAGGAAAAAACAAAATTCCTTTTGTTCAGACACAGAAAAGTGCCGAGGATGCGGCAGCATCTGCGGCACTCAACAAAAGAGAGGCACGAAAAATAAAGCGCAAGCTCAAAGCCACGCGTGCTGAAAAGAAGCTTGGAAAGGAAAATTTTGAAGTGCTCGAATTGCGCGACATGGTCATCAACGGGCAGGCATTCCAGATTTTGCAGGTAAAGAAAACCCGAGGAAATTTTGAGTTTCCGATGATTAAGGAAGGTTTTTCCACTTTTGAGTCGATGGATTATTACGTATTCAGGGCTAATCGGCTTGAACAGGTGTTGCCAAGCCCATTAGTTTTTAACAAGCCTTACGTTGCTGATTTAAAGGTGTTTGTAAGTGATGAAATTCCTTACTACAAAACTAAGAATGTAGAAGCCCTGATATCAAAGAAAGTTAGAAGAACTCTCTTTTCAAGGAGGTTAGAGTCATTCAGCACCACAAACCTGCTCCTGGCGCTTTATCCTACAGTTGATGAAGGTGAAAAGCTGATGAGGTTTAATCTTGTAAGGACTTACAACAAGCCTTATGTGGTAAGGAGTTATTACAAAGATGAGAATTTACAGGAGCTGTTTAAAACGAAGTTCTACGAAACAGGTTTTGACCGCTTTAAGGATTTTATAGGTACACCGGCAGTTTCATTCCAATATTCAGATACCCAACCGACCGATTTTGAAGGGTACTGTAAGCTGGGTATTAACCAGTATAATTATGGTGATTACTACAACGCCGTGGCAAACCTGAACAAAGCACTCCGCATGCGTCCTGATTATGATCATTACGCATTGTATAGCCACAGAGCCAATGCGAAATACCGTCTGGGGGATCTATATGGTGCACTGGATGATTACAACCAGGCGCTTGACTTGCGTCCTGACGGCTCAGAGGAATTGAAGGAGTGGTACCGCAACTATATGAACCGGGGCGTGGTGAAATTCCAGCTTGGAGACAAGCAGGAAGCCTGCTCCGATTGGAAGAGAGCATATGAGATGGGGGTGAAGGACGTGGAAAGCATCTTAAAAAAGTATTGTCAATAAATGAAGGTAATGTATATGAAGAAATCATTTAAAATACTATTACCAATAATTATATTACTCTGTTTTTCAGGATCACTGAAGTCGCAAGAAGGCGCCTACTACGAGCCCGAAAGCGGGTATGAGGGATGGAACGTTGCACTGATGACCGGCTTTAGCCAGTTTTATGGCGATGTCAGCCAGTATAATTTTTTTACAAAGCTCAATGGTGAATCAAAGCTGTCGTGGTCGCTGCTGATAGGTAAAGAAATTTCGCCTTTAGTCACCCTCCGTGGACAGGCTTTAGGCGGCAGCCTCGTAAGTTATCAGGATACCTTTGAGGATGGAAGGCCTGCCAATTTGTTTTTAGACACGCGCTATTTTGAGATTGGCGGAAACGCCCGGTTTAACCTGAGCACTTTATGGCTTGAAGATTACAGCGAGAAGCGCTGGGAGATTTATGGTGTGGCCGGATTGAGCTTTGCGACATGGGATGCACTGTTAAGAGATAATATTACCATGACGGAAATTGATCCTGCGGCTGATCGAACACATTCAGGAATTGTTTTCCCGATTGGTTTAGGCTTTGAATACCAGGTTTATGAAAACTGGCATTTGTTTGCAGAGTGGACCTATCGTTTTGTAGCTTCTGAAAAGGTGGATTTGGTGCAAGGTGGTTTTTCAAGCGATCCTATTCTGAATGTAGGATTTGGTGTGAATTATAAATTTGGAGTGGCTGACGAAACCGTTTCATTTGATGATGAGCCTGAAGATACAGATGCTGAAACAGCACCTTATCGCCGACTGAATTTTGAAGGTCCGGATATCATGGAGTTTTCATCTGACAACACTTGCACCAACACCCAAATGAGATTCAGCGACAGGAATGACATCTCTGGTACTGAAAGTCAGGATAGCGGAAGTGATGGCAGTAGTCAGGGCGGTTTGGGTGGCATGCTCCGTGGTGACGGTCGGGATATGAACACAGGCGGACGTGAGTATGGAAGCACATCGCAATATGATGACTTCCCCGGACAAGGTGTAACCTTTAGTGTACAAATTCTGGCCGTCAGCAAACCCATTGATATTCAGTCATGGAAAAGAAAGTACACAATCAACAGGCGAGTGATGGAATATCACCGAAACGGATTATACAGATATATTGCGGGTAATTTCAATACCTACAGCAGTGCTGATTCATATGCCAACGACCTCAGAAGAAGAGGCATTTATGATGCCTTTGTGGTTGTTTTCCGCAACGGAGAAAAAGTAAGGTTGACACCTGAAATGAAGAGATATTAAGGTTAATCACCCCACACAAAAAAAGCTGAATCTTTTGAAGGTTCAGCTTTTTTTGTCTTTAATCGGAATAGACTTTCATGCAGTTTGGTTCAGACGATAACCATATGGTGTCAAATGGCATGACCTGTAACTCTGAGTAGCCAAGGGCAAGCTTATCATTTGTTAGTAGTTCTTTTACCGGAAGGTACGACTCAACGGTAATCCCGCGGCTTCTGGAAGTGACGTTGGTAATGCAGAAAATCTCCTGCTTTTCGCTGATTCTTCTGAAAGCGATAAGATCATCATTGATATGATGCCATACTTGTTTGGCTTCCGGGTGAAAAGCCGGTTGTTGCTTTCTGACAGATATCATCTGCTTGAGCTTATCCAATACTTCACGATGAAGGCTTTCACTTTCAAGGGCCTTATTAATTTCGTTTTCATTCCATCTTTTCCGGTTCAATGATCGGGCTCTTCCGGTCTGCTCATAACCTTCATAATCATTGGTGGTGCCCAGCAAACTGTGGATATAAAATGCGGGCACTCCCTTAAAAGCAGCCATAACTGTTTGTGAACTGATGAACCTTTGCACCTGCTGCTCCGCGTTTGCGTATTTAGTAATTTTAAGAGCATCGAGGTAAGTGATGTTCATCTCATACGGACTGGTTGTTCCGTCTGAATTAGATTTGGTGCTGATTTTCCCGCCAAGGGTTTTAATGTTTTCAAAAAGCTGTTGCTTCTGCTTTTCAGGAACAATACCCTCCAGCGGCCTTACGCCGATGCCGTCGTGGCTGGCTGTAAAATTGAAGTAGGTGGCTTCTTCAGGAGGCTCAGGAAGTGTGGAGCCCCACTCATTAAGGAAGTGAGAGTCCTCGGAAAAAAAGCTGTAGAGCAACAAGGGTGGTAAACTAAACTGGTAAATCATATTCGCCTCGTCGCCATCCCCGAAATAGGAAAGGTTTTCTTTATTAGGAACATTGGTTTCGGTTAGCAGCACGAAGTCGGGGCCGAGGTAGTTAAAAACATCGCGGTAAAGCTTTACCACCTCATGTGTCTGTGGCAAGTGCAGGCATGAGGTGCCTGCCTCTTTCCAGAGGAATGCAATCGCATCCATTCGGATGACCCTGATGCCTTTAGAGAGGTAGAACAAGAGGATTTCAAACATCTCCAGGAAAACTTCCGGGTTATGGAAATCAAGATCGATCTGGTCGTCACTAAAGGTGGTCCAGACGTGCTTTTTGCCTTCAGTAGTCTCAAAGGAAGTCAGCAAAGGCGTGCTTCTGGGCCTTACCACTTTTGACAAATCTTTATCAGGATTCTCGGTGATGAAATAATCCTTGCCGGGATCTTTACCCTGAAGGAAATTCTGGAACCACTTCGATTTGCTGCTGATATGATTGATGACCAAATCGGCTGCCAAATCAAAATGCTTTTTCAACGATTCAATATCTTCCCAGTTCCCAAGGTCTTCTCTCACCTTGTAATAATCAATCACAGAAAAACCATCATCAGAACTGTAGGGAAAGAACGGAAGGATATGTATCAGTGAAACCGCCTCATCAAAGTAGGTCTTGCTGAACCGCTCAAGGGTTTTGAGCGATTTTTCGCCGTCCTTTACAATGCTGTCGCCATAGGTTATCAGAACCACTTCTTTTTCGTCCCACTTCTTGTCACCGGATTTTATCTCCTTTTCGTATTTTGAAATTAAATCGAGTGTTCTTTCCAGTATTTCGTTAGTATCATGGTTTTCATAGATAAACTTTAACCTTTCGGAAAGTGATTTTTTAAGTGTATTCAGATCTCCGGTATTCATAAGATGTTTTTTTATGGTTCGTCAACAAATGATAAAAGCAGATCATTGAATTGCCAGAAGAGTGTAGGACTCTGAAGGCAATTATCCTGTATAAAATTCCCTCATTGCAGCCTTACTGATTATCTTTTTCCACCGCTTCGTAGTATTCTTCCATATATCCCGGCAAGGCTGATTTAATTCTTTTCCAACTCGGGATAAATGCTCCGTGGTCGGGTTTTTCGAGCACGTCGATTCCGGCGGTATAAACATTGTTAGCAAAAAGATCCACAGTCATTTCTTCTTTGTGGCGGTTGTAGCGCATTCCGTTTAATACGGCATCGTTATCATAACGCTCCACAAACTCAAGAGCGATACGGTAATAGGTCGATTTGATGGATCGGAACATCGAGCGGGTAAATACGATTCCGTTTTGCGACATCTTGAGATAAATGGCACGTGTGATGTCCATACTCATTCGCGATAGACCTTTTGTAGGATCATCGGGTGATAATGGCTGATGCTTGTGGTCGTAGCGGTCAGCAATTTCCACCTGGCAAATCCGGTTAGTGGAGTTGAGCCGTTCCACTTCTGATAAAATGCCCACTTCGAGGCCCCAGTCGCTGGGTATGCGGATGGTTTTTACAACATCGGTACGCATCGAAAATTCTCCTGCCAGCGGATACCGGAAGCTGTCAAGGTATTCGAGGAATGTTAAAGGCCCAAATATTTTCTTGAGCGCCCTGAGCAGTGGTGTTACCAAAAGCCTGGCTACACGCCCGTTGATTTTTTCGCCATCAGAGCGGAAGTAGAACCCTTTACAGAAGCGGTAGTTAAACGTAGGATCGACCACAGGATAGAAAAGCCGGGCCAGCATATTTTTATCATAAGTCAGGATGTCAGCGTCATGGAGGGCAATAGCTTCTGAGCGCTCGGCGGCAATCAGGTAGCCAAAACAATACCAGGCATTACGTCCTTTTCCCATCTGGTTGGGTGCAATCTGATGGTCTTTCAATTGCTGATCCATTTTCCTTAACCGAGGGCCGTCGTGCCAAAGGATGCGGTGCTGCTGAGGCAACTGTGAAAAGTAGCGCCGGGCATCTTCGAACTGCTCCTTGTTTGCGCGATCAAGACCAATAACCACTTCATTGAGATAAGGTATTTCTTTGATCTTTTCTACAATACGGGGAAGCGCTTCCCCTTGCAGTTCGGAGTAGAGGCTGGGTATAACCAGGGCCATCGGGCGCTTCCTGGAGAATTTCACCAGCTTTTCCTCCATCTCTTCATAGTTAATATTGCGCAGGTTATGCAGCGTAGTAATCAGGCCGCTCTGATAAAAGTCTCCCATAGTTGTAAATTTATTAGTTTATTATTTGCGTAAAAAGTTTAGTAATTAACGGTCGTAATTTATCGGCAATAATCCGGTGTTCCAGGTTGCGATAAAGAACTTCCAGGTTGTGCTTTACCACTTTATTGTGGTAAACCGGGTCGGTCAGTATTTTATAAGCCTCCTCTACTACTTCTTCATTTAGCTGATTATCTTCCACGGCAGGTAAATGAAAACCGTATTGTTCGATGTCTGTTTTATAAACATCATATTTATTGATTACGGCCGGCAATCCGCTGGCAATCACTTCAAGAAGGTTGTTTCCAAACCCTTCTATTTCACTAAAGTAAGAGGCAAGTCCGTTGTGTGCCGCAATCACCTGTGGAATTTCAGCAAATTTATAATACTTCCTGTCTACGATAATATCGCGGTGCGACAGGATGTGTCCTTCTCCAAAAATCAGCACCACATGCGAGTCGGGATTTTTTATTTTTTTCTTGTGATAATACTCCCAAAGGAATTTTTTGTAGGCTACCTGCTCGTCTCCCGAGTGGCCGCTCACAACCAAAGCAAGGCATTTGTTTGTTCCGTTTTCTTTGAATTTTTGTTCGAGCATGTAAGCAAAGTCGAGGGCAACCTCAATTTTCTTGCGCGGAACCACACGGGTATGCTGAAGCAGGATAATCGTATCTTCAAGCATGAACCCTTCCTTTTTGATGGCTTCGATGAGGCCTATATCTTCCAGAAACGTGTCGTTGTAGTTGTTTTGTGGTGGATAGACAATATCGTTTTCTGTCCAGTCCATTTCTTCCCATGGCCAATCGATACTGTTTGTGTTTGGAATAATCACCACCCGGTCTTTAAAAAACTGATCGAGCCTGCGATTATTAAACTGACTAAATACCTTTTTAGCCATATCCACTTGCTGATTATTGATACAAACAATACCATCCACGTAAGTGCCGGGGAGGTATTTTAAATATTTCTTTATAACCGGATTAGGTTGACTGAATAAATCCCTTTCCATATAACTATCGTGCCACCAAACCAACTGCTTGGGCCATACATAGTTTTGGGCTTTCAGCTCTTCAAAATAAAGCCCCAGCCCTACAGCCGTAATAAAATTGTAAGGGTGAGAAGTATTGTGCGAAATGATCAGGTCAATTTCATTTTCATTCACCCATTTTTTGATGACCTCTTTGGCATAATTGGCATGCTCGAGGATCATCGGCTCAAGATCGTCGGGAGGATTTTCATTGAATCCTTTAATGATGGTTTTATGAATATCATTCTTGTGCCAAAACACTTCGTCGGTCACCGCATTGAACCGTGGTGAAGTATGTGCAGCAAGGAAGAAGATATTTCCCAATTCCACATCGAGATAATCGACCATGGCATTCACCGTTTGGTCAATCACAATGGAAACGCCATCGTTTTTTCCTACCAGCGAATGTATGATACCTATATTCAGGTGATGAATGTTCATTTTTTTATTACTTTCTTTAGTTGTTGTAAATCCGTGATGATCAAATCCGGCTTTAGATCGCCCACTTTATCTTCGCGCCACCTTAGTGATCGCTTGTCGCCAGCAAAGAGTGCTGTCTTAAACCCGGCTTTGTTGGCGGCATAAACATCATTCAGCATATCATTGCCAACAAAAAGCACCTCAGATGGTTTGGCGTTGTATTTCTTTTTCAGCGCAGGAATCAGGCTTTCGTAAAGAAAACTGTCGGGTTTTCCTTTTCCGAGCTTAAAAGAAAAAACCGTCAGATCGGGATCAAAAGGAGGGACCATCTCTTCACCCGATTCATTGTTCAGGTAGTGATTCATAATGAGCGGCGTGTAAAACTGAGCATTGGAAACAATGCCCAACGGGATTCCCATCTTTTTGAAGTCGTTGATAATTTCCTGCATTCCGGGCATCGGGTAAACTTTATTGCTAAGGACTTCGAAAGTGATAACAAATTGCTTGATGCATGCCTGCTCTCCCTTTTTTATCCAGACTTTATCTTCAGCCCGCTCAAGCACATCATTCCATACATTGCTGATATTAATTTCCGGAAATGGAATTCCATTGGCTTTTTTCTTTTTGTGATGTTCTAATATCGTGTATTTAAAATCGTCGATCATAAACCTGAAAGCACCTTGCGGAATATCGTCAAAAATAATGTAGCCCGCATCAATTAAAGCACGCTGCAGGTTTTTAATATTAAAGTCCGACTGTTCCACATCGCCAGATGAAGATACCAGCAAGGTGCCATAGATGTCAAAAATCACCACTTTCAGCTCCGGCCTTGATGTGATTTGCTCTTTTACTCCCGTTTCAGATGGCAATACCGGGCTTTGATTATCCAGTAATTGCCCGATATAGTTTCTCAAGTCTTGCCCCATAGGATGCAATTGAAAATTTGTTTTTTATTATGTCCTGATTTTCACTAAGGATGTTCTGCGTTACCGGCTGGAACATCTTTTTTAAGTGTGAATTGGATACAAAAATAATATTTGCCAGCATTTTATCTTCAATAATCTGGTTGATTACTTTTTTCTGCTGCTCGAACTTCAGCTCCGCAAAATCCACCAGGTCGCCTTTAACAGGAACGCGGATAAAGTTGTATAATCCCGGAAAGGAGATCCCTTCCTTAACCAGGTCTTTAGTGATATTTTTCAGGTTGCGCCCCATCACCGGTGTCGACATCATCCATGGTTCCAGAAAAACCATTCCGAACCCTTCGCGAATACTGGTGGTGATACAAAAGTCTGAAGACGTGATAAGGTTGATAAAATCTGTTTTTTGTCCGGCTTCAAAAGTGACCGGAATTTGCTTTTCATCGCAAAACTGTTTCCAGCGATCATACTGTTTTTTTTCTGCGGGGTTTTCGGGTGGAAGGGTGATGACGAAATTGGCGCGATTGCCGAACATATGCGCCAGCAAAATAAACTCCCCGATATTTTTCCTGCGGATGCCCCTTACGGGGTATGTAACAAGCCCTTTGTTGTTGTCTAACCCAAGGTCGGCATAAACCTGGTCCCTGGTTTCATTGGATGAGGCCGGGATTACTTCCTTCTGGCTGATAGGGTTGGGGAGGTAATGGATTTGTTTTTCAGAAGTGCCATTTTGTTTCACCCGCTCATAGTCGTGGCGCGTTAAGGTAGCGATATGGTAGTTGTCGGCTCCCGGATACATCACTTGTTTCACATCCAGTCCGGCATGCTTTTCTACAATCCGGTTGATGAAATCCTGGTTCTCTTTCCGATCTTCAGAAAAGTCGTGGATATGGTTAATAACCAGGAAGCCTTGGCCCACCAATTCGTTGATAGCAATCATCCAATACGGGTTTTTGCCCAGGTTAAGGTTATGAAAATGGATAATACGATCCTTTTCGAGCAGCTTCTCAGCCACCTCTTTTACATTTTGAATGTTTTTACTGATCGCATTTTCATCCTTTTCTTTGAAATCAGCGTAGTTTAAGGCCTCATCAATAATCAGTTCAACACCCATCTTTTCATAAGTTTCAGGGTCGCGGCATTCACCACAAAGAAGTCTGATCTCATAATCACCCTGCTTTTGCAGACTTTCAATTTGCGACTGAATGATTTTCGTTACTCCACCGGGCTTCAGGTGGTAGTGCATAATGTCTATTTTTTTCATATTCGTAAAGATGGGAAAAATAAATGAATCGCGCAAAAATAGATTGAATATTAGCCCTGTCAGTAATTTTTATCAAATATGTAATATTTTCTGTACGTCAACCCGATATTGAACTAAATCCCGCAAAAGCGGGATAGCTTTTCAAAGATACTAAAAATCATTTCTGTTCTGGTTTACGTATACCTGTAGATTTTAACCATAAAATTTTACAGATATGCGAAAGAGAAATTCTTACACTGTTTTGGAACAGGCCGTTGATGCCGCTCCGGAGTTCGAAACCATGCTGAAGAAGATTTCTCAGCAAGTGACCTTGCGTGGGCAAAGCAAAAGCACCATGGACAACTATTCACGCCGGATTGCCTTGTTTGTCATTCATTTTAACCGGCTGCCCGAACAGGTCAGCGAGGACGAGATTAATGGATACCTGGTGGCCCTGGCCCGCGACCCGAAACCACCTTCGCGCAGCAGCTTTAAACACATGGCCTATGGCTTGCGCTATTATTACCACTTGCTGGGCATGAACAAAAAAGCCATTGCGTTGCCCTCATTAAAACAGGACACCAAGCTTCCGGTTATCCTATTCGTTGAAAGGGAAATGGAAGGCTATTGGCAAGAATTGCCGTTACCTGTATCCGGTACACCAACTCAGCACCACTTTCAAGGGCAAATTCCTGGACAGCTTAAAGCGCATACTCCGCAAGCTGGATAAACCGGGTGCGTTTGCTCCCCATATCGAGGAAGCTTACAACAAGCCCTGGGTCGTTCACAGCGAACCGCCCATGGCCAAAGCCGGCCATGTAATCCAGTACCTGGGGCAATACACCCACCGGTTGGCGATCAGCAACCAGCGGATAATGGATATTGACAAGGCGCATGTGACTTTTATTGCCAAAGACTACCGCGGCCGGGTCCAAAAAAACCGGTCAGGATGAAAGGCGAAGAGTTCCTGCGGCGGTTCTGCCAGCATGTATTGCCCAAAGGATTCGTGCGCATCCGCTCACCCGCTGGGCACCTGCCGTCTTTGTTACTTGCTGCCTGTTCATGATTGATTTAGTACGTGTTCGCGTTTTCTGCGAACCAAACGTGTATTGTCTGAAACCGAAAAAACACTAAAAAACAGGGGTTGGCATCGTTGAGAATCAAACAAAAGGGCCGGAAATTATCCTGTATCTTATTTCTTCTTCTTCGAAAAACACCTTCCAAAACATACAAAACCGTCGTAAAATGCATAGGATATTCCATCTTTCAGGCGGCGGCAGGCTGGGGATTTTGTTCAACCGGGAATACTCGCTGGGTTCCCGATAGCTATACGGGAGCGCACCGCTCATATTCCTATATATTGTAGGGCGTTTTTATTTTTCATTCTATTCTATTTTCAAGTCGTAAACAAGAATATAAGGTTTTGCGCCATAGACGATTTGCAATTTTATTTGGCATTCTGAACAATTAAATTTTTCTGTTTCTTCATCAACACAGATCAACGCATCACATTCAGGGCAAACTAAATGTGATGAAGAACAAATCACACAATCTCCTAATCTGATTTTTTTACTTTCTCTTGGCGTCCTTGACAACTTTGGAAATAAGTCTAAATGGGGTATCTCATCTTCTCCCGTTAAAAGATAAAACTATGCATGTCAATAAGTTAATAATCTTAATCGTTTCTATAACTATCTAGACATGAGGTTTTTACTATTTTACAAATTAAACTACGGGCGTTGATCGGATACCCCATTTAAGTCTAATTGATTTGGGTCAATAGTTTCCTCTGACTCGTATTTTACTTCTAGTTCTTTATCTAAATATCCCCAAGGAGTGAAATTTTCCGAATGGACGCATAGTTCAGAGATACAGCCAAACGATACTGATTCTAACCATGCCTCATGTTTTCTAAACTCTTCTATTTGTGCAAGAATCGTTTCGCTCAGTTCTAAAGCGGATGGGAGCACTCTCTGGTATTTAATATCCCTATTTTTTAGTTCTTTTTGGATATCAGGATGGAACCCATCCTTATTCTTACCGTCTGTAAAATCCTCAGTATTATTTGAAACGAAAATTACCTGATTATCTTCGATAATTGAAAGCCCATCGAGATAATTCACGACAGATAATAAAATGGATGCGTCTGCGATGTTATTCTTTTTGTTGTGGAAAGGTGCTTTACCTGAAATTGATAGGTTGAAAATTTTAAGTTTTAGCTCATCTGAAATTGGCACTGGATGGCACTCCTCTATTAAGAACTTCTCAACGTTAGTTATATGCTGTTCATTTAATTCAATGTCCTTCTTAAGCCCTTCGATGTATTCTTTTTCGATATCGATAACATTGCTATTTACATATCTTTTTATTTCGGAGAAAGCTTGCTTGGGATTGTCTGCTTTCCGTTTAAGCTTATCTATTCGATGTTTGGTATGTTCTTTATTTCTTTCCCATTCCTTTATAATCACCTCGTTTATGAGGATTGTCATTTCATGACGATTGACAAAATCTCGCAATTTGTCAAGTAATTCGAAATGAAGGTTTCCATGATCCTTATTTGAAACAGGATCTAGTCCATTTGCTAAATAGAGCCAAATATTCGTATCGAGAGCAAGATATATCAATGGTGTTTTCTATTTTTTAATTACCGCCAACGTTCTATGGCAAACTGTCGTGCGGGTTTTCGAAGCACTTCAGTATCAACCGTTACCAAAGTTAATTAAAAGTTCGAAAGTTCCAATTTTATTCATCACCCCGCATGCAGTTTGACCATTTGTTGGCGTTTCGTTGTTTATTCTTCAAGCCTTTTCATTTTTTCGATGTAAATATTGTCATTCAGTTTCTTCAATGCTTTCATAAAATCCTTCTCGTTCAATACTGTCAATTGATATCTTGCTATTTCTCTCAATTTTATGAACCTATCAGTCTTATTTATTTTTTCTTTAATCATTTGAGCATTTAAAGTTTCAAGATTCGATAAAATTGCAAGTTCGTTTATACTGGCAATATCTCTTATGTTCAGAGATTTTTTTGCTAAATCTGGATTTACTTCTCTCCAATCTTTTGCAGTACAGTTAAAAAGAGCAACATTTAACAAATCAGCTTCTTCTGCGTATGCTATCCATTCTTTGTCTTTTTCATAGTTCTTATCCGGAATAATAAAGTTTTTAACTGCATCTGTATGAATATGGTAATTTGTTTTGCTCAAAATCCTTTTAACATTCCATTCAAGATTATATTGATTTGTTTCAATTTCCTTCAGTCTTTGATATTCAGTAATCAAATAAAGTTTGAATGTCGGGCTTATCCATGATGCAAATTCAAAGGCAATGTCTTTATGCGCATAAGTCCCGCCATATCTGCCAGATTTTGAAATTATCCCTATTGAATTTGTTGCTTCAATCCATTTTTTTGGAGTAAGCGTAAAACTGTTGGATCCTGATTCATTTCTAAAGGCATCGAATTCGATGCTTTTAAAATTTGGATTCCTTAATTGTTCCCAGAGTCCTAAGAATTCAATTGTGTTTCGTGTCCGCATCCAGTTCTGAATGATGTAATTTGTTCTTTCAGAATCTCTGAATTTAGCCATGTCAGTCAATGAGATATATTCTTCTTCATTTTGTTTGTAAAGAACAATTTCTAACTCATTTACATTTAACTTTGTTTTACTCATTTCATATCCATTTTAAGAATTTTAAAAGTAACAAAATTCTTAATATTCTGAAAATGTTTCTGTGTCTCTTACAATGAACGCCAACGGTTTGGCGGTATGAAACGTTGGGGAGGACGGAGCTACTTCACTATCAAGGTACAACAGACTTTGATACGAGAACCGAAGCTCAAATAACCAATTCACCCCCAATGTTTTATGACCGCGTGTTGAACTCAACCTAAAGGTAGCTTTAAGCCAGTCTGTTCGTATAAGAAATTATTTAACCAAAACTTATACGTATGAAAGACCAAAAAATCCAGCATGAAGATACAAGGTTTTCTTCATCTGAACATGGAAAAAGCGTGCTAAAAAATTTTAAGCAGCAACTAAGGGTGGCCAACCGGACCGAACAGACGGTCAAAAACTACATCCGGAGCATCGAAGGATTGATGAACTTTTTAAATGAGTTACCTGAAAACCTCGATGTGGATCAAATCATTGATTTCCTTCATGATTTAAAAACCGAAAAAGAGCGCAACTGGCGGACCATCAAAATCTATGTGGCCGGTATCCGGTGGTACTACCAGCATGTGCTTGGCGATGAAGGAACAGCCATGGCCATCCCTTACCCCAAGGAAGAAAAATCACTGCCCCAAATCCTCAGCCGCGAAGAGCTTAGCGACCTGTTCAACGCCTGCAGCAACCAAAAGCACCGGGTGATGTTCCGGTTGATGTATTCTTCCGGGCTGCGCAGGGGCGAACTCATCAGGCTTACCCCTGAGGATATTGACACCAAAGATGGCCAGTGCAGGATACGCATCTTAAAAAGCAAAGGCAATAAGGACCGCCACACGGTTTTATCCCCAAAGGTGCTACAGGAGTTGCGCGAGTATTACACCACCTGCCGCCCAAAAACCTACCTTTTCAACGGGTGCTACAAAAGCCAGCCTATGAGCAGCGAAGGCCTCCGGCACGCTTTGGCCGCGGCGGTGAAAAAGGCCGGGATACGCAAAGAAGTCAATATGCATATTTTACGGCACAGCTTTGCCACCCATTGCATAGAGCACGGCATGAACATCAAAACCCTGCAATACCTCATGGGGCACTCTTCGGTACTGACCACCATGATATACCTACACATCAGCCAGGTGCCCCTCGAACATGCCTTTAGCCCCATCGACAAATGGGAGGCCTGAGCATTGCTGATGTGCTGGAAAGGTTCATGCCCGCATATCAGCAAAACCACCGGTTGAGCAGCTATCAGCTTGGGGTGGTGGATAGCATCCAAAAATGCAGGACTAAACAAATGGGCGGGCATTGGAAGGTATGTACCCATTGCGGTGAAACCAAAAAGCACTACAACTCCTGTGGGAACCGGCATTGTCCTACATGCCAGGGCATCAATAAAGAAAAGTGGATACTTGAACGGGAATATGACTTGCTTCCCGTAAAGTATTTTCATGTCGTTTTTACAGTGCCATCTGAACTAAGAGTGTTGTTTATCCGTAATCAAAAACTGCTCTACAACCTGCTTTTTAAAGCGGCATGGCAAACGATTGATGAGTTTGCTCATGACCCCAGGCAAAGCATGATGGCCAAAACCGGGATGATCGCTATTTTGCACACCTGCCCCGTTACAAATCCTGCAAATAATTTTTTAACCTGTTTTTTAAATAGCGTTTCCCCATCCCAGATTTTAGGTATTTCTCCCTGGCTATAGCATCGTCCTTATTCAGAGATGCTTCTGAATATATCAACTCTACAGGTAAACGGGGTTTTGTAGCTGGTACTTTTCCAGTTTGGTGCATTCTAATTCTATTCTGAAGATTGGACGTATAACCAGTGTATAGTTGTTTGTCCTTGTGTGAAATTAAAACATAGATATAGTACCAATTATTCATAGAGTAAAGATATAAAATTTGTAACGGGGCATGGACGCAAAAATTGCTGTACCACCCACACTTGCATTGCATTGTCCCGGCAGGGGGCATTGATACCCGCCAGCAGTGGAAGAAAAGCAAAGGCAACAGCGATTTTTTGTTTTACACACCCAATGTAGCCCGTAAGTTCCGTGGAAAGTTCCTGTTCCACCTCCACGAACTTTACAAAAGCAAGCAGTTGGATTTAAATGGAAAAGCCGGTTTGTACAAGCAGAAAAAACAGTGGTACAAACTAAAAGACCAGTTATACAACACCAACTGGGTGGTTCACTGCAAAGAACCTTTCAAAGGGCCTGAAACGGTGTTGGAATACCTGGGAAGGTACACCCACAAGATTGCCATCAGCAATTACCGGATAAAGAAAATCACCACAACTCATGTAGGGTTTACCTACCTTGACCGGAACGATGGTGATAAAAAGAAGTACCTGGAGATCCCCGGTGAAAAATTTATCCGCCGGTTCTTATGCCATATTGTCCCGTATCGCTTTGTACGCATCAGGCATTACGGCTTCTTGTCCACAAGGGTTAAGAAAGAATGCCTGAAAAGCATTCGTAAAACCTTAAAAGCCAAAAAACCAGAAAAGAATGGTAAATTACTTTGCCGGGATGTTATCCTGCTGGTCTATGGTAAGGACATTAACATTTGCTCCACATGCAAACAGGGTGTTCTGCTCACTTACGGACATTGGTCAAAAAATAAAGAACCACCTGCAAGGTGCAGTAGTGTTGCATAAAAGAGCGACTAATTATCGGATCAGAAAAAAAATCCACGCACCTGCGTGACGGGTATCCTATGCTCCAAACCAAGATAAGGCAATCAAAACATTGAAAAAACAAAAAGAAATGGCTAAACCCAAACAAAAAACAACCATAATAAACGTTTTCCACTTATTGAAACGGGCTCTCAAAAAGCCGAACCGACAAAAAAAGAAATATTGAAAATACACAGCTCCAGGATGAGCTACCTTTAGGTTGGTTCAACCCCGATGGAATAAAAGAGATCCCAAGGGGTAAACCCCATTGAATAGAAGAGATTCCACGGGGCAAGCACTGGGATAATCACAGTAGAGTCCCCCGGATCATACTGTGATTAATCCCTAATTATTGCCAACCGTTTTTCCTTGTTTTCAATCATTTCAATTTTCAAAAAGCCGCCTGGATCCGCCCCAGGTCCTTCCATTTAGTCATGGATGTGCTATCTAATTACACCACAGTTGGCTTTTTAATACCCTGATGGTAGTCAAATATTTCTATCCAACTACCAGACACCTCGACCTCCCCAAATTTTGTTCATATATCTTTCGATTTGTGGAGAGTCAGGGAGTTGCTTCTTTATGAGGGTTGCCTTTGCGCTCCCTCTAATATTTTCAATGTCTCTGGATTCATTCGCTCAAAATTTTCGTTTCTCCATTCAATTCTTGTCGAATTTATATCCTCGGAACTTTCTTTACCGTAAATATACTTTTTATCATTTTCAATAATCCCAAATAGTCTTGAATTTTTATTTCGGTACAATCCAACTATTTGAGGTAATCCACCTGTTCGCGGGTCTTTAATTTCTTTAAGTGTTTTGTACAAGCAATGATATACACCTCTACTTGTTCTATGGTCATTATGCTTTTCACTTTCCCATTTTAACCAATTTGTATCAAACTCCTCCTTTCCAGAACCTCCACTATATATTTTAGTTGAAATTCTCGGCAAAGTGATTTCTTCATTCTCTAATTGTTTTTTAGAATTGTACGACGTTTTGTAACATCTAAATTCTTTATCAATCCTTGTTGCATGTAAAATAGTAAAAGTCCCTCCTAAAAATTCCTTAGGGTATGATTCTAATGAAGAAGAAATAAATTCGAACACTTTTTTATTTTTTGTTTCTCCATTATCAGAATCGTCAAGTATTAATCCTGAATCTATTTGAGGTATTATTTGTCCAAGTACAATTGAAGGAAATAAAACATCTCCACAAAATCCGAAAATCTCTGGAAATCTTGTTGAACCAAACACTTTAATTCCATAGTCATATTTTCCTGCATTTCCCCAACTATATCTGCTATCAGATGCAATGTAGATAGAAGCTACTGATTTTCCTTCTTTCTTATCGTCAACTCCTATCCAAGATGTTATTAATGTCATGCAGTGTCGTTTTTAAATGGTTGCCAACGGAAAGCTATAAATACAGTAGCCGCTTCCACTGTCGCTTGATAAAAGTACGTAATTTTCATTTCATCTGTGTTCCTATCCACAGAGCCACGGCGGCTATTGGATTTATAGCATGTTGGTATCCCCTCAACCAACCTCGTCTTGCCAGATGAACCGCCTGGCCCTACCTTCGCGCCATGCGAAAAAATCAGAAGTATAGCAAAGAAGAGATGTACCTGGCCATTGAACTATGGCAGGAAAGTGGTTTATCCCAGACCAGGTTTTGTT